>CAYPTH010000039.1:15300-23135 GCA_964413635.1 uncultured Spirochaetaceae bacterium
CCGGCGCGGTTCGCGGTAAAGGCCAGCCGTGTACCGCCGGGGGAGATGACCGGCCGGCCGACCTGCGTCCGCGGATCTTCGAAGATGACGGAGCGATCCGCGCCGTTTCCGCGGGGGATGCGCACCAGCCGTCGCCGCGTCCCCCTTTGCTCCACGGCGAAAATGAAGGACCCGTCCGGCGAAATGGCCGGCTCGGAGAGGTGGTCGGAGTTGGGGACTGCCTCGGTCGCGCCGGTATCGCTGTCTACCGTGTACAGCCGGGCAATGGTTTCTCCGGATTGCAGCAAAGAGCCTGCGGGATGATTCCCCTCAACATCATAGCTCGATACGACAATGGTGCCGCCGTCCGCGGTCGCGGAGAAGTCGTTGCCGTTGGTCATGGGCAGCTCGGCTATGAGCGTTTCGCCGGCCCTCGCGGACGCGCCGGCGGCGCTTGCCGGGAGATCGAGGTGTACCAGGGCGCCCCGCGCGTCCGGCCGTCCGCGGTAGGCAATGAGCCCGCGGTCGCTACGAACCGGAACGTAATAGTCGCTTACGCTCTCGGGGCTGAGCAAAGCCCCCCGGGCTCGGACGTCAACATCGCCATATCTCTCTTCCAACTTGCGCTCAATGTCGCGCAGAATGTCGGTGGCCGAGTCTCCGGTGTTCCGGCGAATGGCACCCCAGATGCCGAGGAAGGGGAAGCGCAGAAAGTCGCGGTGGATTTCGAGATACAGCTCTGTTCCGTAGCTATCAATAATGTGATCGATCAGCAGATAGCCGCCGACGTAGAAGCGACCGCTGGGCGGCAGGTGGGACTGGTAGCCCGCCTGGGTGATGTTGAAGAGCTCCCCCTCCATGGCCAGGGCCTTGTAGGACATCTCGAAAAACGCACTCTTTCCGCGCCCTCCGCGGGTCAGAAGCGACTCCGCGTTCGTCGTGATGCCCTCGACGTTCCAGAAGGGCATGAACAGGAGGTTACCCGTGACCACCTCGTCTCCGAAGACCTTTCCGAGCCCCTGGAAGATACCCCGTTGATAGTTGATGTGGACGTGGTGGGTGAATTCGTGGACGAAGACGAGGCGCAGCCAACTGGCGTGTCGTGTCCCGAGCTGGGGCCCCGGCATGGGTGCGACGAAGAGCGCGATGTGTTGCGGCGGCGCCGAGGAGAAGTAGCCGTTTGCCTGGTCCGTCCGACCGACAACGAGTACGGTCGTGTGCTCAGGCTTGTCCTCCAAGAGCTCGGTGACACCCCGGTAGACATCCTCCGCCATGGCAACGAGCTCATTCACCGCCGCCTTGTCCCGGGGCTCATAGACAAAGGTAAAGTGCTCCGTGGAGAGTTGTCGGAAGCCCTGGAAGTCGCCATTCTCTGCCGACGCCGGAACGAGGACGGCGGCGAGAAGGACCGCTGCCATTGCGATACTGCGTTTTCTCATGTTGTTTCCCCTGCCGCGGCGCCCTCAACGTGCCGAGGCAGCTCAATGAGAAACGCAGCCCCGCCATCAGGCAGGGACGTTGCGCTCAAGTCTCCGCCGTGTTTGTTCACCACAATGTCATATGAAATGCTCAGTCCCAATCCGGTACCCTCCCCGCGCGGCTTTGTGGTGAAGAAGGGCTCGAAGATCTGTGGCATATCCTTTGCCGAGACTCCCGGGCCCGTATCCTCAATCCGGCAATAGACCGATGTCTCCGTGCTCCCGGTGTAGATGCGAATAGCGTGCTCCGCTTCCTCGTCCTGCGAGCGGATCGCCTGGATCGCGTTGATCAGCACGTTGAGCATGACCTGGTTGATCTCGTCGGGGAAGCACGGCACCTCCGGGATCTCACCGAGGTGGAGCTCCACGTCGGCAAGGCGTTTGTACTCGTTTCGCAGGATGGCAAGGGTGGTTTCGACGGCGGCGTTGAGACTGTACTCCTCTCGCCGGCCCTTGCCGGTCCGGGCAAAATTGCGCAGGCCCTGAACGATCGACACCATTCGGTCGAATCCATGCTCGCTCTCGTCGAAGAGTGTATCCAGGTCGGAAAGAATGACGTCGATCTCAGGTGGCCGCGCGCTCTCGTTCCGGGAGTCCATGTGTTGGGACAAGCGGCGGACATACTCTTTGAGGCTGTCGAGGTTGCTCTTTACGAAGCTCAAGGGGTTGTTGATCTCGTGTGCGAGGCCGGCCGCCAAGCGCCCGACGGAGGCGAGTTTCTCTTGCTGCACCAGCCGCGATTGCGTGTGCCTGAGTTTGCGGTTCGTCTCAGCAAGCTCGATATTCATCTTCATGTGGTCCTGCTCGAGGCGAATCCGCTCGCTGATATCCTTGATAATGCCGTGATACTCGAGGATGTTCCCGTCCGAATCCTTGACGGCGGTGGACGTTTCCAGCACTACGAGTCGCGTTCCGTCCTCCCGGCGCATGAAGAGCTCGAGATCCTTGACGTATCCGTCGGCCCTCATGCGACTCCGATAGAACTCGCGGTCCGCGACGCTCACATAGAAGTCGGTGATTTTGCGCTGAACGAGGCTCGCAGCGTTTCGTGATCCGAGGAGCCGGACCCCCGCCTCGTTGACCTCGGTAATGCGATCATCCGGGGCGCAGCTGAAGATCATGTCCTTAGATTCGTCGAAGAACACGCGGATCCGCTCTTCGGCGCGTCGTCGCCGGGAGATGTCGGTGCCAATGCAGAGGAAAGCTTGGAGCTCATGGCCATCATCGAAGACGGGACTCACCCGCCATTCGAACCACCGGACCAGACCGGACGGCGTGACGATTTCCAATGACTGGCAGATCTCGCCGTGGAGACGCGTGAGGAGTGATTGCTCCGTGATTTCCGCCGGGAGCTCCAGGGCGGCCAGGGCGGTGGTGCGGATGTCACGTCTGCCGTCGTCGTCGTCAATCCCCAGAAGCTCTCGCGCAGCGGTATTACTACGTTGAATGCTGCGGTCGGCATCTAGCTCGACAATGTACAGCCACCGGCTTTCGAAGAGGGTCTCGAGGCTTTGATTGGGCAGGACGTTCTCTTCCATGGCTGCCTATGCGGGTTAGGCGCGCTTCCCGGCAATGTGCTCCCGCACTTCGCCCCAATTCTCGACAAGGCGGAAGAACTGGGAGAATCCCAGGGTATCGAAGACGACACGTACGTTTGCCGAAAGACGATACAGGAAGATCTGATATCCGTAGCGCTCGGCGGCAACGAGAATGTTGGTGAAGGCCCCGATGCCGGAGGACGAGATGTACTTCAGACGATGGAGGTCGAAGACCAGGATCCGACACGACTCGAGCGCCGTCATGACCCCATCTATGCTGCGGTGGAACGCCGTGGCGTTTTCGGTGTCGAGGGAGCCCTCCAGGGAGATGATGACGAGACCGGAATTGGAGGCATCCGTCTGAGCCGAAACGCGCAGATCCGGCTCCTTGGAGTTGAACTGTTTGAGCTGTGCGTGCACCTCAGGAATCACCTGCTTCCTCTCCCGGTCCAGTATATCTCGTCAACGCCTCGTCGGCAAAGCGGGGGACGCGCGAACTGGCGAGCTCACTTCCTTTCGTGCTACACTCAGACTCAGAACGAAACCCACGCGTCGAGGTAGGTTCGTCGTGAGTGACGCCTTTGACTTGAGTGACGAGTCCTTCAACGGACCGCGCCACGCTCCTCCTGTTGTATTTGTCGACGATGACGAGCTCGTCCTGAAAGCGATCGCTCGGCTCTTCCAGTTTCAGCCCTACGATGCACTCACCTTCCGCGACCCGAAAGAGGCGCTGGACTTCATCCGCGAGCGTCCGGTGCAAGTGTTGGTTTCCGACCTGCGCATGCCGCAGATGGATGGCTTAGAGCTGCTTCGCCGGGCGCAGGAGGTGAACCCGGAGGCGGTGCGCGTAGTCTTGTCGGCGTATTCCGACCGGGAGTCGCTGCTGGACGCTATCAACAGTGGAAACATCTATCGCTACATTCTCAAGCCCTGGGACGCAGTCGAGCTCATAAGCGTCGTCCGGCAGTCGGCCGACCTGTACAACCTGCGCAGGGAAAACCAACGTCTCGCCGAAGCCCTGCGCAGCATCTCCGTCCGCGACGTGGTGGGGAAGATTGGGCATGAGCCGCGTGGCGTCACCCTCCTTCAACGCTACGGCGCGTATGTGGCCAGCGAGCTATCCCGGCCGGTTGAGTCCATTCACCGCGTCGCGTCTCTCGGCAAGCGGGTGACTTCGGAGCAACGGATTCCCAGAAGTGAGCTCGCTACCTATCTGGATACCGTTGACGCAGCGCTGCGCGAGCTGGAGGGGTTCCGCCGCGATTTAGTGGACGACGCCCTCCTGGTCGGTCTGGCTCGGGAGATGGACCTCGATCTCAACACGGCGATTCAGCGCGTTGCCGGAGAGCTTGCGGAAGACCGGGGCGGTCTCCCAATGAAGCTGCAAGAACAATTGGCGGAAGACACCCCAGCCGTCACGGCGAGCCCCGTTCTATTGTCCCGGCTGGTAGCAGAGGTGCTGAGCTTCGCGATCGATCATGCTGCAAACAAAGAAGGCGACGCGCCGCCGCTGCAGTTGGTCACGCGGAACGTCGGGAATCGCGCCGTGCTGGACCTTGTCTGTGGCGCCGGCAGTGCCACCGGCAGTGCCACCGGCGTATTGGCAGAGGAGTGGGAGCAATGGCAACCGCTCATCGAGAAGCTCGCCCGTGCCGTCGGCGCGACCCTCTCGTTCGACTCCGCCGACTCGGATGCCGGGGCCTCTCCCCGCATTCGCCTGCAGTTTCCCGGCGCCTCGAACGGAAGCTCCCCCGCTCAGTCTTCCGCGTAGGCCGCCGCGGCGGCCAGACGGAAGTGCGCCGTTTCGTCGGTGAGCACCTCGATCTGCCGCCGGTTGGTCTCGCTGAGCTCGTAGACTCCGTTCGTCGCCTCACTGATTTCGTTGAGGCCCCGCGAGATCTCATCCATTGTGGCGCGCAGCTCTTTCGAGACGGCGCGCAGCGTCTCGATCTTCTCGGTCACCGATTCACTGCGACGACGCATCTCCTTGCCTCCGGATCGGACTCTGTCGGTCACCTCCGTAATGTTGGACAAGCCCGTGAGCACCTCTTCGCTGCCCTGGCTCTGCTCCGCCATGGCGTGGTGGATCTCCTGCTGCAGCGATCGGCCCTCCTCGATCTGCGTCTCGATTTCGCCGAAGGCGTGCTCCGCTCGCTCGGTGGCACCGACCACCGTGGAAATGACCTGTTGCGTCGCCTTCAGGTGTTCATTGATGACCTTCGACTGCTCCGCCGAGTTTTCCGCGAGCTTGCGAATCTCATCTGCGACAACGGCAAAGCCCTTGCCCGCTGCGCCGGCGTGGGCGGCCTCGATTGCAGCATTCATGGCCAAGAGGTTCGTTCTAGCCGCAATGGTCGCAATCAGCTTGTTCGCCTCTGTGAGACTCTCGGACTGGCTCGCTACATTTCGGATCTCCGATCCTACGTAGCCAATGGTGCGCCGGCCCTCTCCGGCAGCGCCCACCAACTTGGTGAAGTGCTCGGC
Organism: uncultured Spirochaetaceae bacterium; assembly: GCA_964413635.1. Taxonomy (GTDB): domain Bacteria; phylum Spirochaetota; class Spirochaetia; order DSM-27196; family PWMO01; genus CAYFQV01. The sequence continues at coordinate 20,780 of CAYPTH010000039.1, forward strand.
CAGGCTTTCCGAGTGGGAGGTAGAAGAGCGCAAGCTCGCAATCATTTCCTCAATAGAGGCCGATGATTGCGTAACGCTCTCCGACTGGCGTTGGATTACCTCATCGAGCTCCTGCACGTGGGAGACGATCTCTTGTACCGCCTCGGAAGACTCCTCGACCGCCTCGGTCTCGGCGTGCATGCGGCCTCGAATGTGCTCGATCGACCCGACGATACGGTTCACGCTCTCCGTTGTTTGCTCCATTCGCACCGCGAGACTGTGCCCGGACCCGGCCAGGTGCTGTGCGGTTTCGGCTACCTTGCCGACCAGGCGCGCCAAGCTGCGCAGGAAGGCGTTCATGTGTACGGAGATTTCGCCAATGTCATCAAAGTTGATGAGGGAAATCTGCTGAGAGAGGTCGCCGCCCGCGGATGCAAGGTCCACGAGCTTCTGGTCGAGGACGCGCAGCTGGAAGTGATCCTCCGCGCGAGAGAGGGCCATCATGATTCCAAAGAGCAGCGCAAGCGCCAGCCCGGTTGCGGCCGTCGGAATGGCCATGCTCTGCAGGGCCGGTGGGACAATCACCGCGATGCGGTAGTAGTCGATCATGAAACTGTAGAAGACGGCGACGGTGAGGACCGCGGTCCCCAAGATGAGCGGATTCTTCCACGCGGAGAAACGGTTGTTCTCGCCGTCGTGCATGTCGACCATGCGGAGCTCGCGCTTCGCCGGCAGGAGAATCTTGTTGACCCAGAGCGCGGTCATGAGTCCGGTCACCAGTCCCGCGCTCGTCGAGGTGAGCAGCGTCCAGGTAAAGGTCACGCGCCCCACTGCATCGAATCCAATGAGAAGGGCGTAGAATACGATCGTGCCCACGATCCAGAAGGCAACGTGGACGATCACCAGAATCCATGGAACGGAGATGCTCGCCCGGCGCGCCGCCTCATAGTTGTTGCCGTGGCGCAAGTAGCGAAAGAGCGGTCGCAAGCGGATAGCCACAACCGCGTACATGACAATCGAGAGCGCAAGGCTCGGTCCGTAGACCTCGGCTTGGAGAGAGAAGAGGAGTCTGCCGATCAGGTCTAAGTCTTGGAAGGGATTAAAGATGACTACGAAGGTCTGCCGAATGGCAACGACAGCCAGCGTCACCAGCACGTTAGCCGCAAAGATCTCGAGATGCAGCCTGCCCAGGTGAAGTCGCGCAGTACTCGACACGTGAGCCCCCTTTGTACAGGGAATGGTAGCCCATTGTCAGGGACAACTCAATCACCGGTGCGAGGATCCCGGTCCGCGGCAAAGGGAATTGCCTCGTTCAAGTAATCAATATTCTGCTGCTCGTAGCCGTTTATGCGATCGATGTTGGAGCGCATGATCACGTTCATCTGCTCATCCAGGAAGCGGTGGAGGCTGTAGTTCTCTACGGCCTCGAATCCCCGGCGCACCTTGTGGGAGGAGCCCATGCCGGGGTCAAACACCCGAACACCGTGCTCAATTGCCCACTGTATGGGGGCGTAGTAGCAGGCTTCGAAATGCACGTTGTCAATGTGCTCAAAGGCGCCCCAGTATCTTCCCAACAGCTGATCGCCCTTCGTAAGCAGGAAGGACATGGCGAAGGGCTCTTCGTTTCCATTGTGATAGGCGGGGACGAAGAGGACGCGGTGTCGAAAGCTGTCGGCGAGCCCTTCAAAGAATTTGCGGTTCAGGAACTTCGCCGCCCAGGGACCGAACTGATCGTTGTGAATCTCGTAGAGCTCGTACATGAGAGAGAAGAAGCGGTCCGGCGCGTCCGTTCCCAAGACCGGCTCCACCCGAATTCCCAGGTCGTCAACGCTCCTTCGCTCCTTGCGGATGTTTTTTCGCTGGTTCTTTCGGAAGATTGCCAGGTAATCATCAAAACCGTCGAAGCCGTGGTTGATCCACTGGTAGCTCTGGTGTTTCCAGGTTGTGAAGCCCCAATCCTCAACGAATCGTCGCCAGTCGTGGTCGACGTAGTTGAAGGCCATGGTTCGAATCTTGTTCTCCCTGCAGAACTCCTCGATCTGTTCGAGCATGGTCCACGTCACGGTCTCGGAATCGTAGTCCTCACGGATGAGGAATTGGAATGCCGTCGACGGTGTCGCCGGGCTCATTCCAACGAGTTTGGGGTAGTACTGCGTGCCGACCTGGCGGGCAACATCCGCCCAGGCGAAGTCGAAGACGAACTCGCCCATGCTGTGGGTTTTCACGTAGAGCGGTGCCGCGGCGACCAGCCTGTCCTCCTCGCGAAGCGTGAGGTGAACCGGTATCCAGCCCTCATCCGGGGAGATGCTGCCCGAGGCCTCCAACTGGTGGAGCCAGTCCCACTCCAAGAGCGGCGTCTCCAGCCGGCCGGCGAGGG
>CAYPTH010000040.1:0-9077 GCA_964413635.1 uncultured Spirochaetaceae bacterium
ACCACCGAGATCTACACTCTTTCCCTACACGACGCTCTTCCGATCTGCCGGTACCCCGAATGGAGGCGGGATCGAGCTTGTGTTCCGCCACAATTCGTCGCACCGCCGGGGAGAGATCCTCGCCCGCGCCCGTTTCGCCACCGCCGGAGCCCGCGCCCGTTTCGTCGGCGCTGCCGGAGCCGGCGCCCGTTTCGTCGGCGCCGCCGGAGTCTGCCGCCTCAGAGGCGGACTCCCCCTCGGTGTCGGCGTCTTTCGGTGGCGCGCCGCTACCCTTCGCCGCCGGGCCTTCGGTATCGACGTATCCGACTACCTGGCCGACCTCGACCTCGCTCTCCTCCTCAACGGAGATTTCGAGGGTGCCGGCGCCGGGGCTCGGAACGGAGAGGGTCGCCTTGTCGGTCTCGAGCTCGAAGACTTCGTCGCCTTCTTCGACGCTATCCCCCGTCTGCTTCAGCCACGACGCGAGGATCCCTCCCGTGACCGACTCACCTATTTCCGGAACTTGGACTTCCTGTTTCATTGCCTATCCTTGACTCTATTCTGCCTTACCGGAGCCGGCTTCGGGAATGGCTTCCGAGAGAAAGCTCTCCAGCTCTTCGAGATGTTGCTTGTGCGATCCTGCCGCGGGGCTCGCGCTCTCGGGCCGTCCCACGTAGCGCAGCTCTCGGTCGGAGTCGGCCAGGATATCGTTCAGACGGCCGCGAACGAAGCCGAAGGCACCTCGGTTTTGCGACTCCTCCTGGCACCAGATCACCTCGGCCTTCGTATTGAAGCTTTCAATGGCCGTGCGCAGCTCGTCCCACGGGAAGGGATGGATCTGTTCCAGGCGGATCAGTGCTACCGATTCGTCTTTCTGCTCTTCTTTCCGGTTCAGAAGGTCGTAGTAGACCTTGCCGGAGCACAGCACAATGCGGTTCACCTTCTTGGTGTCAGCCTCATCGGCAATCACGGTGCGGTAGTGACCGGAGCTAAGGTCACCGATTGTTGAAACGCAGCGCTTGTGCCGGAGCAGGCTCTTCGGCGTCATGACAATGAGGGGCTTTCTGAAGGGCTGTTTCATCTGTCGACGCAGGAGGTGGAAGTACTGTGCCGGGGTGGTCGGATTGACCACCTGCATGTTGTCCTCGGCGCAGAGGTTCAGGAAGCGCTCGAGGTGAGCGCTCGAATGCTCGGGGCCCTGGCCTTCGTAGCCGTGGGGAAGGAGCATTACCAGGCCGCAGGAGCGAAACCATTTCGTCTCCCCGGCTGAGATGAACTGGTCGATGATCACCTGCGCGCCATTGACGAAGTCGCCGAACTGCGCCTCCCACATGACCAGAATGTTGGGCTGCGCGAGAGCGTAGCCGTAGTCGAAACCGAGGACCGAGAACTCGGAGAGCGGACTGTCGTATACGGAGAAGGTTCCTTGGTCGCTCGCAACGTGTTGCAGCGGGGTGTATGTGCGCGGCACTTCGGCGCTGGAGTCCCACCATACGGCGTGGCGTTGCGAGAAGGTTCCGCGGCTCGAGTCTTCTCCGCTGAGCCGAATGGGGTAGCCCTCTCGCAGGAGCGAGCCCCAGGCCAAGCTCTCGGCGAAGGCCCAGTCGAAGCCCTCACCGGTTCCGAGGCGCCGGCTCCGGTCCTTCACGAAACGCTCGAGTTTGGGGTGGATCGAAAAGTCATCCGGAACGGAGGTGAGGGTAGTGCCGATCTCGGTAAGAGTATCCGTGTCCACTCCGGTCTCTACGGGCGTGTGAGTGTACTCACGGTGGAATTTGGTCCACTCGCCGCGCTCATAGGCGTCGTTGAGATTCGGTCTTTCGCCGCTCTTTGCCTTGTCGAGCTCCTCTTTGAGGACCTTCTTGTACTTATCGCTAAAAGACTTCTGATCCTCTTCGGAATAGGTCGCCTCCTCTGCGAGTTTGCGGCCGTAGATCGTCCGTACCGAGTCGTGGTTCTTGATCAGGTCGTACATGATCGGGTGGGTGAAGGAGGGCTCGTCCGCCTCGTTGTGTCCCAGGCGTCGGTAGACCAGAATGTCGACAACGACGTCGTAGCCAAACTTCTGCCGCCATCGCATGGCCAGGTCGATTGCCTGCATAACCGCTTCGGGGTCGTCTCCATTCACGTGGAGGATGGGTACCGGCATGGACTTGGCAATGTCGGTGGCGAAGAAGGTCGATCGTGCGTCTCTGCTGGCCGTGGTAAAGCCGATCTGGTTATTGAGGATGATGTGTACGGTGCCGCCGGTCTTGTATCCCTTGAGCTGCGATAGGTTGAAGGTTTCCGCCACGACACCCTGACCGCTGAAGGCGGCGTCGCCGTGGATAAGGATGGGAAGCACTTTCTTTCGGTTCCGGTCCTTGCGTCGTCGCTGGATACCCCGCGCCTTCCCCTCGACGACCGGGTCGACCGACTCCAGGTGGCTCGGGTTGGCAACCAGACTAATGTGGATGCTCGTACCGTCCCCGACATCGTAATCGAAGCTGTGACCCAGGTGATACTTCACGTCCCCGCTGCCGCCGTAGGTATGCGGCTTGTAGTTTTCGATGAAGCCGGCGAAGGTCTCGAAGGCGGGCTTGCGCATGGCGTTGGTAAAGACGTTGATGCGGCCCCGGTGCGCCATGCCGAGGACCAGCTCGTGGAGCCCGCGCTGCGCCGCCGTGTCGATCAAGTACCGGAGGGCGGGAATGAGCACCTCGCCTCCCTCGAGGGAGAAGCGCTTCTGCCCAATGAAGTTGGAGTGGATGAAGTGCTCGAGCTCCTCCGCCTTGACCAGGTCCTTCTGAAACCGAATCTTCTCACGGGCATTCCAGTCACGCATGCCCCCCGGGCTCTCGATCTTCTCGATGAGCCAGCGGCGCATGGGCTTGTTCTGGATGTGGAGGATCTCCGCACCGAGGCGTCCGCAGTAGGTGCCTTGGAGTTTGGTCAGGAGCTCGTGCAAGGGGGCGCGCTTCGGATCGAAGTAGCCCCCCGTGTAGAACTCCAGATCCAGATCCTCCTCGGAGAGGCCGAAGTCTTCAATGTGAAGACTCTCGTAGTTCCCCTCCATGGTGATGTACATGTATTTCAGCTCGGGCGTTGAGTAGTTCCCAAGGGGATTGAGATCCGCGTAGATGTAGCCGACGTCGCGGTACGCCCAGATGAGGCTGTCCACCCGCGACTGCTTGTAAACCATGTTCGCATCTGAGTCGCTCGGGTAGGCCGCGGCCTGCCTGGCCGCCGCCGGTGCTGCCTTCGGGGCATGCCCATTCTCCAACTCGGCGAAGTAGCGTTGCCACCGCTCCGGCACGCTTCCTGGATCTTCCAACCAGGTCTCGTACAGCTCTTCTAGAAACTCGAGATTTGATAGGTCAAGAAGCTCAGTATCCACAGCGAGCAGTCCCCTCTTTTATTTGACTAATGTACAAAGGCATGGGTGAAACCGTCTCTCTCCTCCGAACGGACAAAGGGCGCACGTTACGTGCGCCCTTCCCATTGCGGATCTCGATCTCGGTCACGACCGGTTCCTCATCTTCCCAGGCGCTCCTTCATGAGACCCGGAATCTCGTCCGGCTTGTCGGCAACCGGGACGCCGGCGGACTCGAAGGCCTCGACCTTTGCCTGAGGCGTTCCCTTTCCGCCGGAGATGATCGCCCCGGCGTGGCCCATGCGTTTGCCCGGGGGGGCGGTGCGTCCGGAGATGAACGCCACCACCGGCTTGGACATGTGCTTTTGAATGAACTCCGCCGCGGCTTCTTCGTCCTCACCGCCGATCTCGCCGATGACAACGACCCCCTTGGTCTCGGAGTCCGCCTCGAAGAGCTTCAGGACATCTATGAAGTTGGACCCAATGATGGGGTCTCCGCCGATACCGACGCAGGTGCTCTGGCCCATCTCGTGTACCGTGAGGTTGTAGACCACCTCGTAGGTGAGGGTGCCGCTCCGGGATATGACGCCAATGTCGCCTTGCGTATGAATGCGCAAGGGCATGATGCCGATCTTGCATTTGCCCGGTGAAATGAGGCCCGGGCAGTTCGGTCCGATTAAGGTCAGTCCCTTCTCCCGGACGTAGCGGTAGTTCGCCGCCATCTCGAGGACGGGAACGCCCTCGGTAATGCAGATGATCAACGGTACGCCGGCGTCGGCGGCCTCGCGGATGGCGGGACTCGCGAACTTTGCCGGCACAAAAATCACCGAGGCGTCGACCTTGTGAGCCTTCTGCGCCTCCTGTACCGAGTTGAAGACCGGGATGCCCTCGACATCCTGTCCGCCCTTTCCTGGGGTCACGCCGCCGACCACCTTGGTGCCGTCGGCAACCATGGTTTTGGCGTGGAAGGATCCGTCGCGGCCCGTGATTCCTTGTACGATTACGTTTGTGTTCTCATCAATCAATATGCTCATGGGGTTTCCTCTAGCCTATGGACGTTACTTGATCGACGGCCTCGCTCAGGCTCTCGGCGACCGCGAAGCCCTTCTCTTTGAGCATCGCCCTGCCTTCCTCTTCATTGGTGCCGATGAGACGAATGACCATGGGGAGCTTGATGTCGATCTGCTCCATGGCCATGAGAATGCCCTTGGCAATGTCGTCGCAGCGCGTAATGCCGCCGAAAATGTTGATCAGAATCGCCTTCACCTTCGGATTCCTGGTAATGATGCTCAGGGCGTTCAGCACCTTTTCCGGGTTCGAGCTGCCGCCGACGTCCAGGAAGTTTGCGGGGTTGCCGCCGTAGAGCTTGATAATGTCCATGGTCGCCATGGCCAAGCCGGCTCCGTTGACAATGCAGCCAATATCGCCGTCCATGCTCACAAAGCTCAAGCCCGACTGCCGCGCCTCGATCTCGTCCTCCGAGTACTCTTCCGGGTTCTTCATCTTGGCGTACTCGGGATGCTTGTAATCCGCGTTGTCGTCGAAGTTGATCTTGGCGTCCAGTGCAAGGAGCTTGTCCCCGTCGATCATGGCGTAGGGGTTGATCTCCACCAGGGTGCAGTCCTTCTCCATGTAGAGCTTGAACAGCTTGTGGACCACGTCCTCGCCCTGTCTGATGAGCTCCGTGGTGTCGAAGACGTGCTCGAGCGCCTTGCGGAGCTCAATCTCATCTACACTCTGCACGGGATCGATGTGCAGCCGGATGATCTCCTCCGGCCGGTTAACCGCCAGGTCCTCAATGTCGACACCGCCGGCCTTGCTCATCATGAGAATGAGCGACTTCGCCGTGCGGTCCAAGGTGAGGCCTAGGTAGTACTCTCGCTGAATGTCCGCCGCCTTGGTGATCATGACCTTCTCAACGGGAATGTCCTTGATCGTTAGCCCCAAAATGGCCTTGGCTTTCTCCTCGGCTTCCTCGGGGTTCTCGGCGAGCTTCACGCCCCCCGCCTTTCCGCGACCACCGACGAGGACCTGCGCCTTGACGACGACGGTGCCACCGAGCTTTTCGGCGCCTGCTCGTGCATCCTTTGGGTTGTCGACGACAACCTGTTCTTGGACAGGAATGCCGTACTCCTCGAAGAGCTCCTTGGCCTGGTACTCATGAATCTTCATTCCGCATCTCCCGGCTCTGCTGTCTTCTCTCCCCGCGCATCGCGGTACTTCTTGATCTCTCGCTTGGTCAGGTTGATGAGCTTGGTCACCTTGATACCCCGAGGGCACACTTTCGTGCACTGGAAGTGGTTCTCGCACGGCCACACGCCGTTCATGGTGTCCAGAATGTCGAGACGCGGCTCGAGTCCCTGGTCACGGTTGTCAAAGACGAAGCGCGCCGCCTGCACGATTGCCGCGGGGCCAATGAACTCCCGGTTCTTGTCCAGGATCGGGCACGCCGAAAAGCACGCGGAACAGTTGATGCACTTCGTGGCGTCATCGAACTGGGCGCGCTCTTCCTGGCTCTGGATGTGCTCCTTCTCCGCGGGCTCTTCCGCCGGCATGAGATATGGTTTGACCGAGCGAAAGTTCTGGAAGAAGGGTTCCTGGTCTACCATGAGGTCGCGCTGCACGTCGAGGTGCTTGAGCGGCTCGATTGTGATGGTGGTGTGCCCGTCGGAGACCACGTCTTGGATCAAGGTCTTGCAGGCAAGCTTCTCCACGCCGTTGATCCGCATGGCATCGGAACCGCACACGCCGTGGGCGCAGCTCTTTCGGAAGACCAGGCTTCCGTCTTGGTTGCGCCAAATCTCAATGAGGGCGTCCAGGACGCGGTCGGTCGGTTCCGCCGTTACCTTGTACTCCTGCATGTAGGGCTTGGCATCGACTTCAGGATTGTATCGCTGTATCTCAAGGGTTACGTTCATTCTTCAATATCCTCCCGCTCTAGTACTTCCGGGGCTTGGGTTCCCAGATGCTGGTGTCTACCTTCTTGTAGTTGATCTTCACATCGTTTCCGTCCAGGCTTGCCAGGGTATGCTTTAGCCACTGTTTGTCGTCTCGGTCGGGGTAGTCTTCCCGTGAATGTGCCCCGCGGCTCTCGGTCCGGTTCAAAGCGGAGGAGGCGGTCACCAGTGACAGGTCGAGGAGGTTCTGCAGCTCGAGGATACTCAGTACCTCCTGGTTGAAGCTGCCGTTCTTGTCTTGAATTCGGACTCCCTCGAACTCTTCCCGGAGACTCTGGAGCTCCTTCACGGCGCCCTGCATATCGCCGGCGTTCCGATAGACGCCGATCTTCTCCATCATGACACTCTGCATCTTGTCGTAGACCGGCCCGGGGTGGGCGCCTTCCTCGTTCTTCAGTCTGGCAATGCGCTCGCGCATGGCCTCGCCGGCATTCTTGGGTGCCGGCGGCAAGTCGGCGCCCTTCACGAACTCCGCAATGTGCCGGCCCGCGCGGCGACCGAAGACGACCAGGTCGACCAGGCTGTTTGTGCCGAGTCGGTTCGCACCGTGAACGGAGACACAGGCGCACTCACCAACGGCGTAGAGGCCTTCGTAGGTGGTATCCGCGGTCTCGACCTGTCCGTTGATGTTCGTTGGAATGCCGCCCATGGCGTAGTGCGCGGTGGGCTGCACCGGCATGGCCTTCTCGGCGGGATCAATGTCGAGGTAGGTTTTGCAAAAGTCGGCAATGTCCGGGATCTTCTTGTAAACCGTCTCTTTGCCCAGGTGGCTTGCGTCGAGCATGACGTAGTCATCGATCTTCTTGTCACCCCGCATGCCGCGACCCGCCTGGATCTCGGTAAGGATGGCCCGGGAGACCATGTCCCGCGGCGCCAGATCGAGGAGGGTCGGCGCGTAGGTCTCCATGAAGCGCTCGCCCTTGTTGTTCAAGAGTATGCCGCCTTCGCCGCGGACGCCCTCGGTAATGAGAATGCCCATCCCGCGGATTCCCGTCGGGTGAAACTGGAAGAACTCCATGTCCTCCAAGGGAATGCCGGCGCGAGCCAGCACCGCCGGTCCGTCACCGGTATTGGCAATGGCGTTGGACGTAATCCGGAACATTCGGCCGAAGCCGCCGGTCGCAAAGAGCACCGCCTTCGCGCGGAAGACGTGCACCTCGCCGGAGGAGAGCTCGAAGGTCACCAGGCCGCTTACCTTATTGCCCTCCATGAGCACCTCGAGGACCTGAAACTCGTCGTAGAAGTGCACATCGTTCTTGATGCATTGCTGATACAAGGTTTGCAGGATCATGTGACCCGTACGGTCCGCTGCGTAGCAAGACCGATGTACCGGCGCCTCGCCGAAGTTTCGGGTGTGACCACCGAAGCGCCGTTGGTCGATCTTGCCCTCGGGGGTTCGGGAGAAGGGGAGGCCTCGGTTCTCCAGGTCGTAGACCGCTTGAACCGCCTCTTCGGCCAGGATTTTGGCCGCTTGCTGATCCACCAGGTAGTCGCCACCCTTCACCGTGTCGAAGGCGTGCCACTCGGGACTGTCTTCATCGACATTTCCCAGTGCCGCGCCGATACCGCCCTGAGCCGCACCGGTGTGGCTCCGCGTTGGATACAGCTTCGAAATGACCGCCGTCTTCGCAGTCTTACTCGCTTCGAGCGCCGCATACAGCCCAGAGCCTCCTGCTCCGACCACCACTGCATCGAATTCGTGTGTCAAAACTCATTCCTCCTGTATGAGGCCGATGTCTACGCACCGGCCACGATACGTATTCTCTGAGAGGCCCGGCGGGCACCGTCGGGTGCCCGACCGGGTGTCAATCTCATGCTAATGTAGCAAAAAGTATATGGCCCGGGGGAGCACGGCGCAAACGTGTCGCCGGCCCCACGGCCCGGGTGTCTAAGCGCCGTAGGTGTAACTCTCTCCTGGAGCGAGCTCCTTCACCTCGACACCCTTGGGGGTAAAGCCCGAGATGTCCTGTGCAAGAAGCCCGAAGGTCTTGTAATGGATGGGGATTGCAACCTTGGCACCGGTCCATTCCGCCGCCTTGCTGCCGAGACGGGAGTCCATGGTAAAACGGTCACCGACCGGCACCGCCACGACATCCGGTTTGTAGATCTCGCCGTACATGCGAAGGTCCGTGAACAGTCCCGTATCGCCGAGATGGTGGAAGGTCATGCCGCCGATCTTCACTACCAGCCCCATGGGCATGCCCATGTACTGCCCCTCGTAGGAGGAGGAGTGAAAGGCGTGCGTAAAGGTCACCGATCCGAAGCTCGTCTTGACCGTACCACCGGGATTTCCCGGCTCGATCTTCTCGAAGCCCTTGCCGCCGAAAAAGTTGCAAATCTCGAAGGAGCTGATCAGTGTCGCCCCGGTCTTCTTTAGGATTTCCTCGGTGTCGCCAACATGGTCGGCGTGGCCGTGTGTCAGTGCAAGATAGCTGCAGTCGATGTCATCCGGCGTGTGCGTTGCCAGCTCATTGCCGGACAGAAAGGGATCGATGCACACGGTATCGCTCCCGTCGGACAGGAGAAATCCTGAGTGTCCGAGAAAGGTGATGGTTGTAGCCATTCCGTGCCTCCTTGAGTCGGGTGGTCTGCGTGAACAGTGTGTACCGCTATAGTCAGGATTGCAACCAGGTGCCGGCGGGTGCTTCCCCGGAAGGGCCGCCGTGGGTGAACGCTCCCCCCTGCCACGAGAGGCCGGCCGTCGGCTTAGTGCTCGAGGACTCGCAAGGGCGCCGCCCGCCTGCCTCTCGGGCGCGGGGATGGTGGGCACAACGCCGGCGGCCCTTCCG
>CAYPTH010000040.1:9177-14946 GCA_964413635.1 uncultured Spirochaetaceae bacterium
GCCCGCCTGCCTCTCGGGCGCGGGGATGGTGGGCACAACGCCGGCGGCCCTTCCGAGGTTGTGCCCGCCGGCTCTGCGCGGGGTAAGGTCCGCTCCCCGGAAGGGCCGCCGTGGGTGAACGCTCCCCCCTGCCACGAGAGGCCGGCCGTCGGCTTAGTGCTCGAGGACTCGCAAGGGCGCCGCCCGCCTGCCTCTCGGGCGCGGGGATGGTGGGCACAACGCCGGCGGCCCTTCCGCGCTTAGGACCGGAGGCAGGCCGTGAGCTCGGAGAGGGTAGGCAAGGCCCGGGCGCCGGGGCGGGCAACCTGGAAGGCGGAGGCGCACAGGCCCCAACGGAGGGCTTCGGCTTCGTCGAGGCCGCGGAGGCGCGCGGCAATGAAGCCGGCGTTGAAGGCGTCGCCGGCGCCGAGACTGTCGACCACTTCAGTCGGGACGGCGGGCTGCTCGGCGAAGTCGCCTGTGCCCGAGAGAATGGCCGCGCCGTCCTTCCCGCTACGGGCAACGACGGTACGCTCCGCGTCTGCCAAGTGCGTCATTGCCGCGCGGGCGGAAGCGCCGGGTTCTGCCCCGAGTGCCCGGGCGAGGGGGATAATCTCGTCCTCCAGGGAGCCGAAGAGGGTCGTGACGAAGGGCAACAGGCGGCGGATCACGGCAAGGATGTCGTGCTTCCACCCCCAATACTCGAGACGCAAGTTGAGGTCCAGACTGACCGGTATGCCGGCGGCGCAGGCAACCTCGGCCACCCGGAGAATGGTTTCTCCTACGGGGCTGCGGCGCAGCGCGATGCCGGAGGTATGTACCCATGCGGCTTCGCGCACCGCCGCTCCGGGAACGTCGCGTTCTTTTAGATGGGCGTGGGCGCCGCCCTCGGGGGGCCATACGGTGATGGTGCGATCACCGTCGGGGTGGATGATGGCGAAGACACTCACGGTGAAGTCCCGGCGCGTTGTGACGACCAGATCGGTGTTGACGCCTTCGCGGGCCAGGTCTTCCGTTACGAATCGGCCGTAGCCATCGTCACCGACGGCGCCGGCAAAGCCGACCGGAACGCCGAGGCGACGGACGCCCACGGCGGTATTGGAGATGGTGCCGCCACCGTGCAATTCGGGAGGCGGGACGCTATCGCCCGGCGACTCGGGCAGACGGATGACGAGATCGGTGTTCGCGTCTCCAATAGCCAGAAGGGGCTTCTCAGGCCTATCGTGTGACGGTGTCATGGCGCATCGCTTACTCGCGGGTGAGCGCCTCGTAGATGGCAAGGCCCGCCTTCGTTCCCTCGCCGAGGGCGACGAGAATCTGTTCGAAGCCGACGTTCGTGACATCTCCGGCGGCGAAGATCCGCGGAGCGGTTGTGCGATTGCGCATGTCGATTATGATGCGACCGTCGTCGTCGAGGTCGGTGATATCTTGTGCTACCAGGGAGTTCGGGGCGGGCTGCAGCTGAACAAAGAAGGCGTCGGCCTCATACCGGTGCTTCACCCCGTCGGCGTCGGCAATCACGACTGAATGCGCAAACGTGTCGCCTTCGAACTCCAGGATCCGATCACCGTCGATCATGGTGACGTTGTCGACGGCGGCGAGCTCGCGACGGTGCACGTCGTGGTAGCGACCGGAAGAGCGGAAGAAGAGCATGACCTCTCGCGCATGGAGGGCCAGTTCGCGCGCATCCGTAACGGTGCGTCGGCTATCACCAATAAGGAAGACGCTTTTGTCGTCGAGGAGGTGGGAGTAGCTGATCGACGAGTAGCCGAGGCCTCGCCCCGCGAAATCGCGCTCTCCGGGGACCCCGAGCGTTCTCGGTGTCACCCCCGTCGCAATGAGCACGTAGCGAGAATCGTAGACGCTCTTTTCCCCATCCCCGGCCACCGCTTCTATCCGGCAGTGGCCGTCGCTGTAGGTCAGTCCCGCAACACGGGCCGCGACGTAGACGTGACTGAGGTATGAAAGCTGGTTCACGTACTCCTGAACGAGTGCTTGAGGTTTCAGTACGCGGTGGCTCTCGGCATTTGGAATGGTGAAACCCTGATGAACCTTGCCGCCGAGGTCGGGCGAGATCAATAGCGCGCTGAGATTCTTCCGGACGGCATACATTGCGGCGGCGAGTCCCGCGGGTCCCCCGCCGAGGATAATCAGGTCGTACATCACAGCAGTCCGTCCGGCGCGGCAATGTGGCCTCGATCCATCATGTCCTGCGTAACCTCCCGGGATCGACGGATAAGGGTTTCAGCGTGCCGTCGGAGCTCCTCTTCGTCACGCGTTTTCTGGGCAACGCCTTGATCCATTGCCGTCCGCGCTACGGCTACGGCAACATCAATGAAGACGCTCCAGTCCTCCATTGTCGGTAGAATGTGATCGGCTCGCAAGGCGTCCCCAATGGTATCCGCCAGCGCATCGGCGGCGGCGTAGCACATCTCGTCCGTGATGGTTGTCGCGCGAACGTCCAAAGCGCCGCGGAAGATTCCGGGGAAACAGAGGCTGTTGTTTACTTGATTCGGAAAGTCCGATCGCCCGGTTGCCACGACGGTGGCGCCCGCCTCTTCCGCCTCCCAGGGCCAGATCTCGGGAACCGGGTTTGCGCAGGCGAAGACGACCGGTGAGTCGGCCATGCCGGAGATCCAGGCCGGTTGGATGGTTCCGGGGCCCGGTTTGGCGAGGGAGATCACGACATCGGCGTTCTGCATGGCCTCGGCGATCCCGCCCTCGCGGTTCTCGGCGTTTGTCGTCTCGCATAGCGCCCACTTTTCGGGGAACTCGTTTCGACGTCGCCGGACATCCTCCCGATGACGACCGAGGATTCCCTTGCTGTCAACGACAATACTTTGTTCCGGATCGGCTCCGCGACCAAAGATAAGCCGCGCGCATGCGACGTTGGCGGCACCCGCGCCAATGAAGGCGATCCGCACCCGCTCGAGGCGCTTGTCGACGAGGCGCAGGGCATTGAGGAGTCCTGCAAGCGTCACGGTGGCGGTTCCTTGCTGATCGTCGTGCCAGACCGGGATCTCAGCCTGTTTCCGCAGAGTCTCGAGGATCCGAAAGCACTTCGGTTGCGCGATATCCTCCAGATTGATCCCGCCGAAGGTCGGTTGCAGGAGCAAGACGGTGCGGATGATCTCATCCGGATCCTTGGTATCCAGGACAATGGGAACGCTGTCCACGCCGCCGAGATAGCGATACAGGAGCGCTTTGCCTTCCATGACGGGAAGGCCCGCCTTGGGGCCGATGTCGCCGAGTCCTAGGACGCGGCTCCCGTCGGAAACGACTGCCACGGTATTCCACTTGTTCGTGTAGTCGTAGACCCGTTCCGGCTCCTCGTGAATTGCCTTACATGGACCCGCCACGCCGGGTGAGTACCACAGGGAAAAGTCGGAGAGATCTCGCACCACGCACTTCGGCACGGTTTCCATCTTGCCTCGATAGAATTGGTGCAGTACCAGGGAGTCTTGTTGCGGCTTCTCCGCCTTGCGCAGGCGGTCGTCGGACTCCTTACTCACGTGACGCCTCATGGGACTCCCCGTTCATGAACTGATAGATAGCCGAGAAGTCCAGGTCCCCCATCCCGGCGTCCTTTGCGGCCGCGAATCGCTGCGTCACCGCCGCCAGCACATCTACGGGGATGTCCGCCTCGTAGGCGCTCGAACAGGCGAGGGCCAGGTCTTTGTACATGAGTCGTAGGGGAAACTGCGGGCTGTAGTCCTTGGCATCGATCCTACGCTTTTTCAGTGAAAGGAACGGCGGTACCAGAGGGCCGCCGAGCATGGTGTCGTGAATCCTCGACTCCGTGATACCCAGGGCGCGACCGAGGCGCACCGACTCCGAGAACCCCGCCATGGCGTAGCCGAGGAAGGTGTTGTTCACCATCTTCATGGCTGATCCCATGCCGCGCTCCCCCATGTGCTCGACGGCCTTTGCGAAGGGCTCGAGAAACGGTCGTGCCTCGGCAACATCCTTGTCGGCGCCTCCGGTAAACACCACCAACTCCCCCTTCTCGGCGGGGACGGTCGAGCCGGCAACGGGGGCGTCTACGTAGCGGATACCGGCGGCATCGGCATGCGCGGACATGCGGCGGGCGAAGGAGGGATTCACGGTCGTGCAGTCCACCCAGAGAGCGCCGCGCCGCATCCCGGATAGCAGCCCGTCGGCGCCAAGGACGACACTCTCGACAGCGGCTGGATCGGTCAACATGGTAATGACGATGTCGCAGCTCTTCCCTATCGCCGGAGGTGAGTCCGCCCATTCCGCGCCTTCATCTAGGAGCGGCTGAGCCCGCTTCTTGGTTCGGTTGTGTATGAGGAGAGAACCATGAGCCTGCAATACGTGCCGGGCCATGCGGCTTCCCATCAACCCGAGTCCAATAAATCCAACGCGCATAGCGGTATCCCTCCAGTGTGCACACATGGTAGTTGAGTGGCAGTCTTAGCTCAAGGAGTGAATGGTCTTCTGAGCGTAGCCGACGTAGTTCTTCGCGGACTCCGCGAGACCGTCGATCTCGTCCTTGCTGAGCTCTCGGAGTGGCTTGGCGGGAATGCCGCCGTAGAGCATGCCGCGCCGGACCCGCGTGCGTGGGGTTACCACGGCGCCGGCTGCGATCATTGATTCAGACTCGACGTGGGCGAAGTCGAGAACAATGGCTCCGATCCCAATGAGACAGCGGTCCTCCAAGATGCACCCGTGGATCGTTGCGTGGTGTCCGATTGTGACCTCGCTTCCGATCCTGGTTACGTGACCGCCGTGAGGACCGTGAACCATGCACGCGTCCTGGATGTTGCTCCGCGGGCCCACCTCAATGGTGCAGACGTCGCCGCGCAGGACCGAGTTGTACCAGATGCCGACCTCCGCGGCGAGGCGGACAGCGCCGATCACCGTAACGCCGGCGCTGAGGAAGGCGGTCTGGTCGATCTCGGGCCGTGTGCCCTCATAGGGCAGAATGCGTGCGCCGAAGCGGCCTGGATCACTGGTACTCATGAAGCGCTCGCGAAGCGATTCACGAATGAGCGGGAAGTAGTGTAGTTCGACGTTCCAATTCGTTCGCCGTTGTGAAAGTAGACGACGAAGGGGATCTCCGAATTGCCGAGGCTACTCTCCTTGAACTGCCGGAACTCATCAAACATCGGCGCCCGGTCGTAGATGTACTCGTACACCGTAATGTCGACGTTCCGCGGCCGTCCGCGCTGCTGCATGAAGTTGAGCCATACGTTCATGGAAACCCACTGGGGGCACCATCCTTGGGTGAGGACGACGGCTACGTTTTCACCGTCGTTGCGCACCGCTTCGGCTAGCTCTCCCGTGTCCATCCACGTTTTTGCGTGCTCGTCGCTGAGTTGCTTCCGTTGGATCATCCCATTCCTCTCAGTCAGTGATTCTACCATACCATGGCCATCCTGCCGGTGCAAAATGCGCGCCGCATAGGCTATCATGGCGCATCATGGAAACGGCGCCCCCCCCGCCACCGCCGCCACCGGCGTTTCGCGAACATATGTTGGAAACCCTCGCCCGTGCCGCCACCACCGGTGGCTCTCCCCGGGATATCCGCGCGGCATTCCGCGTGACCTCGCGGGGCGGCGCGGTCATCTCCGAGATTGCCGGACCGCTCGGGTCGCTGCCCCACCCCATTGCTCAGCTCCTCGAAGCTGCCGCGGGAGGGGCGTCGCCGGACGGCGGGACGCTCTTCTGCTCCGTTGATCCCCGCGGTGACGGCACCGGCACCACGGGTGATCGTGCGTCCGCCGAAGCGGCGGCGGATGCCGTTGCCTCGGCGAGTATCGCCACCGT
>CAYPTH010000040.1:15046-23012 GCA_964413635.1 uncultured Spirochaetaceae bacterium
GTGGACGCGCTCAGAGAGCATCGAATCGATGTACACACGGAGCTGTGCGCCGGTGAGGCGGTTCTCTTGAACGAGGCGCCAATTGTTGCCGCCCGGCGCGGTACTCCCTTCGTTCATCTCTTTGCGGTTCAAAGCGTCGACGGCCGGTCGATCCCGCTCGAGGAGGCGCCGGGGGAGGTCGCTCGAGTCCACGCGGAGTTGGCGTGGCGCTACGAGGATCTGCGTGCCCCCGCCGGAGATAACCTTGCCGAAATCGTCTCGAGCAATGCCTGGGACCGACTCACCGTGATAACCGTGCCGCAGGTACGCGGGAGTGGCGGGGAGGTCATTGGGGACCTCGGGGTGCGGGAGATGTCGGACGTGTACCGGATAGACAACGCTGCGTGGTGGGCAGGCGCGGGAACGGTCGGTTTCACCGGCTATCGGGACCTCGCCGACACCTTTGGTGAGGGCTTGGCCCGGTCCATAGGTGACACGGTGCCGTCGGCGCCGACGGAGCAGGGAATCGAAGTAGTTGATGCAGCGTATGAAGCCGCTCCCCGGCTTCATGACGCCGGCGTCCTCGCGGCCCTGGGATATCACCGCCCGAATTCCTGACGGAATTACCTAGAAAGGCAGTCGGTATCCGGGGGCGCTTCGTATACTCTGAGTATGCGACAAACTACCGGAAAAGCGCTCACCTTGAGCGCAGCTACGATTGTCGGCGCGCTCTTTGTGCTAACGGCCTGTGCCACCCTGCAGTCGCGGACGCTATCCTTCCCGGAGGAAGGGCCGAATTCCCGCACCGCGGAGGCGGAGATCGCATATGTCGGCGTTGATCGACGGGTGTATGTGACCGACCGGACCGGCGAATGGAGTGTGCCGGTCACGGATGTGCCGAATGTCTCTACGAAGGAGCTGCTCTTTGACATGCCGACCTGGTCACCGGACGGTGAACGGCTGGCGTTCGTCGGGTTTGACTCCACGGAAGACTCGGAGGGCCGCAGCACGATCTACGTGGCGGATTTCGCCGCGCGCCGGATGTATACGAGCTTCGTGAGCATTGACAATTCGCCCTTCTACCTCGCCTGGGATCCCCGGGGTGAACGGGTGAGCTTCTTGAGCACGACTCCGGACAACTCCCTACTGAGCTTGCAAATCGTGTCACCGAACGGTCGGCGGTACCGCTCCCTGGTTACGGGGCGTCCCATGTATTTCAGCTGGTCGCCTCGAGGTAGCTACATTGCCGTGCACACCGGCGGGGCGGCGGTGCGGGAGCCCACGAACAGCAAAATCTCGATCATCGACATGGCGGATACGCAGGGACCCACCGAGCGTGTGATTGAAGCCAAGGCGGGGTACTTTCAGGCGCCGTCGTTCTCTCCCGCCGGCCGCCGTTTCGCCGCCGCGGTGATTGATGAGGAAGAAAACCGCAGCTTGGAGGTGTACTCGTCACAAGGTGAGCGTCTTGCCACGGTTGCGCGTCTGAGTGACTTTGCAGCCTTTGATTGGTCGCCCACTGGAGAACAGCTCGCCTTCATTGACGGCTACAACTCCCCCTTCGGCGGGGTTATCGGTCGTTTCCGCCTCCTCGACATCACCGGCTCCGCCACTACTGTTGCCCGGAACGCCGCGGAAGCGCCGATTACGACGGCTACTGCGTTCTTTTGGTCCCCCGACGGAAGCAAGATCGCCATTCTCGAGACGCTCCCGCAGCCGGGGAGTGATGAGATATCGCGCTTCTACTTGACCCTGTCCATTCTCGATACGGAGACGCGCCAAGTGCGCAGGGTCGGACCCTTCCGGCCCACCGGCACATTTGTGACGCAGGTGGTGCCCTTCTTCGACCAGTACCAGCGTTCGACCACCCCCTGGGCTCCGGATAGCTCGGCCCTCGTGATCTCCGCCATGTCGCCGGACAACACGCCGAGCATCTACCTGATTGACCTCACTGGAGAAGGAGCCACCTTCAGCAAGGTGGCGGAAGGTCGCGTCGCCTTCTGGCGCCCTGAAGGGGAGTAGGCGGCGCCGGATTACTCGGGCGCCGTCATTTTCGGATCCAGATAGCGAACCAGTACCAAGCTCGCCAGCATAATGCCGCCAAGAACCAGGAAGCCAAGGTAGAACAGACCGTGATCGCCAAGGAGGCCCATCCCTGCCGGGAAGACTCCCGCTCCCACGGTGTTCGCCGCCGGGATCATGAGGCTTACTACAACGTTTCGGCTTGTAGGAGAGCCAATCCGGGAAAGGGCGGAAAGCGCCGCGGGAAAGAAGGCGGCAACGACCGCCGGTTGAAGAAATACCACCGCTACGAGGGGCGCGCCGTGGAGCAGTCCGAATAGAATTGTCAGTACTCCCGCCGCTCCGACCACGGTCCCGATCAGCACCCGTTCTCCCAGGCGGTCGCGCAAGATCCCGGAGACGAATACCATGGCCACCCCGGAAACGCGGGAGAGTCCGACCAGAGTGTTTACCGTGGCCGAGTCGAAGTCGCGTTCCACCGTGAGATAGGTGGGCAGAATGGAGAAGACGCCGAGTGTGGCCGACGCAGCCAACATGAAGAAGGTGCCTACCGCCCAGAAGCGCGGTTGGCGGACAAGCTCGGCGACGGTCGAGAAGCGCGGCGGTTCGCCCCGGAAGCGTCCGGCGTCGGAGGCAAGGGAGAAGAGGAGCAGCATTGCCGCCGCCGCGACACCAATGCTTGCGACAACGCCGCGCCAACTCGTTGCGGGCAGAAGGAGATTTGTCAGGAAGGGTGCCGAGATGAAGGCGAGGTTCGGGCCGAGATCGTGAAACGCGATCGCCTTTCCCCAGTCGGTGGGCTCAACCATCTCGGTAAGGGTCGCAATTCCCGACGGGGCGTACAGTCCGGCGCCGGCGCCCAGGATGAACAGTCCGATCTGGACGAGGATCAGGCTTGGACTCATGGCGATCGCCAGCGTGGATACTATTACCGCCACTGACGCAAGCTGAATGGTCGCCCGATGGCTGATTGCCCTGGCAATGAAGCCCGACAGGAGCATGGTTATGCTGAATCCCACCGACATGATGAGGAAGAAGCTAGCGGTGACGGCGTGGCCGACGTTGAACTCCGCCTCAATCGATACCAAAAGAGGGCTGAAGACCAGGCGGCCGAGAAAGTTGAGGTAGACCGTTCCGGTGAGTAGCAACACGGGGAACGGGTTGAAGCTGCGCAGTTGCGTCGTTGTATCCGTCATGTACGCAGAGCGTGTTAGGGCCGCGGGCCGAGGTCGAGGATCTCTCGGACGTAGGTATACGTGGTTCCCGCCAGGCGGCCGACAACGTGAAGCTTCTCATGGTCAACGTGAAGCCGGTCGTTGATAAGATCGTCTCGTACCGCGACGTTGACAAGCTCACCGAGGACCAGCGTGGCGCTGCCCGGTCCGCTACCGACCTGGTGCGAGTCGTAGAGTCGGCACTCCAGCCGGATTGGACTTTCCGCAAGGGAAGGGGGGCGGACAACCTGGGAAGCAACCCGGGTGAGGCCCTGGGCGTCAAGCTCATCCTCGCTGGGGTCGTACTCGCCGGAGCTCGCATGCATGGCGGCGGCGGACTCTTCCGTCACCACGTTAACCACGAACTCTTTCGTGGTCCGGATGTTGCGAAGTGTATCCTTGCTGTGCTCCGGTCGTTCCGGATGGAAGCTAAAGGAAACCGAGATCACAGCCGGATTCGACGAGACGCCGTTGAAATAACTGAAGGGCGCCAGATTGCCCTTCCCGTCAGCATCGACTGAAGTAATCCAGGCGATCGGCCGCGGCACGACGCAGCCGATCATGAGCTTGTACACCTGCCGCGGTGTGAGCTCCTTCGGGGTCAAGTGTGTGTACATGAGAGTGAGCCTACGCGTCACCCTCGCTTTCTGCAATCAGTGTCGATATGGTGTTCACCAGTCGATCGACAAGGGCGCCGAAATCATCGACCTCAGCCTGGGGTATTCTGAAGCCGATCGCTCCTTCGTGGCCGCCACCATCCTGGATTTCGAGTCGCCGCAATACCTCGCGGAGATCCGCTTCCTTGAAGGCCCGGCTTCGTCGCGAGCGCAGCTGGATGAGGCCCGACTCCTCCGGCGGATCGTAGTAGCAAACAAGGCTGACGTATCCGCTCTCCTCGGCTAACTCATCGGCGACTCCGCGCGCCATGGACACAATCGTGTCCAGGTCGAATCGGCGTCGCGCCTCCTCGCTCGTCTTGGCGTTGAAGGCGGCGAGCCCAACTTTTCCACGGATCTCCTTTTGTTTACTGAGGAAGGCGTGACAGTTGGACTCCTTGGCGGAGAGCTTCCTGAGCTCGGCGTACACCTCTTCCATGTTCGTGAAGTTCGTGTGTTTGGTCGTCTTGGCGACGAGGAGACGGTCGAACATGTTGCTGAACATGGTGTAGAAGCGCTTCTCCTTGCGCGTCTTGATGAAGCTGCCCATTTGGGTGTCGCCAACGATACCGGTAATGATGGCCAAGACGACATTCCTCGAGAAAACCTCGTTCACGGCAAAGCGCTCGAGCAGCTCCTCACGCGCGCTCAGCTTGCACGCCAAGAGGCCCACCAACTCACAGGCGGAGGAAGCCTCGGCAACCAGGGAGTAGTCGGGATCCGCGTTGTACCGCGTGTCGGAGTCAACGTGGTGATCGAATTCGATGCGAAGAACGTCTTCACGCTCGACGATTTGCTTCACCTCCGGCGCAATGTAGACCAGCTCCGGTTTTGCACTGTCGCAGAAGATCACGCTGTCGACGTGATCCTCGTCGTCTGCACATCCGGAGTTCACGTTGATGGAGTTGTAGCGGGCAATATCAATGAGATACGAGAAGTGCTCGGGAAGATCGG
The DNA here is from genome assembly GCA_964413635.1 of uncultured Spirochaetaceae bacterium. Classification (GTDB taxonomy): domain Bacteria; phylum Spirochaetota; class Spirochaetia; order DSM-27196; family PWMO01; genus CAYFQV01. Next base: position 19,872 of record CAYPTH010000040.1, read on the forward strand.
GGATGGTGCAGAGCGTCACGCTCTTGTCCAGCTTGCTGAGAATGAGGGCGACGGCAACCATGCAGGAGACGCAGTCCTCATCCGGGCTCTTGTGGCCGACAATGAGGAAGTTGTTCCGCGCGGCAAATGCGCCGATTATGTTATCCACGATACGGTTTTTCCGCGCAATCGTGGGGATGTCGTACTTTCGTGCCGTGCCGGCGTCGCTACTGTGCATGACCGACCCTCCGTTTAGCCTTCGGCGCCGTTGTCCCCGAGAGGGGCAATTTCGGAGCGATTCCGACCGCGCTCTTTTGCAATGTAGAGCGCTTGATCGGCCTTTTCCCGCAAACCTTCCGTGTCTTGCGCGTGCATTGGGAAGCACGCGATTCCCTGGCTCGTCGTTACCTGCCGAATGGAACCGCCGAGCTTCTCCAGAAAGTCGAGCTTCGAGACATCCTCTCTCAGGTGCGCGCACAGGTCTGCGGCGACCTCGGGGGTGGTGTCGGGAAGAATGAAGGTGAACTCGTCACCGCCGTAGCGCGCCATGATATCAGTCTCTCGAAACGTGCGCTTGATGGCGGGGGCAACCGCGGCGATCAATTGGTCGCCTTGTTCGTGGCCGTATTCGTCGTTGATGCCGGTGAAATGGTCGAGATCCATCATGACCAGGCACAGAGACTTCCCTGCAGCAGCCGCCTGGGCGAACTGATCCGTGAGACTTTGATCGAGAAAGCGTCGATTGAAGAGGCCGGTCAAATCGTCGGTGAAGGCGCGCTTACGGGATTCGTCTCCCCACTGCACCATGTCGGAGAGGAAGGAGCTCGTGTTCTCGAGGCGCCCGGCGATCACGGTGAGCATCTTGTGCATGACCTTGATGGCCACCTTGGGGCGTGTCCGCATGAGCCGGCCGAAGTCGTCCTCGTGAAGTCGGAGTACAACGGCGTCATCAGAAGCGCTGCACGTTGCCGATCGCGGAGCGTGCTCGAAGATCGACATCTCACCGAAGAAGTCTCCGGGGCCGAACTCCGCCACGGTAATGTGGTCGCCGTCCTCCGTGCCTACCTGTGTTGCTACGTTCCCCTCGTTTACGATGAACAAGGAATCGCCCCGGTCGCCCTGCTTGAACAGCGGCTGCCCGCTTTCGAGAGTCTCCTCCTTGAGAAGGGGAGAGACCGCATGAAGCTCATCCCGGTTGAGGGTGGAGAAAATTTCGACCTTCTCCAGGAAGCTGAGGTCCTTAGCCATGGTCGCCGCTCCCCTCGCCGGTATAGATCCGGCCACCGCCGTCGTTTCGCGCTCTCATGAGCCGCTCGTAGGCGACCTCCAAAAGCTTGTCTCCTCTACGCCCGTCCGCCGGCGCTTGGGCAATTCCAACGCTCGTGCGAATGGTCACAGGCTCCCCTGCCGTCATGGAGGTGATATCGATTGCGCCGATATGCTCCTGTAGCTTGTCAGCCAGGTGCATCGCCTCACTGGTGTCACGCCCTGGTAGTAGCGCCGCCAACTCGTTGCCTCGGTAGCGCACCGGCGATCCAAGGGGCTCAATTACGTCCTGGAACCGTCGCGCCAGGATCTGGATCGTTCTATCGCCGACTTCGTGACCGTAGGTGTCGTTGATCTCCTTGAAGCGATCAGGCTTCAGCATGAGCAAAGTCGATGTTTCCTGATCCGACGGTGGAAAGTCTTTGAATGAGTCCTTGAGAAAGGCCGTGTTGTACAGTCCCGTGAGCTTATCCGAATAGACCTGTCGGCGAAGCTCGCGGACCCAGGAGCTGTTCTCGCTCAAGAGCTGGTTCGTCGAGCGGATGCGGCTCGCCAGAAAGGCAATCAACTTTTGCAACACCCGGGCAAATACCACCGGATCGATTGCCATGACGTCTTCGAAACGCTGCGGCGGCTCGGGGAAGATAAGTATGCGTGTTGTGCCCGTTGCGACGGCGGTGGCGCTTCGAACGGAGCCACGTAGGACGTCCAGCTCCCCGAAAGACTCGCCTGCAATGAAGCGCGCCACATCTCGGGAGCGGGACTCATCTTCCTGCTGTCGGATCAGGATTTCTCCGCTTTCAATGACGTAAAAGTTATCCGCCGCGTCACCTTCCTGGAATACCTTCTCATCTTCCCCAAAGGTCATGTAGGTGCTGTGCGTCTCCACCGCGGAGCGCTCCTCGGCGCTCAACTCAGCGAAGATGCCGCTGCCGGCCAAGAGTTGGGATGTATTTGTGCGGTTCGTTGTGGCTGACAAAGAGGCTCCTCGGCCCGTGTGGCCCCGTATTTCCCCCTAGTATGGTGACGCGCGCCACAAAAAAGCAAGATATGATGCAGCCTTGGCCTGCGAAGCCCGGGAGCGGCGCTTTGCCTTCGGTACGGATCTCGTTAGGTTAAAAGCAGGGGAGGTTCCCATGGAGAATACGCTAACGCAAGAAATCTTGGAACAACACCTCGTGGAAGGTCGGCTGGAGCCAGGCGAGGAAATCGGCCTCCGGATCGATCAAACCCTCACACAAGACGCTACCGGCACCATGGTCTATCTCGAATTCGAAACGCTCGGTATGGATCGCGTCCAGCCTGAAGTAGCGGTGAGCTATATAGACCACAATATCATCCAAACGGACTACAAGAATGCGGACGACCACCGTTTCCTCCAGTCGTGTGCCGCCCGCTACGGCGTGACATTATCCCCCGCCGGCAATGGCGTATCGCACCACGTTCACCGTCAACGTTTTGGAATTCCAGGAAAGACGCTCCTCGGCTCCGATAGCCATACGACTACGGGGGGCTGTTTGAGCATGCTTGCAATGGGGGCCGGTGGCCTCGAGGTTGCCATGGCCATGGCGGGCCGCCCCTACTACATCACGAGCCCCAAGGTGTGGGGGATCTACGTGGAAAACGAGCCGCCACCCATGGTTTCGGGAAAGGACGTTATCCTCGAGCTTCTCCGGCGATTCAGCGTGAAGGGCGGCTTGGGTACCGTCATGGAGTTTCACGGTCCCGGCGTCGAAAACCTCGACATGGCGGCCCGGGCCACTATTGCAAATATGGCGGTAGATATCGGAGCCACCGCGGCCATGTTTCCCTCCGACGAGGTGACGCGAGAGTTCATGCGTATGAACGGTCGAGAGGATGAATGGGTCGAGCGTCCTCAACGACCGGACGGTGAGT
>CAYPTH010000041.1:0-20805 GCA_964413635.1 uncultured Spirochaetaceae bacterium
CCTACGCCTGGAAGCTTTCCCCTGATTCAATCAACAAGCTTCGGGATAGGTTAAAAGCCCCGGCGGAGACAACCGGGGCAGCGCCTCGGCAGGAGACAGCCGAGGCACACGTTTAACCGACGGCCGCGAACTCAGGAGGTGATCCGCACGCCGCCGGGTAGCGCCTGTTTTGAGCCGCGCCTAGATGTCGTAGTAGAGCGCGAACTCCCAGGGGTGGGGACGCAGATCGAGTGCCAGGACCTCGTTGGTCATCTTGTATTCGATCCAGGTCTCAATGACGTCTTCGGTGAAGACATCTCCCTTCAAGAGGAAGTCGTGATCGCGCTCCAGCGCCTCCAGGGCGCCGCGGAGGCTTCCCGGGGTCTTCTCGACCTTCGCTGCCTCCTGGGGCGGCAGGTCGTAAATGTCCTTGTCGAGGGGGTCGCCGGGATTGATCTTGTTCTGAATACCGTCGATCGCCGCCATCAACATGGCCGAGAAGGCCAAGTAGGGGTTCGACGAAGGGTCGGGGCAGCGGAACTCGAAGCGCTTTGCCTTTTCCGAGTTGGAGTACATGGGGATCCGGACCGCAGCGCTTCGGTTTCGTTGTGAGTAGGCCAAGTTAACGGGCGCCTCGAAGCCGGGCACGAGTCGCTTGTAGCTGTTGGTGGTTGGGTTGGTAAATGCCAGGATGGCGGGGGCGTGCTTCAGCATGCCGCCGATTGCGTGGAGCGCGGTCTCCGAGAGGCCGGCGTATCCGTCGCCGAAGAAGAGGTTCTTGCCGTCCTTCCACAGGGACATGTGGACGTGCATTCCGCTCCCGTTGTCGTTCCACACCGGCTTCGGCATGAAGGTGACGGTTCGGCCGTGGCGCTTTGCCACGTTCTTCACAATGTACTTGTACTTCAATAGTGCATCCGCCATGGGCACGAGAGGGGCGAAGCGCATGTCGATCTCCGACTGCCCGCCCGTGGCAACCTCGTGGTGGTGCGCCTCAACGGGCATCCCCATGGACTGCATCAGCAGGACCATTTCACTCCGAAGGTCGTGGACGCTATCGGTGGGCGGCACCGGGAAGTAGCCTTCCTTGTAGCGCGGTTTGTAGCCCAAGTTCGGCCCTTCGTCGCGGCCGGAGTTCCAGCGACCTTCGACGGAATCTACGAAGTAGTAGCCGGAGTGTTCGTTTTGATCGAAGCGAATATCGTCGAAGATGAAAAACTCCGCCTCCGGTCCCACGAAGACAGTGTCGGCAAGGCCGGTTGTCTTTACGTAATTCTCCGCCTTGCGGGCGATGTTGCGCGGGTCGCGGGTGTAGTCCTCGCCGGTGAGGGGATCCGCAATGTTGCAGATAATCACCAAGGTCTTGTGGACCGTAAAGGGATCAATGAATGCGCTCTCCGGTACGGGCTTCACGATCATGTCCGATTCGTTAATGGCCTGCCAGCCGCGGATGCTCGAGCCGTCGAAGCCCATGCCCTCGGTGAATGTATCCTCATCGATCTCCGTCGCCGGGACCGAGAAGTGTTGCCAAATTCCCGGGAAATCCATGAATCGCAGGTCGACGATCTCGACCTTTTCTTTCTCCATGAGGCTGAGGACATCTTTCGCAGTGCTGGTTCCGTTCATTCCTTTCTCCTTTTTTCGTCAGGTATATGAGTATCGAAGTCTCCTGCGCTTGTTTCAGCAGGTTCTGTGCCAAGCTGCAACAACGTCGTCTAAGTCATTGTGAAGCATGGGCTTGCGTGGGTCAGGGATCTCACACGTATGGCCGGTGGAATAGCCATTCCTACATTTGTGTAGCATCGATGGGGGCAACTATACAGGATTGTAGGGAAAATGGGAACGGGATCGGCTCAGACCAGGCTGCACAGAAGCGGATTCGTTTCAATGGGTAGGTTGCGTGAGTATTAATGCTTACGATAATAAGTTATAATACGTGCGTTGACGTTAGGATTTCTTTTTGAACAGAAGCCCTTACAATGACTCAAGACAGCAACCATAACAGCAGGGCTTATGACGAATACACGGATTGTCATTTTGGATGAGCATCCCACCTATCGCGTGGGCCTGCGGACCATTGTAGAGGAACACACCAGGTACGATATTGTCGATGAGATTGACAGCGTCTCGGTGCGAGAGGATCGAGTTCTTGCCGTACAACCGAATCTCATTGTCATGGACGCATCCGCGGATGGTAGTCGCGATGTAGATTTCATCCGCTGGATCCGTACGGAAGAGCCTGAAATACGGCTGTTCATTCACACCGACAGCCCAACCTTGAAGAGCATGCAGTTCTTCCTCCGACAGGGTGTCCGTGGCTACACGACCAAGAACCTGCCCGCCCTCACGCTCATCCACGGTTTGGATACCGTCGCCCGTGGGGGAACCTTCGTATGCATGCAAACAACCCCCGGGCAGCATGGCGAGGTAGATATTGCGACTGCAACGCAGGGCCACTCGTGGCGTCATCTTCTCAGAGAGCTGACTCCGAGGGAACGGCAGGTGTTGGATATCATCCTCCAGGGTAGACAAACCAAAGAGATTGCGGTCGAGCTTGATATCAGTCCCCGTACCGTGGAGAATCACCGATCCAACATCATGAAGAAGCTCTCGCTCCACAGCCAAGTCGATCTCGTGCTCTACGCGGCTCGAATTGGTCTCATTGAAGTGTAGATTCCTCGCCGCCTCGGTTTGACAGGGGCTCCTCCCTCGGCTACGCTCCTGCCATGATCAACGGCCTCTCCTCTCTCGATACCGACCGCGCCTGGTTTGACGACCAGCTGCTTTCTCGATTCACGAAGTACGTCAAGGTATTTACCACCTCGGACCGCCACAACGCGGAAACACCGTCGACCCCCGGCCAGTTCGACCTGGCCCGGATTCTGGTTTCGGAGTTGCAGGAGCTCGGCATATCAGACGTCTACTTCGACGAGCAGTGCTACGTCATGGCTCGCGTTCCCGCAACGAAGGGGAAGGAAGGCGCGCCGTCGATGGGCCTCATGGCGCACCTCGACACCTCCCCAGACAGCCCGGGGGAGAATGTGACCCCGCAGATTCACCGCGGCTACGACGGTGGTACGCTCCAGTTATCCGATGGTGTCGCCTTAGACCCCGCGGAGTATCCCGCTCTCACCGCGTACCAGGGCGAGACCATCATAAGCAGCGACGGCAGCACCCTCCTCGGTGGGGACGACAAGGCCGGGGTCGCGGAGATAATGACCGCCGTCGCCTATCTCTCCGAGCATCCCGAGATCGCCCACGGTCCCATTGAGGTGATCTTCACGCCGGATGAGGAGATTGGCCGTGGAATGGACAAGTTTCCCTTAGACCGTCTCGAGTCGAAGGTGTGTTACACCGTTGACGGAGGCGATGAGGGCACCTACGAGGCGGAGTGCTTCTCCGCGTTTATGGTATCGCTACACTTCAACGGGAGAGTCATCCATCCAGGCACCGCCCGGGGTAAACTGGCGAACGCAATTACCATGGCCGGAGAGTTTCTCTCGCTCCTTCCGCGCAACGAGAGTCCGGAAGCAAGCGATGGTCGCTACGGCTTCTACTGTCCGATTGAGGTCACCGGTGGTATGGGTGCGGCGCGGGTGGACCTGATTCTCCGGGATTTTGAAATGCACGAGGTGGAGCGCCGTCTCGACGCGGTGAAGTCGTTCGCCGCAGCGGTGGAAGCCGCCTACCCGGGCTCATCGGTGACCGTGGAGCATGTCGAGCAATACCGGAACATGCGAGACGTAATTGAGAAGACGCCGGAGGTAACGGAGCTCCTCGCGGAGGCCATTCGGGGAACGGGTATGGAACCGGTCGCCCACGCAATTCGCGGCGGCACGGACGGCGCTCGGCTCACCCAGATGGGGGTGCCCACCCCGAACATCTTTGCCGGGCCTCAGAACATGCATGGTATCTACGAGTGGGTGCCTCTGCGATCAATGGTCCGCGCTGCAAAGACGGTGATCAACCTCGCGGTACTGTGGGCCGACCGGTGACGGGTCGCGAAAGACTCGCGGGACGCGCTTCGAGATATTGCAGGTGATCTCGTAGGGAATGGTCTGAGAGAGGCCGGCGAGCTCAGCCGCGTTCGGACCGGCCGGGTCGGGACCGAAGAGCACGACACGGTCGTAACGCCGAGCTTGGCTTTCGGGGCCGAGATCGAGCATGAGCTGATCCATACACACCCGGCCGGCAATGGGGGCGCGCACCGTCCGGCCCGTCGCACTCTCCTCGACTAAGACCTCGGCGGTGTTGGAAAGGAGGCGGCTATAGCCGTCCCCGTAGCCGAGCGGCAGGGTCGCGATCCACGTGCGCTCGGCGGTTCGATACGTCGAGCCGTAGGATATCGGCGTGCCGGCCTTGACCGATTTCAAGTACACGATCCGTGATTCCAGCTCCATGACCGGGCGAACGGGCAGGTGCCGCAGGTCTTGTCCGGTAGGATCGTAGCCGTAGGCCAGGAGTCCGGGGCGCACCATGTCCAAGCGCGATTCGGGAAACTGCAGCAATCCGGCTGAGTTGGCGGCGTGTACCAGCCCGGGGTCAATGCCGCGCGCCGAGATGCCCGCAACGGCGTCGTTGAACACGGCGATCTGGCGATTGGTAAAGCCGGGGTCGGAGTGATCGGCGTTCGGAAAGTGCGTCGATACGCCCTCCAGCTTGAGCCACGCCTCCCCGTCAATTGCCGCAGCGACGTCGGGCGCATCTTCGGGACGGCACCCAATGCGACCCATCCCCGTATCGATCTTCAAATGGACGGCAACCGGCCTTTCTGCAGCCGCCGCTGCGGCGGCGAGCTCGTGGACGAATTCAATGTCGCTTACCAGCGGCGTGACTCCGTATTCCATGATCGCCGGGATCTCTTCCGGAATGGGGAGGCTGTACAGCAAGAGTGGCGCGGATATACCCTCTTCCCGGATGGTGATTGCCTCATCCACCGTTGCCACCGCCAAGTATTCAACGCCGGCGTCGACCGCGGTCCGAGCGATAGGCCCGATTCCGTGCCCGTAGGCGTCGGCCTTTACTGCCAGGCAGATCTTCGGCGAGACAGCCGGCCCCTCAGTGGTCGAAGCGAGCCAGTTTTGAATGAGCCGCAGGTTATCCCGGAATACATTGAGGTGTACAATTGCCCGTGTCGCACGCATCCTTGTGCATAATATCGGCAGGTGGAGAGCTTCCGCAAGAACTGTGAAAAATCGCAACTTCGTAGTATACTCGAATCAGATATGACCAGACGTTTCGTCATTGCCATACTGCCGGTATTGTTTCTCATTTCCTGTGGTGAATCCAATCTCCTGGTGCCTGAGCTGGAGCCGGAAGAGGAGTACACAATTGCCACGGCGGATGCCGGCAGCATTTTCCAGGCCAATGACGCAATTCCCGTCGAGATAAAGACTTCTGGTGCTCAGTCCACGAATGGCGATCCGGTTGTGCTCGACCGGCTCGAGGTTACCCTCTCCACCATTGCAGGCGAGGTATTCGGGTCTTCGACCATCAGTGGAGCGGAGCTTTCCGGAAGCACCGTCCCCGAAATCGGCGTTCCCGACGTGGAGCCCGGCGAGTATGTGCTTACCCTCGTTCTTTTCAAGGATGGAGAGGAGGTTTCGCGGACGGAGCGGCGCTTTTTCGTCGCGGACGGTTCCTACGTAATTGACGGCGTCACCGCCTATCCGCCCTCGTTTTTCCCCGCGTCGTCCGGAATCCTGCGCGTTCAAGTCGACGCACCGGAGGGAGCCGATCCCTATCTGCGCTGGACCATGGACGGGAGAACGATCGCCGAGGGCTACGCCTCCGACGGTCTCGAAGAAGTCCTCGTGAAATCGGCATCCGCCCAGGGTGTCTATCCGGTTCTTGTTGAGTTGTTCCCGACCGGGCCGACCGACAGCGGGAGCTTTCCCTTCGAGTCCTCAGCGCAGTACACGTCCCAGATCGTCGTCCGACGCACCGCAGATCTCGGCGAAAACGATCTCGCCCCTGAAGCGTCGTACTACAGCCTCTTCCACTTCATGGGGAACTTTCGCGACGACGGTTCGCGAGTCGATATGTTCGATGTAAGCCGTACCGCCGAGGCGCTCGGAAGTCCGGACCTGCGAGTAACGAACGGCGTCTTCGGCTACCACCTCGACGGTGAGTCGGGCTTTCGCATTGATGACTTCATCCTTCCGGTTCGCGACGGTCGGTTGAGCGCCTTCTCCGTGAGCGCCCGTGTCCTTCCCGAAGATGACGGAGTATCGGACACCGTGAGTGGCCCTCGCAATCTGTTCCGGGCCGAGACGGATGCCGGCGACATCTCGCTACAGGTACGCATCGAGGCCGACGGTGCCGCCCGGGTGGAGCTCTCCGCCGGCGGAGAGAGCGACTCCGTGGTTTCCGGTCAAGCTGTGGTGCAGACCGGCGAGCCCGGTGACATCGTTATCTCCTTACTGCCGGGACAGCAGGGCACCACGGTGGTGTGGTTCGTCGACGGCGAGTTCGTTTGGGCGGATTCCCTCTCCGTCGGGATGGGCGGAAGCTCCGAAACCGCGGAGGTTGCCGAACCCCAAGACGATCAGGAAGATCCGCAATCCGTACCATGGCAGGATCGTAGCGGCGAGTCCGTCATTGGTGGGGAAGATGGGTTCATTGGCGTCATTGATGAGTTCGGCATCTACTTTCGGGATGAAGAGCGGAATCCGACGAGTGATCTCACGGTCTTCCGGAAAGCGCAGGAGCGGCTGCACGGGGAGAATCTCGTATACGCCGGCGGCTTTGAGCAGCCTGATTCCACGAGTGAGCTCGAGGAGGAGGGAGAAGTCCAAGTGGACGCCGGCGATCTGGTCTTGCAACCCGGTGGATCGGTCATGTTTCCCGACTTTCTCTTTCACAATCAGGATCTCATCTTGGAAATTGAGGCGGAGGAGCCCACAGCCTCTCCCGATACCGAGTTTGACGTCCGCACCGCCGGTGACGAGCCGGCCCTCGTGCTCACGTTCTTCGCCGACGGAAGCGCGGTCACGACGGAGGAAGGGGAGCGTTTCGAGCTTCTTAGCGTGGAAGACGAGCAGCTCCGTCTGCGCATCCGGCACAACGGAGACGCCGTGGCTATCGGCGACGCTGCAGCGGATTCGTCCGTCGAGATTCCCGTGAGGGATTTCTCCGGTCTGCAGCTTCGCGTGAGGCAACCGACTGGAAGCAACGTTAGGTTTCGTATACGATCGGTGTTGGCGTTTACCGAGAACTCTTCCCTCTCCCGCGCCCTTGCAGGGAGCTCGGGAGACTCGGAAAGTAATAACGAATAGCAGTCGGAATTTGCCGGTATGATCAAATCCTCAGGCTCTCGGCGGATCGCCGGACGGACAATGTGGATTGTCTGCGCAGCATTGCTCGGAGCAACGCATCTCCTTAACCCCGTCCACGCGGCGGCGCAGGACTTCTCTGAAAAGAAGGAGATAGCCGTATTTCGGCTCAACTACTACGGTGCGCCGCGGGACCCGGTGCCCAGCTCGAAGACGGTCGTCCAGTTGGGACGGGTATTCCGCTTTGAGCGGACCGTCAAAGCGCAGACCACGGAGATCTTCCAGCAGGCCGTCGGCGCAATCGATGAGAAGATCCGCTCCGTTTTCATTGAAATGGGCCGTTTCAATGTCATCGGTATGAGCATGCGCCTCAACCATCAGAACGTCGACGCCTTCGTCGAGGCGCTGCGAGACTATCGCGCTGAAAGCGTTGAGCTTCCCGAGACGGTTCTGTTCGGGGAGGAAGCGTTTACCAAAGCGGACTTTAATCGACTCGTCGGTGGCTTCATCGTCGTGATTCCTTCGGTCTCGTTCTACGACCTGACACGAGAGCAGCAGGGAGACGGTGACATCGTGTACGACGCGACAATCGAGACATCGTTCACCTTTGTCGACTCCGAGACACTCGAGACCGTGGATCAGTTCTTCGTGGAGACCAACGGCTTTGATGACGACGCAGAGACAGCCATGCGGGAAGCGGTAGATGGGATTCCATCTCGTCTGACCTTTGAGGTGCGGAGCATGGATCTGTTCCGCATCCGCACGGGCATTCTGGCGGTTGAGGGACGGGATGTCACCATTGAGTTTGGTCGAAACATGGGTGTGAAGGCCGGAGACGAGTATGCAATTGTCCGGTCCGTCACCAACGCCGCCGGCCGCTCCTACGAAGACGAGACCGGACTCCTGGTGGTGGAGGAGGTCCGGGAGGACTTCTCGGTTGCGCACCTGGTCTACGCGGAGAATGGGCCGGCTATCGGCGATCAGTTGCAGGAGGTGCCGCGCTTCGGCGTGGAAACGACGCCCTACGCCAAGGTGATCACGGATGGCACGGCAGCCGTCTCGAGTCTCGTGTTCGGGGCGCGGGCAGTCGCCTCTCGAGGCTTCTTTACCACGCGGCCATTGGTCGGTGTGGAGATCCCGATACGCCCGAACCGATCGGGATTGTTCCCCATAAACGTCTACGCCGGCGCTGAGCTCAACTGGTACTTCGGCCGTTTCAAGCTTGTACCCGGCGTTGCCGGAGGTTTAGGTGGGGGAGTGCCCCTGGCGGCGGGGGTGGATGACCAGTTCTATGTCACCCATCTCGGCGGCCACGTGCGGGCCTCGCTCATGTACGCGGTGTCTCGTGACATCTACGCCTTCCTGGAAGGAGGCTACGCGGCGTGGGTCGGCTTGGACAATTCGAGCGCATCGGCAGAGCTTGGTGGCTACTTCGATGGCTACTATGGTTTTCTGATTTCCGCAGGGATAGTTTTGAAGTGACTACAGGATACACAGGAATGAAAACGGCACAAATCATTATCCTCACCGTAATAAGCGTGGCATTGCTCATTTCCGGCTGCGCCTCCACCGAGCCCGCTCCGGATGCGGTGGGTCCCTACTACGTCGGGATCGGCTCCGGCGCTTCGCTGGGCCCGGCCCTCAACGCCGCAAAGGTGGACGCCATGCGGTCGGCCGTCATCGAGCAGATCGGCCCGGATGCCGAGCGCGCCCAGCGAGAGCAGCTGAATGAGGTGCTCTACCGGACGTCCACTCCCAATCGCTACGTCGACAACGACTCCATGGAGATCCTCCGGCGAGACAACCGCGGTACCACGGACGATATGGACCTCCTGGTGGAGATTCGCATTCGCGTCGACGTTACGGAGATTGAGCGCATTCTGGCGCGGCATGGGATCTCCGCAAATCCGAAAGACACCGGTGGTGAAACGCGGGACTCCGCCGACGATGGGGACCAGGCGTCCGCGCTCACCGACGACACATTCGTGCGCCGCGCCCTCGATACCATGACAATGCTCGTCACCGGCGAGCCGGAAGCTGCGGTCGCACGTGAGTATCTGGCGCCGGCCGTTGCGCAGGCCAATCGGTATCTCCTCGAAGCGGGCTATACCGTCGTGGATCAGGGGCAGGTCCAAGAGCTGCTGCGCGACCGCGAGCTTGCCTACGAGGAGGCGACGGGAGAGCGCGCCGGCGTCCTGCAGTGGGTCGCACAGCGCTTGAACGCGGACGTCTACGTAGTCGCGGATGTCACTACCCACGGGGAGATTGACGGCGACGAGTACTACGGGAACGCCACGATCAACCTGACCATGTACGAGACCTCAACCGGCGAGCTCCTCGGCAGTGTGAGCAGGAGAAGTCAGCGCGCCTATAGCCGCGCCTCCCTCGACGATGCGGTCATCAGTGCGGTTCAGTCGGCAAGCTACGCCGCCATGGAGAAGGCCGAGAGCCAGGTCCGGACGCAGATGGCGAAGAGCTTCGCCCGGGGTATCCGCTACGAAGTCACCATTCAAAAGAGCGTGGACTCCCGCATGATGAGCGAGTTCCGTTCCCAGCTTCGGGATGACGTGGAGGATCTTGTCACCGAGGCGCAGACTGCGGAGGAGACGGTGTATACCGTCTACTATCGCGGTAGGATCGAGGAGCTCGAAGACGAGTTGTATCGCGTCTCCCGGGAGGTTCCGGGCATGCAAGACCTGTATCACGTGATGACGCGGGGACGAAACCTCGTGTTCAACACCGGTCTCTAACAGAGAAAATGGAAGGTGAGTCATGAAGCGTAGGCAGACAGCAGAGATATTCGTCCGTATTCTCGTGGGCTCGATCGTGTTGATCGCCGTGATGGGCTGTGTAGGGGCACCGCGCGGGCGGCCACGAGATGTCGACATTGAAGACCCTATTGTCCGTCAGCCCGATATTCTGGATCACAAGAACTACAAGTTTGGACGAGAGATACCGGATTGGGTCTTCATGGAGGCGTACGAGATCGAGCAATTCCGGGATTACCAAGACTTCTACGTGTTCAAATTCGAGTCTCCCCGCGCTCAGAGTCTCCAAGGGGCGCAAATGTGGGCGCGAAACTTTCAGGCCGCCTCGGAACTGACGCAGACCATCCGCAACCGTGTGGAGGTGAAGTTCGCCGGGTCGGCGGCCGGCGATATGGATCGAGTCGACGAATACATGGAAGAAGTGGTCAGCTCCCTCTCTTCGGCGCAGTTCTCCGGCTATCGACCGGAGGCGGATTATTGGGTTGAGCTCCGCTACTACGACGCCGAGGGCGAGGTGGCGGAAGAGGCTTACACCTACTATGTGATGTACACGATTCCCAAGGAGATCTTGGATCGAACCGTCATGAAGGCGCTCGAGGAGGCCGATGAAGAATCCGTGTCTCCGGAGGCGCGCCGCGCGCGTGACCGAGTAAAAGACGCATTTGAGAATGGACTGTAAGGCGGCTCATCACAGAACTTACCCAGCAATCGGCGCCCTTCTTGGGGCGCTCATCCTTCTTGTTGCAGGATGCGCCTCGACTCCAGACAGCAGGACCGTTCCCTCGTGGGTCATCGACGGGCCCGATGGGTCGCAGGAGTACGCCTTCTTCGTCGGCAGTGGCACAAGCGAGTCTGGAAACATTGTTGATGCCGAAGAACGAGCAACACAGGCGCTGGTAGACGAGATTGTTCGCTATCTCGGGGCGCGCATTGAAGTGGAAACTACCGCGGAGGTTCAGGCGAGTCTGGATTCCTTCGAGGAGCAAGTCAGCCGGCAGCTCCGCCAGAGCAGCCAGGCGCGCCTCTCCGGCCTTCGCATCATTGACAAGTATGTCGATGATACCGGTGGACGCGTATCTGTTTACATTCTCGCCAGGTACGAGCGGGACGCGCTGGAGAAGGAGCGAAACCGTCTCAGCGACCTCGTCGATGAGCGCGATGAAGCCGTTGCTGTTCCCGAAGCTGAGGCCCGGGCAGCCGCGGAAGCGGGAAATCTTCTGACCGCGATTGGCCACCACGTTGAGGCGGCAGTGGCCGCGAGCGATCCCCGCATTGACAACGGTCGGGTCAAGATGCGGCGCAACCTGGCGGACGCCCTCGCCATGGCGCAACGTTTGACACTGCGACCGGAACGGCAGCGAGTGGAGGCATTCGTCTCTGATGACGTGGCCCCGAGCTTTGTGGCGCGGGTCTCCGCACAACCGAACGGCGCTGCCGTTCCGGACGCCAGAGTCGCCGTTTCCTATCCCGAGCGGACGAACGGCGGACGAACCCTTATCCGCAGCCGGACCGTATCAGCGAACGCCGAGGGAGTGGTCGAGTTTACCCCACCTCCGCCAAGCTCCGTGGGTACTGCGACGGTTACCATGACCCTCGCCGCCCGCGAAATTCTCGAACCCCTCGACGCCATTGAGGATCAAGCCGAAGCCGAGGTCGCTGCCCTCCGGGGCGCCCTCCAGGAAGTCCGTGGTTCAGTCGAGTACGAGATCGTCTCTCAGGCGAGAAACGTGCCGACCGGTATTGTAATCCTTGATACCGATATTGCGGGCAATCCCGTCGGCTCCACCGGAACGGCTGCCGGCATGTTGCAGGCCCTTGCTGAAGATGATTTCGCCGTCCAAATTCTCCCATATCCTGCGACCAACCTGGAACGTGCCGGTCGCAGCGAGGTGCTCCAAGACCTGCAGCAGCAATTCGGCGACCGCGTGGACCGCGTGGTCTTGGGCGTCGGTCGCATTGAAGAGTTCGACGAGTCCAACGGATTTTTGGTAACCGTGTCCGGGAGCGTGGCAGCCTATGAGCTCGAGACGGGCAGGACGCTCTACGTAGCGGAAGAGTTCCAACGCAGTCGTGGGAGCTCCTCATCCGGAGCAATCTCCGCGGCCTTTCGAAGTCTGGGGGCCAAGATCGGCCAGATACTTTCGGCGAATCTACCCTAACACTCCTGCCGGGTCGTTCGAGATAACCCCGAATGCGCCGGCGCCCAGAGCCGCGTCAAGACGCTCTTGTCCATCTACCGTCCACACCAAACGGGGAACGCGGGGAAACTGCGCGGGACCGGGATCGAGCTCCCTTTGGAAGTACGCGAAGTCGGGTTTGAGCAGCTCGTTGGTCAACAGCCCCTGCGCGGCCGCGGTACGCGCCGGCAGCGGAGCTCTCGGATCAACCGTGTAGATGAGTGCCGTCGGAATACCTTGGGAGAGACGGCGCGCCCAGGCCAGGACAAAGGGGTTGAAGGAGGAGATGATGCAGCGGTCGGCTATAGAATGCTCGGCTACTTCCGCGACTACGCGAGCCGCCAGCCGCCGCGCCTTCACTCCGATGTGCGAGGTCTTGAGCTCGAGGTCGTAGACGGCGTACGAACCGAGGAGCTCCACGACCTCACGGAACCGTGGAATGCGCGCCTTTGCGAAGTCCGGGGAAAACCACCGTCCGGCGTCGACCATTCGCAGCTCTTCGTAGGTCACGTGCTCGATCCGGGCTTTGTGACCGGCGATACGCGCCAGATCCCAGTCGTGGAAGCACACAATCTCTCCGCTTGCGCAGAGCTGCAGGTCGGTCTCGATCCCGGGAACGTCGTGATGGCGAATCAAGTCGAAGGCGGCCAAGGTATTCTCCGGGGCGAGGGCGGAGTACCCACGATGTCCGAGAATCATCCGCGAGGAGGTCGATTGCGGAAGAGCGCGGGTCATGAACCGGAGTCGCTGTCGTCAGCCACCTGGCGCTTGAGCCGTTGCAGCTCGTCCTCCACCTCCATGTCCTCAATTGCCTTGTCGGTCTCGTGGCTGTCCCCGACGACGCCTTCGAGGTTCCGGAGCAGTGAGGAGGTGTTGACGCTCATCTCCGTGTGCGTCGCCAGTTTCCGTTTGAGTCCGTCGACATCATTCTGGAGGCTTTTCTCTTGTTCCGAGAGAGAGTCGAATTCATCCGCGAGCTCCCGGCACCGAGCAAGCGCCTCCGCCTGCAGCTCCGGGCTGTCCTGCTCACCCGCGAGCCTGGCGCGACGTTCCCACGTGGCGAAGTCGTCCTGCTTGGCCTTTTTCTGCCGCCGGATTTCTTGAAGCGCCTTGAGGTAGTGGAGTACGTACTCTTTTGCCTCGGCGGAGCTCATTCCGCTCAGGTCGAATTGGTCAGCCATCTCATGTCCTCGCTGTACATATACCATAGCGCGCCCCCGCCGTCACCGGCAACGTTCCGCGTTGACAGGCGGCGTGGGCGGCGCGATAATCTGGTCTCACCATGGCGGAAAAGCGGCGCTTCCAACGGACGGACTTCGAAACGACCGGGACTCTGTGGGTAAAGGGCAGATCCATGCCCTTTACGCTGATCGACGTTTCCCTGAAGGGCGCCCTGGTCAATCCTGAGAATCCGGATGCAGTAGCAATTGGTGAGCCGGCCGTTCTCCACATTCAGCTCTCCGGGAGCAATATCGTGATCAAGGCCGAAGCGCGGTGCGTCCACCGGGAGTACAGCTACCTGGGCTTTCGCTTCACCCTCATTGATGTAGACAGCATGGCGCATCTCCGGCGACTCATGGAGCTCAATCTCGGCGACGCCGCCGAAGTGGAACACGAGCTCTCCTTCCTGACTGGACCACCCATGGACGGTGACGGCTCGTCCCGTGCATGACCGAGCGTGACCTCCTCTGGGACGGCCTACACAGCCTCGACATGGACGCGGACGCTCTGCTCGAGCCCTTGGAGCGCTATATAGGGGAGCTCCGCCTCTGGAACCGTCGGATTGATCTCCTGGCAGATGCGGGGGAACAGCTCGTACCGCGCCACATTTTGGACTCCTTGGCTCCGATCCCAATCCTGCGCGGTCGCGGAATCCTGCCCGCGGATGGCGGCCCCGGCCCGGCCGCGCCGACAATCGCCGACCTCGGCTCCGGGGCGGGGTTTCCCGGCATTCCCCTGGCATTGGCGCTTCCGACGGCGAGCCTCACCTTGGTGGAGCGCTCCGGGCGCCGCGCGGGCTTCCTGCGCAGTACCGCTGCGGTGTTGGGTCTTCGCAATGTAACAGTGCAGGAGCGTCGCCTGGAGGAGCTTGGCGATATGCGCGTCGATCTTCTGGTGTTTCGGGCCCTCACCACCTTTGACGCCTCCTTGGCCCGCGCGGCGCGGCGGCTGATCGTCCAAGGCGGGGTGCTCTGCGCCTACCAAGGGAGAATCGACTCGGCCGAGGAGATGTCGGGGGAGCTGCGAGGTGTGTTTGAGAGCGTCGAGATTGCGGCGGTCGAAGTCCCCCACCTGGACGCTGAACGGCACATCGTCCTCGCTTCCTGAGCCGGTGTGCGCTACGCCTTCTTCAGGATTCGCGGCAGTTGCTGTTTGTCGATGAGGTCGATGAGCCGTGCCTCTACGAAACTGGTGGCCGATTCGGAGAACTCACCGGCGGTAATACAGAAGCCGCGGCCCGCCTTGAGCTCTTTTATGCGACCGTGAAAGTCGCGGAGCATGAGCTCTCCGACGCTGCCGGTGGTTCGAATGAAGCGGAAGAGAATGACATCGAACCACTTGGGGGTCTCGACCTCGCAGAGGACGTCGGCGTAGTCGTTTTTGTATACCGAGACATCCGTGATTTTGGTACGCGAGTCGGGGAAGAAGCTCGTCGCCATCTTTCGGCACAGCGAAACAAACTCGGATGACGGAGCAATGAGAAAGGTCTGGAGGCGCTCGTTGTTGTGCAGCTCCCGATTACGCTTGATCTGCTCGGAGACGTCCTTGTAGTCCGGATTTACCCGTTGTATCTCCTCCAAGAGGGGGAGCGCACTTCCTACTTGTTGCTGATTGATGTGCGTCATGGCGAGGCGGTACTTGAGCTCCAAGGCCACCTCGGGATGGATGTCCTCGTGACGCAGTCCGATCTCGAAATCCATCTGCGCCTTCTCGAATTGGCGCCCCTTGTAGTTGATGGTTCCCGCCATGAGTGCAGCCCGGGGGCCAAAGTCCGGGTCCGCGCGGAGATGCGTGAAGATGCGCAGCGCTTGATCGCTCTGGCTGAGCTCGAAGTAGGCCTGCCCCATGGCGTAGAGCGCTTCCTTCTCATCCGGCTGGGCATCCACCACGCGGCGCAGTGTTTCAATTGCTTCCTTGAATCGCTTGATGCGGTAAAACGCGAGGCCGAGGTACTTCTGCGTCTGGAGGTGATCGGGTTGCGCTTCCTTGGCGGCGCGGAGCAGATTCACCGCCTTCTCGTAGGCCTTGCGCCGGTACTCGAGATATCCAAGATTGTAGTGGAGCTCAAACCCTTCATCCTTGAGACTGCGGGCGACAACCAAGGACTTGTAGGCCTCCTCGTGTTTGCCCAGCTGCAGTGCAGAGAGGGCGTACTTGACCGTCGCGTCGAACTCATCCACGTTGGCGTTGGTTGCCGCGAGCTCGACCAGCATGCCGTAGGTCCGCATGGCTTTTTCCCAGTCCTTCTCGTCGTATCGGAGCTGGGCGATTGTTGCCAGGGCTTCGTGATCCTTGGGGTTTTGCGAGAGCGCGCGATTCGCTTCACGCAAGACCGCGCCGCGATCCTTGCGCTTCTTCGCGCCTTTGTCCTTCTTGTTTTTGTTTCCTCCACTCGATCGCCGGAAGAGGACGACGAGCACCAGTAGCATTGTTACAATCACTACCCCGAGAACTGCGACGACCGCAATGAAGGTCGGACTCATGGGAGCATTATTGTGAACCCCCAATACACTGTCAAGAATCGACATTTCGTTGTGTTTCGTTGACAACGGGCCGATAAAGACATAGGGTCATAATCGAAGGCACGAGGTATACGGTGGAAAAATCCTACATCGGCATTAGGCTGGCGGATGGCCGGTTCTTCCCCATCTTTGATCGCACGCAACGTGGCCGGAAGCGGCTGGTCCTGACGACGGTCAAAAACGATCAAGCAAGTGTTCAAATTGATCTCTACCGCGGCAGCGGCCAGGAGATGAGCGAGGCGGAGTACGTCGGGACGCTTGTCATCCAGAATGTCGAAGAGGCCGCTGCGGGAGAGCCCGAAATCAGCCTCGTCCTCGGAGTGGATGATACCGGCAATCTCAACGCCACCGCGGCAGATGAAAAGTCGGGTGAGTATGAAAGCCTCTCGGTAAGCCTGGAATCCGAACCGGAGACCGAATCGGGCGACTTCGAGCTTACGGATACCGATTTGGACTTCGACCTCGATCTCGACGACGAGGAGGGCGCCACCGAGGCGACGTCTCTCGAAGACTTTCCAGACGAGATGGAGCTCGAGGACGCGTTTCCGGAAGGAGCGCCGAGTCCCCAAGAGAGCTCAACGGAAGAGGCGGAAACTGAGGACTTTTCTTTTGATGAAGAAGACGAGCTCGATCTCGGTGATTTGAGCTTTGATGACGAGACTTCAGAGCCGACGGAGGAAGCGGAGGCTGAAGAGTCGTTGAACGTCTTTGACACGGAAGGCTTGGATGAAGAGCCAAGCGCCGCACCTGAGGCCGACTCAGAGATTGACTTTGGCGGCGACGAGGAGCTCGAGTATGACGTTTCCGATGACTTCGACTACGCCGAGGCCCCGCCGCAATTCGAGGATTCCCACGAAGAGCGAGGTGAGCCGGAGCAGGCCGCTCCCGCCCCGCTGGGAGTGGGGAACATCCTCCTCTTTGTCGCGTTCATGGTGCTTTCTCTTGCCGGTCTCGGTCTATTGACCTACCTGGTATTCCAGGCGCTTCGCGGCCCGGAGCTCCCACCGCTCATTGGAAGCGTCGCCGCCCAGATTGCGGACCTCCTTCGCGGAGCGTTGACGCTCTTGTAATTGCCATTCTCATATGATCAAACCTCGTAGTGTGACTCTGGCCGTCATCGGCTCGCTGTTGATTTCCGCAAGTGGCTGTACCGACTCCGGTCTCTGGGGTAGGGAGGACTCCGTCGTGATGGCGGACCTTGCCGCCGGGCGTCACGAGTTCCTCCGCCATGTGGACCCGGGAGAGATTGAATCCGCGCCGATCTTCCGACTCCACGATGGGGCGGGCTACTTCCTGGGGCGAGTCTACCAAGATCTCGGCATGCCGGAGCTCGCCTCCCGGGCATTCTCACGGCAGATCGAAGCGGGGGGTGAACCCTATCGCCGGGAAGCCGTGGCCGCGGTGTTCGAGGGCGGGGATAGCGAAGATCTCGAGCGCCTCGTTGACCTAGCGGAGCTCTCCGTGGAGGAGTATCCGGAGGACGGCGAGCTTCACCGGCTCGCCCTCGATTCCCTCTATGAGAACCGTCGCTACCGAGCATTCACCGATATTCTGGCTCGAAGCGCCTCCGAGCTCGGTGAACAGAATCGGGCACGGTGGCCCGAGGTGTGGCTCATGGAAGCGGTTGCCGAGTACGAGGTCGGCGGCGACGCCTGGCGCGATGCAATGGCAGGCCTCTTTGCCGAGATCCCGGCGCGGAACGAGCACAGCAGGCTTTTCATTTACATGCACAACCACGACGGCATTACCGCAACCTTCACGGACGCCGAGCTCGAGCTTTTTCGCGGAAAGCACGCACTGGTTGAGGGTCGCTACCGGGATGCGGCCGAGATCTACCGGCGCCTGGGGCAGGCGCGGACCGGCGCAAGCGCCGAACAAGCCGACCAGATCCCGCAGCGCTACGTGACCGCCGCGCTTGCGCGTGACATGACCCGCGCCTTCCAACGGGGCCGCTACTATACGGTTGGTTCCACGCTTCTCGGCACCTTGGCAGCCGATCTCGGCGCGCGTGAAGGTTCGCAGGCCTTCGCGTGGACTGCGCTGCTCGGCCGGGCGCGGCTCCTGCAGCAGGCGGGACGGGTTGATCAAGCGAGCCGAGTGCTCGAGACCCTCTTGGATGAGGCCGACGGCGAGAGCTTTCGTCGAGAGGTCTTTGGTGTCTACCTGGTCGCCCTGTCTCGCTCCGACGTCGACCGCATCCCGCCGGCAATGACGAGGCACAAGTCCTTGTGGCAGGGGCGCGGAACCTACAATCGCTTCTTCGAGGGGCTGACCGCGGACCTGGTCCGGAGCCGCGATTGGTTCGCCTTGGCACGCTTCGTAGAGCTTGCGGAGGAGAACGGCCGTAGCGATCTGACCGCGCAGTACCGCTTGGTCTTGGCCGCCGCGGTGGACGCCGGGCTCTATGCGCCGGGCGCCGGAAGCCCCTTCTCCAGCAGGGAAGATATCCTAGAGCCGCTTCGAGACGCCGAGAGTGCGTACTACCGGCTCATGGCGACGGCGCTCCTGAACGAGGACCTCGCAGCGGTGCTTCGCTCCGAGATGATCCGTCCGCCCGCCGCCCGCCCCGTACCCCCCGCACTCGCGAGCGCGGACACACCGCCACGTGATCCGGCAGCAGACTCCGCATTCGCGTTGACCCAGGGATACGTGCAATTCGGCCTCCTGAACCGCGCCTACGAGCTCGGACAACGGTTCGGGACCTCCTTTCCACCGGGCACACTTGCAGACCTGGCCAGACGTGCCGCTTCCGAGGGCAATCTGATTGTATCGATTCGTCTGGCAGAGCGTATCCGCAACGAGGAGTACCGCCGCGACGTGGTGGAGCTGCGTTTTCCCCTGGGATTCGCGGCGGATGTCGAAGAAGTTGTTGAAACCTATGACCTCGACCGATCGGTCTTCTACGGAGTCATTCGTGAGGAGAGCCACTTCGCGCCGGCGATTGTCTCTCACGCTGGGGCAGTCGGGCTGGCGCAGCTGATGCCGTCTACGGCGGAGGATGTCGCGCGACGTATGCGCTTGAGCCAATATGAGCTCACCGATCCGGCGACGAATCTCGCGCTCGGGGCGCACTATCTTTCCTATCTTCGCGGGCGCTTTCCGAGCTACCTTCACGCACTCGCCGCGTACAACGGCGGCCAGGGTCGCGTTCGGCAGTGGATGACGCACTACGGTTTGCAGGGGATTCTCTTCCATGAGGCAATACCGCTGGCGGAAACACGCCACTATGTACGCAAGGTCGTTGTGTCAGCGGCGTACTACGGATATGTTTATGAAGGGCGCGATCCAACAGAGGCCATCCGCACCGTGTTTCCGAGTCTTGATAGCTAAACTTCAATGAGACTGAAAGGTAGATCAGCATGATGTCTGTAACGCAGGCGATAGTTCTCGGCGTCGTGCAGGGGCTTACGGAGTTTCTGCCCGTTTCGAGCTCAGGTCACCTTCTGGTGTTGAAGCACCTCTTTGGTGTTTCCGAGGTCCCGATACTCTTTGACGTGCTTCTTCACATTGCGACGCTGCTTGTGGTGATTCTGGTCTTCCGCCGACGGATCCGGCAGATTCTGGCGTCAATCGGGCGTTGGATTGCCCGGCGCCACGTGCGAGAGGACTTGGAGAATCTCCGACTCGCCGTGGTGATCATTGTTGCGAGTGTCTTCACGGGCGCAATGGGAATAGTCATTTCCGGTCTTGATTTCGCCTGGGATCCGCGCGTCGCGGGGGCGCTCTTCATTGTCACCGCGGTGATTCTCATTGCCTCCCAGTTCACGAACGGGACCACCGGGTACGCGACGCTAGGCTTCAAGGAAGCCGTTGTCACCGGCATTGCGCAGGGTTTCGGCGTCTTCCCCGGGATTTCGCGCTCCGGTATTACCATTTCGGGTGCCCTCTTCGCCGGTTTGAGCAGAGACAAGGCGGGGGAGTTCGCCTTCCTGATTGCCATTCCCGCGTTCATTGGGGCTCTTGGCCTGACCCTGCGGGATGCCGGGGATCTGGCGGCGACCGTTCCGCCGGTATCCCTGATTGCGGGGGTTGTGGCATCGTTTCTGGTGGGCTTGGTATCCATTCTCGTGCTGCTTCGGATTGTGAAGAGCGCAAAACTCTGGGTGTTCAGTCTCTATCTGGTGCCCCTGGGTGTCGCAACGCTCCTGTTGGCTTAGTGGGGCACGGGTCAACGGAGGCAGGATTTCGACCGATACAGATGGGAGGGGAGTTAGGTCGTGATTGAGCGAAAGGGTAGCTACGCCCTTTTTGCCGGCTTGATATTCATTGGCGGATTCGTCGCCTTTTCTCTGGTCATTGCCCTGCTCGATCCGGGCTTTGCGGGATTTCTCGGTGCGCTCACCACCCCCGGCAGCTTTCTGATCCAGAGCTTCCACATTGGCGCCATCTTTGTCCCGCTCTTCTTTGGCGTTCACGCCCTTCTATCGGTTCGCCGCCCCTTCCCACAAGCCGCCTTTCTGCTCACCAACTTCTCCGTGCTTCCGTTTCTGACCGCCAGCACCGCACTCCGCCTCTTGGCCGGCCCTCCCGAAGGCGACGCCCCAGGGACGAGCTGGCTGGTTGCCACCTTTTCGCGCTCCGGCGCGGTGATTCTCCTTACGCTGACCACGGCCCTTGCCGTCCTCTTTGTGCTTCAGCGTATCCAGCGGACGCGTAACGCCGCGGGCGCCGACCATACCCACGACGGCGATCTATCGGCGGACGACGATACCCTTGCCGGCAGGACCCGCCGGGTCTCTGCACTGCTCGCTGCGCCACGGGCCGACCATGGCTGGAATGGCGCGGATCGTCCCACCGCCCCCCTCGCCCCCGCCGGGCCTGTAGACGAGGCGGGAATCGAAGGCGAGCAGCCCGGTCACTTCGG
>CAYPTH010000041.1:20905-22703 GCA_964413635.1 uncultured Spirochaetaceae bacterium
GAGCTGGAGGAGCCGGAGATCATCCTCGGCGATTGGGAAGCCGTAGAGCCTCCCGCGAATCGCGCCAGAGCGGCAAGCGGCCCAGAGACGCCGGCCCCCGGGAATGGGGAAATCTCTCCCCCGGATACGGCTGACGAGGGCTTTGACGCCGCCGACGAAGATGATGACGATCTTTCCTTCACCGGGGAGGAGCTCGCACGAGCGCCGCGCGGCCTGGGCGCGGGCGCCAACTACGACGTGCCGATCAACGGTGTCCTGCGGCATTACGAGGAGTACGGCTACTGGGAGATCGATGAGGAGACGCGTCGCGCCTCCGAGGTACTGCGCGTCACGCTCGAGGAGTTCAACATCCAGGCAGAGGTGACCGGGATTCGCAAAGGTCCGGTCATAACCATGTTCGAGATTCTCCCCGCTCCGGGAGTGAAACTGGCCAAGATTACCAATCTTGCGGACAACATTGCCCTGCGTTTGGCGGCCTCGAGCGTCCGCATTGTGGCGCCGATTCCCGGGAAGCACGCGGTGGGAATTGAGATTCCGAACAAGCAGCGCCACATTGTCTCTTTCGCCGAGCTCATCCAAGAAGACGACTTCTACACCGCCAAGCGGCAGATTCCCTTGGCAATCGGGAAGGACATCCCCGGCGATGCCCAAATTGTCGATCTGACCAAGACTCCGCACCTCCTGATCGCCGGCGCCACTGGAAGCGGGAAGTCGGTGTGCGTGAACTCGATCATCTGTTCCATCCTCTACCGCCGCTCTCCGGCGGAGGTGCGGCTCATGCTCATCGATCCCAAGATCGTGGAGCTCAAGTTCTACAACGACATTCCGCACCTGCTTACCCCGGTGATCACCGACCCCAAGCGCGCCTTCCAGGCGCTGCAGTACTGCATCTACGAGATGGAGCGGCGCTACAGCCTCTTAGACGCCGTCGGGGTGCGCGACATCAGTGCGTACAACGAGAAGATCCACCGGCGGAACCTGGCCATGGAGCATCTTCCCTACATCGTTGTCATTGTGGATGAGTTTGCCGACCTCATGGCCACGAGCGGGAAGGAGCTCGAGCAGACGGTTGCGCGTCTGGCCGCCATGTCGCGGGCCGTCGGTATTCACCTGGTCTTGGCAACGCAGCGGCCCTCGACGGACGTCATTACGGGGCTGATCAAGGCCAACATTCCGAGCCGCGTTGCCTTCATGGTTTCGAGCAAGGTGGACTCTCGCATCATCATTGACGCAGTCGGAGCTGAGAAGCTCCTCGGTCAGGGTGACATGCTTCTTACATCGTCCTGGGATCCCTTCCCGAAGCGCATTCAGGGCGCCTTCCTTGCCGACGATGAGGTGGAGGCGGTGGTCGAGCAGGTGAAGGAGTACGGAGAGCCCGACTACATTGACGATGAGATCTTCGTCGATGACGAGGACGACCCGGAGATGCAGCAGGAGCTCGAGGACCCCCTCCTGGAGAAGGCGATCGACATTGTCGTCTCGGCGAATAAGGCCTCGGCCTCCTATCTGCAGCGCCGTCTCAAGGTTGGCTACAACCGCGCCGCTCGGATGGTGGAGGAGATGGAGCGCATCGGCATTGTCGGCCCGCAGCAGGGCAGCAAACCCCGGGAGATCATCGGCCGGCACGAGCCGTAGATTTCCAGTGCGGAACTATTTGCCATATTTGACTTATGTGCTATCCTTTTGACTGAGAGGCGGTCATGAAAGCTCGGCATATTGGCACTGTCCTCGCGGGGCTTCTGTTGTTCCTTTCCGCGCAGCCGGCGACGGCGGAGCTCTTTGCGCTCACCGCAAGCTA
>CAYPTH010000042.1:0-1316 GCA_964413635.1 uncultured Spirochaetaceae bacterium
GGGCGCCGGCACCGCCGGCGCTACGACCGCCGGTGCTCCAGCCGCGGGCGCCGCGGGCGCCGCACGGCCGCGCCCCATCCGCATTGCCGTCCTCGGCAAGCCCAACGCCGGTAAGTCTACCTTGACGAACGCGCTGCTGGGGGAGGAGCTCTCCCTCGTTTCCGAGACTCCCGGCACGACGCGGGATGTCGTCGAAGGCCGCTTCACATGGAAGAACAGCGATTTCGAGATTCTCGACACCGCGGGAATCCGCCGAAAGAAGAAGGTTAGCGAGGACGTGGAGTACTACTCGGTGAACCGGGCAATCTCCACCATCGAGGAAAGCGACATCGTTCTTCTCCTCATCGATGCAAAGGCGGGGCTCACGGATCAGGACAAGAAGATTGCCTCCCTTGTGGTGGACCGCGGTCGTGGACTGGTTCTGGTGCTGAACAAGTGGGACCTCTTTGGATCCATTCAGAATGCCTTCCAGGCGGTTCGTGATCGGATCAATTTCGTGTTTCCCGTGCTCAGCTTTGCCCCAATCATTCCTGTCTCATCAACGGAGGGGACCGGTTTCGAGAAGCTCCTCAATATGACGCAGACAGTGTACCGAGAGCTTACGCGCCGCGTGGAAACGGGGCCCCTCAACCAGCGGCTCCAGCGATGGCTCGAGGAGACTCCGCCGCCCATGGTTGGAGGTCGCCGACTGAAGCTGCGCTACATGACCCAGGTGAGCGTTGAACCGGTGGTCTTTGTCGTATTCGCCAACCGAACGCGCCACGTCCCCGACAGCTACCTCGGCTACATACGGAATCGAATTCGCCAGGAGCTAGGCTTCGGACACATTCCCTTCCGCTTGGAGCTGCGCGCCTCGGGGCAGTGAGGGGAGCATGCGACGCTTGTCGATATCGGAGGTCTGCGACCTCCTCGCGGTAAAGCCGCACGTTCTGCGCTACTGGGAGCGGCAGGTGAGTCTGCTCCAGCCGGCAAAGGGCGCTTCCGGCCGCCGCGAATACTCCATGCGCGACGTGGAGTTGCTCTTCCGGCTGAAATACCTCCTGACGGAGCGCAAGTTTACTCTCGAAGGGGCCGTGCAGAAGCTGATCGAGGAGAGCGCAGGGGCGCAGGCCAACGCAAAGGGCAGCCTACAGGCGGTTCGAACGACGCTTCTCGATACGGCCCGGCGTGTAAAGGGTGTGGCTGAACGGATTGCAGAACTCAATCCCGGAGCTTCCGCCGACCTGGAGGCGACGGCGTGGCTGAAGCGCCGGCCGGTCTCCACCTTTGATCCCGAGGTGCCGTGGCCGTACACACGCGCCCCCCGTGCCGGCGCC
>CAYPTH010000042.1:1416-9673 GCA_964413635.1 uncultured Spirochaetaceae bacterium
CGCCACCGGCGGCCCGTACGCGGCCGTCGTTTCCCTGGCACCTAACTGGAATCTCTCGCCGGGAGAGTCTCCTGTCATGGAGCCGGTCATTTCGGGCGGCGGAGCCACGCCTCTCGAGCTCACGGCGGCAAAGGTGCGTCGCCTCGCCGGCCTTCGAGACGGAGCGGACCAAGCCGCGACACCACCTCCGTGGCTCATTCTCGTCCCCTCACGGATTGTGCCCCTCGTAGAGAGCTATCTGAGTGAGCGCAATTACTTCGGTCTCTACTCCGCTGGAGTGACGGTGATTGCGCTGCCGGACCTCGCGGCCGACTCCGCGACCACCCCCGGAACGCACGACGAGGTCGCTACACCGACGGAGATGTACTCCTCACCCATGGCGGTTGCGTGGGCGATGATTGCGACAGGGCGTCTTGCCGTGCCCGGTGATGACGGGACTGTGCTGTGGCTGCCCCTCTCCGCACCCTTCGAAGAGCTCCCCGACCAGGAGGTGTATCGCAGACACCGAGAATCCGGAGCTTCGATAACCGCCCTTGCGTGGGAGTACCGCCGGGGCGGGGACAAGGAACGCCCACGCCGCGACGGCAGCGGCGCCCGCGACGGCAGCGAGAACCGCGACGGCAGGGAGAACCGCGGCGGCAGCGAGAACCGCGGCGCCGCGCGACTACTCCCTACCGGCGTCATGCTCTGCGATCGCGGCGCCGTAGAGGATATTGCCGAATCGCTCACGGTGCGTCCTTCGTCGCTTCGCCGTGACCTTATCCCGCCCCGAGATTCTGCCGATCTAGACGCAAGACGGGGCGGGTACGCAAGACGGGGCGACTACGCCTATGTGGGGATTCCGGAGCTGGTGGCCGCGGATGGCCGTGGGCTGCGAGGTCCGCGGGGCCGGATCATGGCACGAGGCGGTCGCCCCCCGATGTTTGTTCGCACCCGGGGTGAGGCCCGGCAGGCTCTCCTCCACCGGGAGGCGCCGGCGAAGTGAGGTAGAATGAAGACGATGCGTCGGTTTGTCTGCATCACAATGATACTTGGTACTCTGGCGGTGGCGCTCGCCGCCGCGGTTCCGGTTGAGAGCGTTGACGCGGCACAGGTTCCGGAGAACTTCGAGGCGCGCCGCGGCATGCGGGAAACCATTGTTGCCCCGCGCCGGGAGGTCATGCGATCGCGGCAGCAAGTGGTCTCCCAGGTCGTCGGAGCTCCCAGAGTTCGCTACGAGGTGCGCCAACAGCACGGGCACTTCTATCTCCTGTTCACCAACGAGCAGTCCGGCGACTTTGCTCTGTATAACCGTGGGAGCTATATCATCAAGCGCCGGCTCAATGACGGCGCCTTCGTCCAGGTGAAGGTGTTTTATCGCAGCGATCCCGGATTCTTCGTTCGCATCTTTCCCGATGGGGAACGCACCGTAATGGACCTCTACGTCGCCGGAGAGCGTACCTACGAGAATGTTGTGCTGCCGGCATCGTTGGGTGACATCTTGCTCGAGCCCTTTGCCTCGGTCCAGCGCATGAGCGGCGACATTGTGGATTGGGACTCAGTGTATCGCCGCTATCCCCTCGGCGAGTACGCTTCGATCCGCGCCATGGTCGCCGAGGCGCGTCGCGAGTTGCCCCATCTTCCTGATGCGGAAGACGGCGCCATGGATGAAAACGGGAATCTCGTGTTTATTGAGAGCCTCGTTCTGCAGGATCAGCTGCCGGGCTTCAACTGTTCCGGCTTTGCGAAGTGGGTGTGCGACGGGCTCTTTCAACCGGCCACGGGGAGCTTCCTCGACATCGATGAGCTCAAGGAAAAGCACCTGGACCTCCGCGGTCACCAGTGGAGTCGCCTCCACGAGGACGACCGGGATCCCTACTTCGGCCTCGATTGGTCCAGAAATCTGGCGCGACACCTTGCCGCGGTGAGTCCCCGGGGTCGACTCGAAGAGCTTCCCCATCCTGAGGCGCTCGATGTGCGTCAGGTTCCCTTTTCCCGGTACGTCGAGGACGTCGGCTACCCGGTGTCGGAGCTGCGTCGAATTCTCTACTTCCTCGCGCTCCGCGAGCCGGGCACCTTCTACATTGCCTCGCTGAACCGGGAGTTCGGCTCCGAGCCCAGCCTCCGCCAGCACGTGCACGTGGCGGTACTCTTTCCCTATTTCGATGTCGACGGCCGGTTCCAGGCGACGGTGTTGGAGCGCAATGTCGAAAGCAGCGTCGAATCACTTGAGCGGCGCTACGCCGATGATTACATTCACTTGGTCCGAGTGGAAGCGCGGAGTGACTTTGCGCCACCGCGCATACGCACTCCAGATTGAAGATTCAGCCCCGCTGGGATATCGTAGGGGTCAATGAAACGCCTAATTCTCCTGCTTGCCCTCATCGGGCTCGCCATGCCGAGCGTGGCACAAGCCCCGCCGGAGGATATCTTCCGTGAAGCGCAAGAGCTTTTCGAGCGAGGCGACTACGAGGCGGCAATCGAGCGCTACAACGCCCTCGTCCGGGATTATCCGCTGTCGGAGCTCATTCCGGATGCGCAGTTCCGTCGCGCCGTAAGCCTCTATCGTCTCGGTCGCTACGACGAGGCACTTTCTCTGCTTCGCCGCATCGAGGCGCGCTACCGGTCCAGCGCATTTCTCGGAGTAGTACCCTTTTGGAAAGGGCTATCGCTGTACCGCATGGAAGATTACGGCGCGGCCGCTCAAGAATTGGGACGCTTCATTGAGCTCCGCGGGTCGGCGGAGTTGGAAGCGCAGGCGCGGGTCTACAAGGCCCTCAGCGAGAATGCACTGGATGCTCGTACAGCGGCAATCGAGACGCTCCAGCCGCTCTTTGAGCCGGTTCCAACGGCAGCCCTCGGCCCCGATCGCTCCTACGCTGCGGCACTTCTCATGTCGTACTACGTGCAAACGGACCGGCAAAAACAGGCGATTGCGCTTCACCAAGAGCTGGATCCCTCACTGCTTGCCGAACGGTGGCGGACCCGCTACGTCCTCTCGGCGGCGGAGTCCTACTACGCCGAGGAGCAGTACCAGGTGGCGCGGGAGCTCTTCTTGACGCTGCGTGACGCCGAGGTTGACGCGGCAACGGTCGCCTTCCAGCGTCTCTTTCAGATTGCCCGGCGCGAGGGAGAGCGGGAGGAGTTGCGGCGAGTCCTTGCGCAAGCCGAAGAGCGTTTGGCCGGTCAGCGGGAGGTCCTCGGCGATCTCTGGCTGCGCGTCGGCATTGAGAGTTACGAGGCCGGGGAGTTTGAGATTGCCGAGCTGTATATCCGGCGAGTATGGGATATCGATCCAACGGATTCGACCGTTGCACTCTACCTCGCCGAGCTGCTTAAGCGCCGTGGCGAGGCTTCCGCGGCAATACGTGTTCTGGTGGACCATCGTGACGCGGTTGCGGAACCCGAGCCACAGGTGCTGCTACGACTCGGTACGCTCTACGTCGAGACGGAGGAGTGGGAAGACGCCGCCGCGGTTCTCGCAGAGCTCAAGGAGCAGTTTCCAGACAGCTCTTACATCTCGGCGGCACTCTATCAGCAGAGCTACGCCCTATCCCAACTCGATCGGATCGATGAAGCCCTTTCCGTGGTCGAGGAGGCACTTGCCGGTGGCCAGAGCGGCGCTTACCTCCCTGAGTTGCTCCGTTTGAAGGCGTCGCTGCACCGGGAGCGTGGCGAGTTAGTGCAAGCGGACCAAGCCCTTCGCGACTACTTGGCAATTCGAAGCGACGATCTCGACGCTTCGGTCGAAGGGATCAAGGTGCTCTTTCAACGCGAGCTCTACGACGCGGTAAGTGACCGAGCCGCCAAGCTTGTGGAAGAGCATCCGAGTCTCGAAGGAAACCGCCCCGAGCTCTACGTCCAGTTACAGTACATGCGCGGCCTGGCCGCAATTGCCCGTCAAGAGTACGAGCTGGGCCTGCAGTATTTGTCGGCGGTCCCGACGGAGGAAGCGGATAGTGCGCTTTCCAGCGAGAGCCGTAATGTGATTGTTCCCTACGCCCTCTACTACCGGGGTTGGGGGAGCTTCCGTATTGGCGCCTACCGTGACGCCGTTTCCGCCTTCGACTCCTTGATCTCGAGCTACGGCGAGCACGAGTTTGCCAACCGGAGCGCCTACCTGGCAGGTTGGAGCGCCTTCAATGAGAATGACTACGAGTCGGCACAGCGCTACTTCCAACAGCTGTTGGCCTTCCAACCGGACCAAGCGCTCCGGATTCAGGGCTACTTTCTGCTTGGGCAAACCTTGAAGGCGCGGGAGCGCTATGAAGAGGCGCTCATTCAGTATCGAAACGTCTTCGCCGACTTTCCCAACTCCAGATACGCGGATGACGCCCTCTTCGAGTACGCAGGTGTACTCGTCACGACGGGCAGCTTGGACCGAGCCGTGAGGGAATACAAGAACCTCTTTCAGACCTACCCCGAAAGTCCACTGGCCGAGGAGGGGATGTACCGTCGCGCCGAGCTGCTCTATGAAGAGGAGCGCTACGCGGACGCGCGGGATGCGTTCTTTGAGTACCGGTCGAACTTCCCGTCGGGGCGACTTCACGACGCAGCCCTCTACTGGGGGGGCATGGCAAGCACCGAGGTCGGTGAGCCGGCAGGAGCGCTCCTGCTCTGGGAACGACTCATTGAACAGTATCGCAACAGCCCCTTCCGCCCGGACGCCATGCAGCGAACCGCCCAACTCTACGAGGAGCAGGGAGAGTACCGAAAGGCGCTCAATACGTGGAGCTCTTTCATTGCGACGTATCCCGAGCGCGCCCGCGCCGTCGGGGCAACGCGCCGCGCCGACGAGCTCGTGCTGCAAATCGGCGGTCTCACGGAGCGGGAGGCGCGCTTGTGGGTGCGCATTGAGGAAGCAAACCGCGCGGAGACGGAGCGGGGACGCGAAGCAATAATCGAGCTCGGTCGCTTACTGATTTACGAGGGAGGAGGCGCTCAAGCCAACCAAAATCTGGTTCTTCCCATGCTCGAAGAGGTGCTAAACAAGGCCGACGCCGCTCCGCAGCAAGCCGGTGAAGCTGCATTCCTTTTGGCTGAATCCCACCTACGGCGCTCACAACCGGAGCAAGCGGCCGAGTACTTTCTCCGTGCCGCCGGAGCCAATCCCGAGAATGCAGATTTCGTTGCCCGCAGCCTATTCCGCGCCGCCGAGATGATGCACGCCGCCGATATGACGGCGCAGCGTGACCAGATCATACGACGACTCCAAGAGAATTTTCCCGAATCCGAGTGGACGGAGCAGGCGAGCCGACTCCAGGAGAATCCGCAATGATCCGCAAACTCCAACCGCCCCTGAAGATGCTGTCGCTCACCATCCTTTGCTCCCTGGCTGTGGGACTGGTCTGGGCCCAAGACTCAGAACCCCAGGCGGGCCCCGAGGCGCCGGAAGAGACCGAGATAAAGCTTCCAGAGACGCTCCTCGAGGTCGAAGAGCTTGCGGTCGAGGAGATTCGCGCTGAGCTGCCGGAGAGTCCGGACGTGCCCATTCGGCCAATCGATGTGCCGCTCCCCGAAGAGCAGGACTTGCAAGTGGCCCAAGGCGCATTTGCGCTGCCTGCGCCATCCGACGGTGCCGCGGTACCCGAGAGAGAAGGGCGGTCGTCGTACTTCGCGTCGGGAGTCTTGAGCGCCGGCTCCATGAGTCACATTGAAGGAGCGCTCAGTCTATCAAAGCTCGGCGCGGATCCTCGGCTTCGCTTTCAGTTTTCCCATCAAGGACTGGACGGGTATGACTTCAACGCCGCCGGAACGGGCTACTTCCAGAGCAAGACCTACATTGACGGCTTTGTCGCCGGGGCCCTCGGGCCTTTCGAGACGGAAGGGAGTGCCTCTTTTCGGGAAGAGGAGGAGGGGCTCCAAAGGAATCCCGACTTCTATTCCACGAATACCCGCTTCGTTGAGGCAACTACCTCCGCGGTCTACAGCCCTTCGGACAGTATTGAGCTCGCCGGACGCTTGGGCGGGACCATTGCAAACCGCGTTCTCACCATCAAGGCGGCTGAGACTGCGCCGCCGCGAGCCACGGAGTATCTCATTCAACCCTCCGTGGAGAGCACGTTCACGATTCAAGACGTCTCGCTTTCCGCTGACCTCTGGTACCAGTACCAGTTTGCAACCGGGGGCTTGGGAGATGCACACTCGCTCGCGTTACGCGTGGCGGGGGATGCGCCCATCTCTTCCGAGCTCTTTGTCGGTGGAGATGTCGGCCTCTATTGGCCAATGGCCGGCAGTCTTCAGGTCCCCTTTCACGTGAGTGTTACGGGTACCGTGGAGGATCTGGTGACGCTGGGTCTCTCTGCAGGCTATGAGGCGGGGCCTCGGTCGCTCTTCGAGACCTGGCGAGAAGATCCCTTGCTGGTGAATACCCAGGCAGGGGCGGATTCCGACACGTCGCCTCTGGCCGACCGGCGGGCTTGGGTTGGCGACGCGGAGCTATCCTGGAACATCCTGGCTCGGCGACTCGTTCTGGCTGGAGGCGTAGGTTTTGCCTACGATGAGACCGCACCGACACCGCAGGCCTACGAGCCGGAGGCGGGAGTATTCCCGGTCGTGCAGCAGGAGCGGACCACGGTTACGCCAAACCTATCTCTTACCGTGCGAGCCGGTGCATTTTCCACGGAGCTCTCGTGGATGGGAAACTTTGTCGAGAAATCCCCCTTCGAGCCGCTGCACCAGTTCGGGCTGACCATGGACGTGGCAACCGAGAATCGCGGCGTGACGGGGAGCCTCGAGGTACGCAGCCCCTTCTTTCCGCAAGCGGTCATGCCGATTATCCGCGGCGAGCTAGGGTTCAGGATTGTCGAGGGATTGCGCATCCTCGCATCCGTGGACGATCCGCTGGCACCAATCTTGGAGAACGGACGCGCGCGGTACGGTCCGGAGGTGAACGAATCCTTTCCGTTCATTGCACCGGGCTTCCGTTTCGCCCTCTCTACCGAAATCTCGCTCTAGGCGCGCAAGGAGACAGCAATGCTTGAGCTCATTGACAGTGGTGGGATCATTCTCATCATCATTCTCGCTCTCTCGGTGATTGCGGCGGCAATCATTGTTGAGCGTCTCTTGTTCTTCCGAAAAATCAGAAGCGACGAGTCCCAGATCCTGAATCGACTTCGGTCCACCATGGAGAAGGGCCACTTCGACGAGGCGCTTTCGATCTGCGACAGCAACCCGTCGCCGGTTACGAATCTGATGAAGGTGGGAATCGAGCACCGGAACTACTCCCACGAGGTCATCAAGGACTCGATAAACGATGCCGCGAACATGGAGATTCCGCGGATGGAGCGCTTTCTCTCCTCGCTGGGAACCATAGCGCACATCTCGCCCCTGCTCGGTCTGTTGGGAACCGTAACCGGCAACATTCAGGCCTTCGGTGTCCTGGGCAATTTCGCCGCGGCCGGCGGGAACCCGGCACTCCTCGCTCAAGGCATTTCGGAAGCCCTGATCACCACGGCTGCCGGCATCATCGTCTCGATTCCGGCAATTATCTTCTACAACAACCTGGTGAGTCGTGTGAATCACCAGATCATCCACCTGGAAAACCGGGTGAGCGAGATGGTGCTTCTCCTCAAGGGCGATCAGCGCATTGGGGGAGGCAATCGTGCAGTTTAGGAGACGATTGAGTCCGAACGCCAATGTCGATCTGGTCCCGATGATCGACGTCGTCTTTCAGCTCGTCGTATTCTTTATGGTGTCGAGTACATTCGTTATGACGCCGGGTATCGCCCTGGATCTGCCGGCGGCGAGCTCAGATGAACAAGTTGTCATGAACCGCCTGGTGGTCACCGTCGCCTCGCGGGATGAGATCTACCTCAATCGGCAAGAGCTCACCTTGTCCGGTCTCGGATCGGCGCTTGCCGATCTAGCCGAGGAAGAGGAGCAGGAGGAAGGCGTCCGGTCCATCGTCCTGGAGGCGGACCGCACCGTGAGCTATGAGCTGATTGTGCAGGTTCTCGGGGTGCTCCGGCAAAACGGCTTCCGAGCGGTCAGTATGCGCACCGCGCCGGAGGACAATACAACGCAGTAATGAACCTATTCGATCGTGACCGACTCATAATTGCCATTCTCGTAAGCCTGGTAGTCCACGGGGGTGTCTTCGCGGGTATTTCCTTCGTCAACTTCGACAGCTCCGTCCCGGAGTTCAGCGGACCCATCTACGTCGAAATCCCGCAACTCCTCGACACTCGAGTTCCGGAAGAACCCGAGGTGGAGCCTCCCGCCGAGGAGCCCGACCCCGAACCGCCGGAGCCCGAGACGCCGCCGGAGACGCCGCCGG
>CAYPTH010000042.1:9773-22253 GCA_964413635.1 uncultured Spirochaetaceae bacterium
GAGACGCCGCCGGAGACGCCGCCGGCGCAGGTCGAGCCCCAAACCGAGAGTGAGACGGCAACAAGCCCGGCCCAAGAGCAGTCACCACCGCCGGCGCAAGAACAGCGTGAAACCGTTGACCCCCTGGGCGAACGACGGGATGCGCCGGTAGATGTTTCAGACGCGGAGATTTTTGGTCGGTCCGGGTCATCCCGTTCCCGTCGGGCTCCCGAGGAACCGGGGCCGGGGGGATTCCTGCCGTCCGAAGACGGCCAAACCGAGCAAGAGCTTCCCGACTGGGCGCGGGAGACCATGGAACGCGCGAATATTTCGACGGAGGAGATGTCGACCGAGGACGCGACCCGCCTGGCGGACAAAATCCGAACTGATCCCGCACTCCAACGACGTCTCGAGTCGGTTATCTCAGCGGTAGAGTCCGCCCGTACCCGAGACCGGCGCGCGGATGATGCTGATGCGGCGGCCGACCGCGATGCGGCAAGCTCCAACAATGCGGAGCGCGCCCCCGGAGATGCCACGGCGGCGGCCGACTCCGAGCTTCAGTTTCTCGGTGGAGGCAGCGGCACAATACGGCCGCAGGAGGAGTTTCCGAGCAAGCTCCTCACGGCGGAGGACTTCCCCGGTGTCGTGCCGGCGGAGGTGGACTTCGTGATTGTTTTCGAGATCGACCCGTCGGGCATTGTTGTCCCCGGCTCGGTAATCCTTCAGCGGAAGTCGCCCTACACGGTGGTCAACGAGAAAATTCGGCGCGCCGTTCTCAGTTGGACCTTCACACCGCACGACGCGAGCGAACCGGTCACCGCCATCTTCACACCGACGGTCCGTCGGGAACAGGTGCGACGATAGGCTCATGGCAATATCCGCCATTGGCTTAGATGTCGACGGGACGCTGTACCCAAACCTCCATATGCGCCGTCGCTCGCTCCCGCGGGTGCTGCGGCGCCTGCGCTTCTTTGCGGCGTATAGCCGCGTCCGCGAAACATTGCGAGCGCTGGGGCCCGTATCCGACTTCTACGCGGAGCAGGCGCGCCTCCTCGGGGAGAATCTCGGCATTGCGCCCGGCGAGGCCCGGGAGCGCATTACGCGGCTAGTCTACGACGACCTGGGCCATGTAATAGCCGATGTGAAGCCATATCCCGAAATTC
Organism: uncultured Spirochaetaceae bacterium; assembly: GCA_964413635.1. Classification (GTDB taxonomy): domain Bacteria; phylum Spirochaetota; class Spirochaetia; order DSM-27196; family PWMO01; genus CAYFQV01. Next base: position 10,916 of record CAYPTH010000042.1, read on the forward strand.
CCGAGTTCCTCCGCGAGATGGCAGACCAGGGACTGCCCATTGGCCTTCTAACCGACTTCCCGTTCGGAACAAAACTGGAGCTATTGGGCCTTCCCCCCGTGTGGCAATGCCTGATCTGCGCGGAGGAGACGGGGGCCTTGAAGCCCCATCCGCGCCCCTTCGCAATGCTTGCGGATTGTCTGAAGGTCCCGGCGGCGGAGGTGCTGTATATCGGAAACAGCTACCGTTCCGATATCCTCGGCGCGAAGCAGGCGGGCATGATGGCTGCTCATCTGGTGCGGCGTCCTCCCCGCGGCTCAACCGCCGACGTGAGTTTCACGTCGTACCGCGACTTGGCAGCTTGGATCCGCTGGAACCGGTGAGAATCGCCAATTTGCCCTTCCTCTGTGTGCAGATATCTCTATCTCGTGTATAATATAAGTGAAAACGTGAACTGGGAGAGGGAACGTTTATGGTATTCTCAGCTGGGAACGTAATCGTCCTGCTGGTCGTCCTCGTTGTCCTTGCGCTCTATCGCCAATTAGACAAGAACAACCGGTCTCTTGAGAAGGTCAAGCGCTACTCGGACAAGGTGCGTGCAGACCTCGACGCCATTGTCGAAGAGAAGATGACCAGCATCAACGACATGGGTATAGAGCTCGAGGTGCACCAGAAGGCGGCTCGGGAGGTCTTGAATCGGATCAAGAGCTTGGAAGACGGCTTGAACGAGCGCGCCTCGCAGATCGAAAACATCGGCACGCGAATTGGTGACTACGACTCCGCGCTGAACGAGCTCATGAGCATGACGGAGCGAGCGCAGGAGAACATGAACCGTCTGCGCGAAGAGTCCGAGTACGTCGATGGTGTTAGCAAGCGCATCAATGCAACACGGGAACAGCTCGAAGGACTCGAGAAGCGCATCCCCGGCTTAGTCGAGGAGTTCGAGCAACGGAACGCCACCGCCCTCGAGCAGGTGGAGAGCTCGGTAACCGCGCAGGCCCAAGAGCGAGCAAAGCAGCTCGTTGCGGAAATCAACGACGCAGAGGATCGAGCCGATGCGCTCAATGATCGCGTCGCAGAGAGCGAATCCCGTGCCGAAGCGCTCAGCGAGAAGGCGCAGAAGGATATCCGCGCAGTGCACCGCGAGGTCCTCGACGACGTTGCTGAGCAGAAGCAGAGCTTTGAGAACGCACTCGACACCTTCAACGAGCGCTTCGCCGCCCTCGAGCAGGAGTATGGCGAGCGTCTCGAAAAGGTGGCTCAACGAGGCGAGCAGATGGAGACGGATGCCCTCGCCACGCTCCGGGCGGACATCGACAGCCGGGTCTCCGAGCTACGAGGCGACCTCGAGGAACGGGCAAGCGCTTTCGCTCAAGAGGTGCAGGAAAAGGATGCAGCGTACCGAGATCAACTCGAAGACGTAAAAACGCTCGCCGAGGAGCAGCAAAGCGCCGTCGGCGAGATTCGTCATAACTTGGCCGAGTCGAAGGACGGTCTGCATCAGCAGCTCACCGACTTCAAGGAGCGCGTCGCCAAGGAGATGGATGCTACCGCGGAAGAGCTCGAACAGAAGGTGGTCGGTCAAACGACGACTCGCCTCGAGGAGTACGAGAAGAGTGTGTCCTACCGCATCGACAAGCTGGAATCGGTTCATCAAGAGATCGACCAGCTCGAGGACGCCATGCGGGAGGCAATGGACCAGGCCATGGACAAGATCCGAGGGGACTTCAACGCCTTCGGTGCCGAGTTACAGCAGCAACGCAAGAGCGACCGCGAGGAAGCGACTCAAAGCATGGAGAGCATTCGCTCCGAGATGTCCGCCCTGGAGCAGGGAATCGACGAGCTCAAGTCGCGAGCCTACGACAACGTTTCGGAGAAGCTGAAGGTATTCGAGGACGAGTTCTTTGCCGATCTGCGTGAGCGCAGTCACGCAATGGAGGACCGTCTCTCCCAGTGGCAGAGCGAAGTGCAACAAAGCCTCGACACTTTGGCCGGTGAACAGCGCGAAGAGCGCGATCGGATCTACGCCGAGACGAGCGAAGAGCTCAAGCAGAAGCTTTCCGATCTGCAGGAGCGGTTCTACGGACAGTTTCAGCGCTTCGAGTCACAGGTGGATGATTTCCACCAAAATATCCAGAGCCGCATGGGTCAGACGGAGGACTCTCTCGGGAGTGTTGAGTCGCAGCTCGACGCGCGGATTCAGGAGCTCCGGAAAGAGGCTGAGCTCAGCTTCCAGCAGGAGTTCGAGAAGCACGGAGAAGGCGTCTCCGCCAAGATCCGCGGCTTCGAGACAGAAGTGCAAGCATCCATGGATGAGCTCGACAAGCGCATGAACGACGGGATATCCGACCTCTCCTCGCGTCTCGAAAGTCAGAGCTCAGACATTGCAATGTGGAAGGCGCGTCAGGAGAAGGAGCTCGCCGACTCTCAAGAAGCGGTCGGCTCACGCCTCTCCGAGGTAAGCGAAGAAGTGGAGCGGCGCATTGAGCAGATGCACGGTCAGATCACGCAGACCAGCCACGAGCTGACAGACCTCAGGCAGCGACTGGATACCGTTTCTCAGGACGCCATGGACGAGTTCCAGCGAACCTACGCAACGCTCACCAGCGATGTGGAGGAACGGATGGAGGCTGCCCAACGCGATGCTACGGAGACCGAGCAGAGCTTCCGCACCTTCGTCCAGGATACGAAACAGCAGTTCAACGCGCTTCAGAAGAAGCTCTTCGGGAAGGTAGAGGATGAGGCGAAGCTCCTCTCGGTCAATCTGCAAGAGATCGACAAGAAGCAGAAGAGTTTCATTGAGCAGACGAAGATCTTTGAGCGGGCCGACAGCCTCAAGGTAACGCTGCAACAGAACATCGATGACCTCAAGAAGAGCATCTCCGAGGTCGAAGAGAAACGGCAGGAAATCCGTGAGCTGGAGTCGCAAGTAAGCAAGTTGCAGCGCGTCTCCGGTGAGGTCACCGACAAGATGAACCGCTTTCTTGCCGAGAAACGTCGCATTGATTCTCTCGAAGAGGACTACAAGAAGCTGATGAACCTCTCTCAGGCGGTGGAATCAAAACTTCAGCGCGTGAGCGAAAGCGACGACGAGGTGCAGGCGGTCCAGGCCAGGCTGCGCGGCCTCGACGATATGCAGAAGCAGGTGGATGAGCGCTTTTCACGTCTCGAACGCAAGAAAACGATCATCGACACGACGACCGAAGGCATTGACAAGAACTTCCAGCATCTCGAAGAGATGGAGGATCGCCTCAACAAGCTGGACGCCGAGCTCCAGCAGCTGCCGGGGCAGGTACACGAGGTATCCGGCGCCGTTCAAGAGCTATCTGCGCACCGGAAAGACGCCGACGCCGCCGCGAAGCGCATGCACGAGCTGGAATCCATCCTTTCGGACGTGGAATCACGCATGGATGAGCTACAGACCGCCCGGGAGTGGCTTGCCCGTACTGAGACGCGCCTCGAAGAGGTGAGCCGGGAGGCGCAGGAACAGGTCAAGCTGCTCGGCTCGCTCATGAAAAATGAGAACAGCGGAAAGAAGGCGGAGAAGGGGCAGGGGGCGCCTTCGCTGAGCGCGAGGGACATGGTCATCAAGCTGGCGCATCAAGGCTGGAAGGTAGAGGAAATCTCCAAAGCCGTTCAAGTGAGCCGCGGCGAAGTCGAGTTGATCCTGGAGTTGGCGGGGAAGCAGTAGTCATCGTCCTTGACGGCCCCGGACCCGTACAGTAATTTTCACGAAACGCATCAGCTATAGAGGTTAACCTATGCCCGGCGACGACGACAGAACGCAGGATACAACCGTAGACGCGTCGGATACGAACAGTGACGAGCAAGAAGCTACGACCGAGGCCGGCGTCGAGAACGAAACGGAGCAGGAAGCTCCCGCCACAAACGCCGGCGACGGCACTGACGGCGACATCGACAGTCTGAAGGCACGGATCACGGAGCTCGAAGAGGAAAACAGCTCTCTCAAAGAACAGTATCTCCGCAAGCAGGCAGAGTTCGAGAACTTCCGCAAGCGCATGACGAAGGAGAAGGCGGACGCCATCGCCTACGCAAATCAGCAACTTCTCCAAGATATCATCCAGATCATTGACGACTTCGAGCGCGCCATTCGCTCGAGCGAGGAATCTCGTGATTTTGACGCCTTTCACGACGGCGTCGCAATGATCGAGAAGCAGTTTACGAGCATGCTCGAGCGAAAGTGGGGGCTCACGCGCTTCGACTCGGAAGGTGAGGAGTTCGATCCGCAGAAACACGAGGCGGTGACGACGGAAGAAGTAGAAGGTGGCGACACCACGCAGGTCCTCGAGGAGTATCAGAAGGGTTACTTTCTGCACGACCGTGTTCTTCGCTCGGCGAAGGTAAAGGTTTCGGTGCCGAAGTCTTCCGAGGGCTAAGGTGCATAGACACGGGGCGGAGCAGCTTCGTATTTTCCAACGCGAACGTAGAAGAGGAGACAGCGCATGGGACGCATAATCGGTATCGACTTAGGAACAACCAACTCTTGTGTTGCGGTCATGGAGGGCGGTGAGCCTGTTGTTATTCAGAATGCTGAAGGACAGCGGACGACGCCCTCCATGGTGGCATACACCGGCAAGGGTGAGCGGCTGGTCGGACAGCCGGCGAAGAATCAAATGGTTACCAACCCGGAGAACACCGTGTTCTCCATCAAGCGCTTCATGGGCCGGCGCTACAACGAAGTCGCGGAAGAGATTTCAATGGTTCCCTACAAGATCAACGAAGACCCATCGGGCGGCATTCGGGTGGATCTCGGCGATCAGCAACTCTCCGCTCCGGAAATATCGGCGGCCATCCTCCAGAAGATGAAGGAGACCGCCGAGGACTATCTCGGCGACACGGTCTCCGAGGCGGTCATTACCGTCCCGGCCTACTTCAATGATTCTCAGCGGCAGGCAACCAAGGACGCGGGCCGAATTGCCGGCCTCGAGGTCAAGCGCATTGTAAACGAGCCTACGGCTGCCTCCCTTGCCTACGGGTTTGGCAAGGAGAGCAAGGAAGAAAAGATCGCCGTCTACGACCTCGGAGGGGGCACATTCGATATCTCCATCCTGGAGCTCGGCGACGGCGTCTTCGAGGTGAAGTCAACCAACGGCGACACCCACCTCGGTGGTGACAACTTCGACCAGGAGATCATTGACTGGCTCGTGGCGAGCTTCAAGTCGGATTACGGCATTGACCTCAGCCAAGACCGCATGGCTCTGCAGCGTCTCAAAGAGGCAGCGGAAAAGGCCAAGCGCGAGCTGTCCACAACGCAGAGCACCGACATCAATCTGCCCTTCATCACGGCGGATAGCTCCGGTCCCAAGCATCTGCAGTACAACCTGACTCGAGCCAAATTCGAGCAAATGGTGGAGAATCTGGTTCAGAAAACCAAGGGTCCCTGTGAACAGGCGCTTAAGGACGCCGGTGTTTCAGCCTCCGACATCAACGAGGTTATCCTCGTCGGTGGCTCAACGCGTATGCCCGCGGTGCAGCGGCTGGTTACGGAGCTCTTCGGCAAGGATCCCCACAAGGGGGTGAACCCCGACGAGGTCGTGGCAATTGGAGCCGCAATTCAGGGCGGTATTCTCGGCGGCGACGTCAAGGATGTCCTCCTCCTCGATGTAACGCCGCTTTCCCTCGGTATCGAGACCCTTGGTGGTGTTTTCACGAAGCTTATCGAGCGCAATACGACTATTCCCACGCGGAAGAGTCAAATCTTCTCCACGGCAGCAGATAACCAGACCGCCGTATCCATTCACGTGCTTCAGGGCGAGCGTGAGATGGCAAGTCAGAACCGCACCCTTGGTCGCTTCGACCTGGTCGGCATTCCTCCGGCACCGAGAGGCGTGCCGCAGATCGAAGTCTCCTTTGATATCGATGCAAACGGTATTGTTCACGTCTCGGCGAAGGATCTCGGAACCGGGAAGGAGCAGAAGATTCGCATTGAGTCCTCCTCCGGTCTCTCTGAGGATGAGATCAACCGGATGGTGAAGGAGGCGGAGAGCCACGCCGAAGAGGACAAACGCGCCCGGGAGGGCGCCGAGGCGCGAAACGAGGCGGACACACTCATCTACTCCACGGAAAAGAGTCTCAAGGACTACGGAGACAAGATTTCCGACTCAGACAAGCAGCAGATCAACGACGCCATTGCTGAGCTTCGCGCGGCCCTCGAGACAAACGATCCCGATCAGATCAAGGGCAAGATGGAAGCGCTGAAGCAGGCTTCGTACAAACTTGCCGAAGAGGTGTACAAGAACGCCTCGGCCGAGCAGCAGGGCGACGGCAGCGGCGAGGGGCCGGACGGTGACGTTGACGGCCAGGGCGCAGGCCCCGGCGGCGCAGAGGACTCCTCGGGCGGCCAGGACCAAGGCGCCGGAGGCGAAAACGTCGAGGACGTGGACTACGAAGTCGTCGACGAAGAAGACAAGAACAAGAACGAGTAGTCCCGGATAGCTTTGTGAGGCTGGTTGAAATTGGCTAAAAGAGACTACTACGAAACGCTGGGATTACAGCGTGACGCATCAAAAGAGGATATCAAACGCGCGTACCGGCGCGTCGCCGTAGAGAATCACCCGGATCGAAATCCGGGTGACACGCAGGCCGAAGATCGCTTTAAGGCAGCGACCGAAGCGTACGAGGTTCTCGCCGACGACAAGAAGCGGCAGGCCTACGACCAGTTTGGCTTCGCGGGTGTCGAAGGCATGGGTGGTGGCGGAGCCGGTGGATACGAAGGCTTCTCTACGGTCTTCCGCGATTTCGAAGATATCTTTGGTGACTTCTCCGGGATCTTCGAATCCTTCTTCGGGGGCGGTCGTCGTCAGCGGGGCGGACGCCGAGGGCCTACGCGCGGATCCGACCTGCGCTACGACCTCGAGGTTGACTTCCTCGACGCCGCCTTCGGCACGAAGGTCGATATCTCCTTTGACAAGCAGGTACAGTGTGACGCCTGCGAAGGCACAGGCGCGGAAGAGGGCAGCGAGAGCAAGGTGTGTCCGACCTGTGGCGGAACCGGACAGGTTCGGCGTAGCTCGGGCTTCTTCTCCATTGCCAGCACCTGCCCGACCTGCGGTGGCGAGGGCTATATCATCGACAATCCCTGCCAAAAGTGTGGCGGACTAGGGGCGGTGAAAGAGCATCGGAAACTCAAGGTAACCATTCCCGCCGGCATTGATCACGGCAAACGCATTACCCTTCGCGGCGAGGGGGACGTGGCGCCGAACGGCGGTGTTGCCGGAGATCTATACGTTGTGGTCCGCGTCAAGCCGCACGAGCACTTTGAGCGACACGGCACGGACGTGTATTGCGTGGTCCCCATCAGCATGACCCAAGCGGCCCTCGGCGGCGACGTTCACGTACCCACCCTCGACGGCAATCGAGCAAAGGTGAAGGTGCCTTCGGGTACGCAGACGGGAAAGGTGTTGCGCCTCCGTAACGAAGGGGTTCCCCATCTCCACGATTCAAACCGCCGCGGCGATATGTACGTGAAAATCCGGGTCGATGTCCCCCGGAAGCTTTCCGGGAAGGCAAAGGATCTCATGAAGGAGCTCTCCGAGGAGCTCAACGAGAGCGATCAACCGGATCCCGTTCCCCTGGCCGATCTCTAGCAATGAATCGGGCCGCGAGGCCTCGGTTGTGGAATCGGCACCAGCCCATACATCTCAAGAAGACGGCCGCTCCTCTCGATAATCAAATCGTCTGCCCGTACGCGGTGGGAACGTTGATAGGAGGAGTGCGCAATGTCGCTATATGGAATTCTTCGCCTCTTAAAGAGAGGAATGGTCGTCGCCATCGCAGGGCTGGCAATTGTCGGTGTCGTAGCCGCTCAGGAGCGGGCCTCCGAAGAGGAGGACGAGGACGAGATTGAGCTCATCTTTGATGTCAGGAAGTATGGTGACGAGTGGAGAACCGGCGACATGAACGACGATGGTCTGGTTGACTACGCCGTTCTGTTGGATGAGGACCTCATGAAGCAGCGAGAGGTCATGGACTTTAACAAGGACGGCTTGATGGATGACTTCTACTTCTATGAGAACGAAGTCCTCGTGCGTGAAGAGTTGGATACCAACTATGACGGAGCCGTAGACTTGTGGATCTACATGCATGAGGGGGTCTACGTCAAAATGTGGAAGCGAGATACCAACTACGACGGGGAAGTAGATACGACGAAGGACTATGGGGAACAAGACTGACACGGTCCTGACTGGGTTTCACGCCATATTCGAAGCGTTCCGCGGTTCGAGTATATCGAAAGGGGAGCTCTATCTCGGAACCAGCAACGTGAAGGCCCGCGACCTGGCGAGCTTGGCGAAGGAGCGTGGCGTTTCGGTGCATTTCGTGGATAAGAGCGAGCTCGCCCGGCTCGGAGGCGAAGATGCGCGTCACGCCGTCCTCATTACTCGAGAGAGTATAAGCGGTAATCCCGGGAGCTTGGAGGAGTTTCTCTCAACTGAGCAAGCCGAAGACGCTCTTGTTGTTATTCTCGACCATCTGGAAGATCCTCACAATCTGGGCGCCATCCTGCGGTCCGCCGACCAGTTTGGGGTGGACCTGGTAATCGCGCCGTCTCGGCGAAGTGCGCCCTCTACGCGCGCGGTTGCCTCCGCCTCGGCGGGAGCCTCAACCTACGTTCCGCTCCTTCGTCACGCCAATCTCGCCCAAGCGATCGAAGGCCTGAAAGAGGCTGGGTACTGGATCTATGGTGCGGACGCCGGCGGAGAGCCTGTACCCGCTGTCGATCTCCGAGGAAGAGTCGTTCTGATTCTGGGCAGTGAGGGGCGAGGGATTAGTCGCTTGGTGCGTGATCGCTGTGACCGGCTGCTTTCCATCCCTACCGAGGGCCACGTCGACTCATTGAACGTCTCGGTGGCCGCGGGGATCTTTCTCTTCGAGACGCGCCGTCAGCAGCGCTTCTCCATGGACTAAGAATCGACCTGCCGCCCCGCGCCGCCCCGCGCCGCTCGGCGCGCCGTGCCCGGTGTCTCAGCCCTTTTCGGGAACCTGAAAGAGCTCCAAGGTGTTCCGGAACAGTTGCTCTGTCAGCTCTTCAACCGGTTCGTCCCTCAACTCAGCAATGAAGTTGGCAGTTTCGGCGAGATAGGAGGGCCTGTTTCGCTTGCCGCGGTAGGCGGCCGGCACCATAAAGGGGCTTTCCGACTCGATCAGCATGCGCTCCAGCGGCATGTTTCGTGCCGTCTCGTGGAGGTTTCGGGCGTTCCGATAGGTTACGTTTCCCGCAAAGGAGATGTACACCGGAAGCTCGAGAACTTCCTGCGCGTAGCCCCAGTCTTCGGAGTAGCAGTGAAGTACCGCTCCCTTGCGGGGAATGCGTTCGCGCAGGATCTCGAGGACATCTCCGCCGGCATCACGGTTGTGAATGATAACAGGCTTGTCCAAGCGGTTGGCCAGATCGAGTTGGCGGATGAAGAGCTCGATTTGGGTATCCTTGCTGCCGAACTTCCGGTAGTAGTCGAGGCCAATTTCGCCCACGGCGACTACTCGTTCCATCTTGGACCCTTCCTCAATCTGCAACTCCCAATCCTTCCCGGGATTGGCAACCTCGGACGGAGACACGCCGATGCTGTGGTAGACGTGGCCTGCGGTCTTGAGGTTTTGGTATACCTGGAAGAAATCCTTCAAGTTATTGCAAATGCTCATGATCCCTTCGACATGAGCTTGCTTCGCCTCCTGAACGATAATAAGCTGCTCGATTGGATCTTCGTTGATTAAGCCAACGTGCGCGTGCGAGTCAAAAAGCCTCATAGTTCTTCCGTTAATTAAGGTAGTGTGGTAACGTTTTTGAGAGCGTTGAGTGGGAACATAGCACGATCTTGCCTCTGCGTCAACGGAAGCTGTTATTTGACAACGAGTTGGCCGTATGCTAGAGTTCATCCTGAGGTGCTTTAGACCTTGCAGCCCCTTAGCGCGGAGAGAAAAGGGAGACGTTTGCGTGGCTGAAATCGAGCAACCCGGTGGCGGACCCAGTTTGGGTGTCCGCATCCGACACCTGCTGAAACGAATTGCAGGATATCTGGTTCGCGCCGTGATAGGCGTCGTGAAGTTTGGTCGTCAGCGTTTCACCGTCATGCTGATACCCCACTCCGAGCAGAAGGTCGTCAACTTCCAGATCAACACCTTCAGCATGGCCTTTGTTGGTATGCTCGTGGTGGTTCTGTTAGGGGGATTTTTCTATCTCGCAACTGCATACTCCGGATCATCGCGCATCCTCGTGCAACAGTCTCAGGAGTTGGAAACCACGGAGGCTAGCCTCGACGCGGTGCGAGAAGAGGTCTCGGACGTCATACGCGTGTCGAGGCTCTTCGAAGAGTCACTCTCAGAAACTCTGCAGGGTTTGCGGATTCATGGGCCCGAGGGTGGCGACGGCGCGGAAAACGCAGCCGGCGACCTAAGCGCCTTTCTCAACCTCCAAGAGGTTGCTCCAGATGAGGTTCAGGAAGTGCAAGAGCTGCAGGGCCTTGTTTCGACCATGCAAGCCTCCATTGAGCCGCTCCAGCAAATCCGAGGCGTATTGGACTCGCAGAAAGAGCTTCTCGGCGACATTCCCCATTTCTGGCCGATCGCGGATGGTCGTGGCCGTGTGACCATGGAGTTCGGCCCGAACATTCATCCCGTAACGAATCAATGGTATCTCCATAAGGGATTCGACATCTACAGCTCGCCGGGCTCTCCCGTAGTTGCCTCCGCCAATGGAAAGGTCGTTGAGCTTGGCGTCGATCCCGGGGGCTACGGTGTGTATGTGAAGGTCCGACATAAGTATGGTTTCAAGACCAGATACTCTCACCTGCAGCGGTCCATCGTGTCTGAGGGGCAAGAGGTACTGCAGGGACAGACGATCGGCTCGGTAGGGAATAGCGGGCTTTCGACCGGACCTCACCTTGACTTTCAGATCTGGCTTGGGAGCGAAGTTGTCGATCCATCTGCTTTCCTGAAGATTTCCAACGACTTTGATCGCTGGACCGGCAATCGCTAAGTGGATCAGCCCGTGGCCTACAGATCTAAAAACGCCAGCCGAAACGTCGGATTTGCCGGCGATGAAAACTACATCAATTCCATTGTCGGAGAGGGAACCCACTTTCGCGGTCATCTGCAGTTGTCTGGTCTCCTTCGAATCGATGGTGATTTCTCGGGCTCCATCTCAACAAGCGGCAAGGTGCTTGTTGGAAAGTTCGGGCGTGCAGATTGCACCGTTGAGGCAGATACCGTTGTTGTAGGCGGTATACTTCGCGGTGCGATCTACGCGACCGAGAAGGTAATCGTTCTCGCATCGGCCATAATCTTGGGTAACATCTATTCGCCCCGCCTCATAGCCGAGGAGGGGGTGTTGATAGACGGCTCGCTA
>CAYPTH010000043.1:0-22222 GCA_964413635.1 uncultured Spirochaetaceae bacterium
CCGGACACACGCCGCGGGTCGGGCAGACGCCGCGGGCCGGACACACGCCGCGGGTCGGGCAGACGCCGCGGGCCGGACACACGCCGCGGGTGCGGTTGCCCATCTCGAGCTCATTGGTCCCGTGGCAATTCGTGGTCAGGGCGAGCGGCGGCTGTACGGATTGCGGCGATCGGATGGGGCCGAGCAATTCTCAATCTGGGGTGTGTATCGGGGCTAAGGCCCTTCATTAGCGCAATATCGTCGACTGTCATCTGATTCACCGCCCCAGATTGAGAATTGCTGGATGGGGCCTGACCGCGTTGCGTGAGCCTTCGAAAAGATGTACCTTCTGCCACGCATGGACGGAAATCGACTTAGCAATGCATTCCTGTTCGTTCTCGCGATTGTGGCCGTGGCGACGGTCATGCGGGTGGCGTCTACGGTGTTCTTGCCCCTGGCGGTCGCAATCCTGCTCTCCTTCGTATTCTCGCCGGTGGTCATCTTCCTCAAGCGCCTGAAGATCCCGCGGATTGTCGGCATTGTCGTTGTTATTTTGTTCCTGCTGGCGCTGGGCGTCTTGGTTGGTGTCGTGCTCTACTCGAGCACCCAGTCACTCCTGCGGGAGTTTCCCGTCTATCAACAGCGCTTCACCACGCTGGTGAGCCAGGTGATTGAGCGCTTCGACCTGCCGGAGGACATTCTCAGCCAGCTCGAGATCGCACCTGCAATCCGCGGGATTGCAGTATCGGTATCCGGTAACCTGGTTTCTTTCTTGAGCGGTTTCACCCTGGTCGTCATTTTCCTCATGTTCGTGCTCCTCGAGGAGCCCTTCCTTCGCGGCAAGCTCATGGACGCCGTGCAGGGTCGGGCGACTCGCAAGGTCACAATCATGATGGCCCACATCAACCAGCAGGTGAGCCGATACCTTGTTGTGAAGTTCCTCATTAGCGGCTTCACCGCCGGAGCGGTCTTCGTCGAGTACATCCTCATTGGGGTGGACTTCCCCTTCATCTGGCTGGTGCTCACGTTCCTGTTCAACTTCATTCCGAGCATCGGCTCCATTGCCATCACCATCATTGCGTCTGCCTTTGCCCTTGTGCAGTTCCTACCGGATTGGAACTACGTGATTCTGGCCGCGGGCGCCATGGCCATGACCCAGCTCTTGATTGGGAACATCATGGATCCGCAACTCCTCGGAGAGCGGCTCAATCTCAGTCCCGTGGTGATCCTGCTTTCACTTCTGCTGTGGGGATACATCTGGGGTATCATGGGTATGTTTATTGCGGTTCCCATTACGGGGGCTATCAAGATAACCTTCGAAAACATTCCGGCGACTCGGCCGATCGGGATCATGATGGGTACGGGTCAATGGCGACGCAAGCGCCGGAAAAAGCCACCGCGCAAGCGAGGTGCGTCCACGGCCGGCGGGCGGTCCGGCGGCCGGGCGGGCGCCGCGGTGGAAGATTCCGCACAGCCCGTGGTGCCACCGGCAGACGCCGACGCGACGAGCTTTGGCGACGAAAGTGGCCATGACACCACCGCGTCCAGGCACGAAGGCCCGCGCGAGCGCGCCGATTAGTTGGCGCATACCACACAAGAAGGACGAAGAAATGGCCAAATCTCGGATGCTCACCGGCGATCGGCCGACGGGCAAGCTTCATCTCGGACACTACATCGGGTCGATCTCGAACCGGGTGAAACTGCAGGACACCTATGAGTGCTTCTTTCTCATTGCCGATCTCCACATGCTCACGACGCGTCCCGAGCAGGAGCGTATCCAGGCGATCTCCGACAACGCCCGGGAGATGGTGCTCGATTATTTGGCCTGCGGCATCGACCCAACAAAGTCGACGATCTACTTACAGTCGGCGGTCCATGAGGTGTACGAGCTCAACCTCTTCTTCGAGATGCTGGTCTCGGTTCCGCGGCTGCAGCGGCTGCCGAGCCTGAAGGACATGGCCCGGGACGCCAATCTCCAGGAGATGCCCTTCGGGCTTCTCGGCTATCCGGTGCTCCAGGCGGCGGACATCCTCCTCCCGAGGGGCAACATTGTCCCCGTAGGCAAGGACAACGAGGCCCATGTCGAGCTTGCCCGTGAGATTGCGCGACGCTTCAACCATCTGTACGAAGAGGTGTTTCCGATTCCCGACTCTCTGGTGGAGGGTGGGACCCTGGTCGGTACGGATGGTGCGGCGAAGATGTCCAAGTCCCTGAACAACGCCATCTTCCTTTCCGACGATGAGAAGACCGTCACCAAGAAGGTCATGAGCATGTATACGGATCCGAATCGCGTGCGCGCGGACGTGCCCGGAAACGTCGAGGGCAATCCGGTCTTCAGCTACCACGATACCTTTAATCCAAACAAGGACGAGGTCGAGGATCTCAAGACGCGCTACCGGGAGGGCCGCGTCGGAGACGTTGAGGTGAAGCAGAAACTCGCCGCCGCTCTCAACGCCTTTTTGGATCCGATGCGAGAGCGACGCGAGTCCTACACCGCCCGGAAGGGCTTGGTCGACGAGGTCATCTACGAGGGCACGCTCCACATGCGCGAGGTCGCCCGGGACACTCTCACCGCGGCGAAAAAGGCCATGGGTCTGACCGGCGCCTGGAACCGCATTAGTCGAAAGGCCGAAGAGGCGCGAAAGAAGCGGGAAAAGGCGGAACAGCAGGTGCAGCGGGCCCAGGGCTGACGAGCTTATTCCGCACCTTGCAGCGAGAAGGTCTTCATGTTCGATACCTTCGGGTTGGACCGCCCACCCACGCCGGCAGATTTCAAGGAACACATCTGGAGTTTCTACCGCGATTCCGGTCGCAGCATGCCCTGGCGCGAGACGCGAGATCCCTACGCAGTTTTTCTATCAGAGATCATGTTGCAACAGACTCAGGTGCCGCGGGTAATGGAGAAGTATCGGGAGTTCCTTCGACGCTTTCCAACTTTCGAGACCCTTGCCGCCGCGCGTCTCGCGGAGGTCTACGAGGTATGGCAAGGCCTCGGGTACAACCGGCGAGCCAAATACCTTCATGATGCGGCGCGCAGCATTGTCGTCGACCACGGCGGAGGGGTGCCCCATGATCGCGCCGCCCTGGAGGCGCTTCCCGGCGTTGGTCCGAACACCGCCGGGTCGCTCTTGGCCTTCTGCCACAACGAGCCTGCGGTGTTCATTGAGACCAATATTCGCCGCGTCTTTATCTACTTCTTCTTTCCCGAAAGCGGGGACGTCCACGACCGCGACCTCTTTCCGCTCATCGAGGAGACGCTGGACCGGCAGAACCCCCGGGAGTGGTACTACGCTCTCATGGACTACGGCGCCACGCTGAAGAAGTGGGTGACCAACCCGAACCGCCGGAGCAAGCAGTATGTGCGCCAGAGCCCCTTCGAGAACTCGAATCGGCAGGTTCGGGGCAGGATTCTGCGCGCACTCAGCGGTGAGCCGTCCCTGCAGATCCCCGAGCTCTCAGTCCGGGTCGGTTACTCCGAGGACCGGGTGCAGCAGGCGCTGGGCGGGCTCACCCGGGACGGAATGGTGGTGGCTGAACGGGGGAGGTTCTCGCTCCCGTGACGACGGGACGAGTGGGCGGCAAACGCCGCGGGGGTGCTGAACGCTTCGTGGGCGGCAAACGCCGCGGCCTAATGGTGGCTCGCCGCGCGATCCGCCCGGCGCACCATTTCGGTGTGCCACGCCAAGAGATCGTCGTGGAAGGCGGCGTCGTCGCCGCGAACGTCGGTTAGGACGCGGTAGACCGGTTCGGTGCCGGATCCCCGCATCCAGATGAAGGCCACATCCTCGCCGGCACTGTCTGAGAAGAGGATTTTCAAGCCCCCCTTTTCCTGACCGCTACGAAACTGCGGACCCACGCCCTCGCGCGCGGTTCCGCCCTCGTAGTTCACCTCGCGCCAGGCGACGATCCCGTAGCGTTCGGCAAGCTCACCGCGGCGCTTCTCCCACTCCTCGGCGAATACTGCCTCATACTGCGCCTTGAGAGTGCGATGATCGGTCGTGTCGATCCGCATGATCGCGCGCTCCTCGTAGGCGCTCGTCGTCACGTAGGCGGGCAAGGTCGCCCACACCTCCGACATCGACGGCAACTCATCCCCCAAGAGCGCCTTGCCGGTGCGCGGGTTGCGGTATCGGAGAAGCTTCAGAAGCGCCATGATGGTCTGCAAGGGGTCGCGAACGACGCCGGGGTGCGTAATGTTCCCGCCGTTCGACCCCTCGCCGAGGATGCGCACCGTGTAGCCGTCCTTCCGCAGCGTCCGGGCGAGGCCGACGACGTTCGCCTCGCCCACTTCCGCGCGGTGGACTTCCGCGCCCAAGGATGCGGCGACCGCGTCCACCCGCAGGGACGTTGGGCCGTTTGCCACGACTGCGACCGGCGCGGTGAATCGCCCCGCTGCATCGGTCGGAACCAAGCCGCGGACGCGGATCCAGTGGAGCTCGGCCAGGCAGGCGAGAGCGAATACCGCCTGGGCGTGGGGCGCAATGGCGCTAGGTGCTGTGGCGCCCGCGGCCGGCGCGTCGCCCGGAAGATAGAGCAGGTTCCCGCGATCTCCGTCGTTATCCGGCACGTAGCCAAGGGTGAAGCGTGGGTCTTGGCGGTGCGCCTCTTCCAGGGCGCGGGCGCAGGGTCGCAGGCCCGCGCCTTCGGGAACAATCTGGTGCGCGACGGCCCCGGCGGTAGCGTTCAGGCTGCGTACCGTAACGCCGAGATCGGTCAGAAAGTCCACATCAATGGAGGTGCAGCGGGCACTCCCGTTGAAATCGATCACCATGCCGAGGGGCTCGTCGGCGAGGGCGCGGCGGAACCCTTCCATAACGGTGGAGCGTGCTTCCGCGCCGTCACCGGTGGTGGCAATGAGCTCGGTGGTCATGCGGTACGCCTGCGCCGCGTCGGCCTTTGTTGCCCGCGTCGCGCCGCGGACTTCCTCCAGGGCCGCTTCTTCGCACCGCAGAATTGCGGAGTGCGCGTCTTGGAGGGCGTCTGCATCCGCCTTGAGCGCTTCGAAGCGCTCAGCGATGCGTTGCGACTCGTGGGCCGCGAGGACGCTTCCGTCCGGACCTCCAAACTTGACACCGTTGTAGCCCAAGGGGTTGTGGCTTGCCGAGACGTAGAAGAAGCCCGCGGCGTCGGATCGGGTTGCGGTATAGGCAATGAGCTCGGGGATGGTACAGACACCGGTCGTGACTACTGCATGACCGCGTGCCAACAGCAGTCGCACTGCAATGTCGGCGATTGCCGGTCCGGTCGGCCGACTGTCGGTCCCGATAATGATCACCCCGTCCGACTCCGATACATATTGGTGGAAGCTCTCGGCGATTGTCAGCACGAGCGCCTGATCATCCGGAGAGAGAAGGGGGGCCGCGCTCTCCTCCTCCCCGTCGAAAGCGAAGACCTTTCGCCAACCGGAGGCTGAGACAATGAGACTTGATGCGGCGCGCGATATGAGCTCTGGTGTGGGATTCGTGCGCATTGGAACACCTTATCCGACGCAGCATACGTGTGGGACGCTTCAGTTGCAAGAATCAGGCACAGATCATATAAATACGGAGAGAAAGGAACATCCATGAAAAAGATCCTCGTTATCGATGAGTCCTCTCTATTCCGAGACTTCCTGCGCCGAAAGCTCGAGTCCTACGGTTTCGAGGTCGCCGTAGCGGTGAACGGTCTCGATGGTGTAGCAAAGCTTCGGAACGAACAGCCGGAGCTCATCATTATGGACTACTATCTCTCGCGGACCTCGGCGGTCGAGCTCTTGAAACAGAAGAAAGCCGACCCCAACACCGAGAGTATTCCGGTTGTCATGACCGCGTCAAAGATCGACCGCTCCACCATCATCGAGGTGGCGAAGTACAACGTTCGCAAGTTCTTCAATAAGCCAATTAGGATTGACGCTCTCCTGCGCACCGTGTCGGAGTTCCTGAACGTCGCGATCGAGTTCGACAATACCCCTTGCATCATAGAGGCGCATTTCAACGAAGAGATCCTATTCATTGAGATTGCGCAGGGATTGAATCAAGAGAAGATTGATCTGCTTCCCTACAAGATCCGCGAGCTCTTAGACCTCTACCAGGTAAAGAGCCCAAAGATCCTGATCATGATGTCGAGTGTGGATATTGGCCCCAACGACTCTCTCAAGCTGTCGAGTCTCCTGACAAACATCATGGAGGCGAGCAAGGCGAAGCCGCGCAACGTTCGTGTGTTGACGAACTCCGACTTCGTCCGGAAGTACATAGACGATCAGAGTGACCTCGAGGAGGTAGAGGTTACCGATGCCCTCGATCAAGCAATGGACGGGCTCTTGGGGCGCCGTGCCGGCAGCTATCGGGATGCGCGTACGAATGTGGTGAGTGAGGAGTTTCTCCAAACAAAGTCTCCGCGGTCCGACAAGCAAGAGTCGTTTCAGATGCGCTTCGAGGAAGAGCGAGCAGATGCCTTCGATCTGTCCGAGCTCGAGGAGGGCATTACCATTTCCATTGTGGATGATGACTTTGTCATCCAAGAGCTCATTCGCACAGCCTTTTCCGACACATCTTTTGAGGTGAAAGCCTACGACAACGGCTACGATTTCGTGCACTCTCAAGAGGCCATGAAGTCCGACCTGGTTTTCTTGGACCTCATGATGCCGGAGATGGACGGCTTTCAGGTGCTCAACAAGCTCAAAGAAAAAGAGGAGGTACCGCCGATCATTGTTCTCTCAGCGCTTTCGAAGCGTGAGACGGTCGTTGAAGCCCTTCGTTACGGTGTGAATAGCTACATGATCAAGCCTCTCAAGCCCGAGTGGATCCTGAAGAAGGCCGCGGAGGTGCTCAAAGTCAATTTCTGAGCACCGCAAAGGAAGGGCCCGCTTGGACAATTTCGCCCGCCGATTTCAGGTCGTATTTGATCGATCGCCGCTGGGTATGGCGGTTCTCGACACTACCGGTAACCTCATCTACTCCAACGCCGCGCTTGCCGGCATTCTCCGCACCGATGCAGTCGCGGAAGACGCGTTGTGGAAGTCCATTCCGGCGGATGAGCGCGACGACTTCAAGGCGGGCTTCGATGAGCTTGTCTCCGGTAATCGTGGAGAGCTGCGCTTCGAAGGGAGCGTGGTCCGAGAGGACGAGTCCCGCGGATGGTGGCGTATTGTACTGGCCCTGGAGAGCGATAAGGACTTCTCCCCCTTCGTTTTTGGGACCTTCGAAGACGTCACCGACCGGAAGAGTGGCGAGGAACGGCTCAAACAGGAGAAAGAGACCGCCGAGCGCGCCACGCGCACCAAGTCGGCCTTTCTCGCCAACATGAGCCACGAGATCCGCACCCCCCTGCACACCATAACGGGTATGGCGGAGTTGCTGCTGCAGACCAACCTGGACGAGGAGCAAGGCGAGTATGCGCAACAGGTGCGTTTCTCGGCGGAAGCGCTTCTGGGTCTGATTAACGACATCCTCGACTTCTCCAAGATCGAGGCGGGTAAGCTCTCGCTCGAGATTATTGAGGTCGATCTCTACCGCATTGTCCAAGAGGCGGTGGACATGCTGAGCCTCGAGGCGCACAAGAAGGACCTCGAGGTCATGAGCTTCATGGATCCCGACGTGCCCCGCCACGTCCGGGGGGACCCGACGAGACTGCGGCAGATAATCGTGAATCTCATGAGCAACGCGGTGAAATTCACGACTCGTGGTCAGATTGTGGTGACGGTCCGGCTCAAGAGGATGGAGGGAGACACCGCCGCCATTCATTTCGCGGTCGCGGACACGGGTATCGGCATTCCCGAAGACAAGCGTAATCGACTGTTCCGTGCATTCAGCCAGGCCGACTCGTCAACTACGCGCAAGTTCGGGGGTACGGGGCTAGGGCTCTCGATCTGCAAGAGTCTGGTCGAAATGATGCGCGGCAAGATCGGTGTGAAAAGCACTGAGAGCAAGGGATCGAGCTTCTGGTTCGTCTTGCCAATGGTGGTGGAGGACGACCCGGTGCAGATCTTTGCACAACGGCCCGCCGCCGATACACGGGTCCTTGTAGTTGACGACAGCGCCACTTCCGCCGACGTGCTTCGGCGCTACCTCGAACGGTGGGGCGCGACGGTCAGGCGAGCAGCTTCGGGGCCGGACGGTCTGAAAGAGCTCAAGCGCGCCGCTCAGAAGAAGGAAGCCTACGACCTCGCTCTCATCGATCTACTCATGCCCGGCATGGACGGCTGGCAGCTCGCCAGCGAGATAAACGCCGACCGCACGATAAACTCTACCCGTCTCATCCTGATGAGTCCGATCGGCAAGACCGCCGGCGAGGCAAAGATGCGACTGCTTCGCTGGTTCGACGCCTACGTCACCAAGCCCATGCGAATACCTGATCTCTACGAGGCCGTGAGCTCCGTCCTCGGCGGTAGCTTGGACCTGCCGAGCGCCGACGAAGAATCTCCGGGCCTCGCGGCAACGTCGGAAGAGAAGGCGCGGCGCCGAGCGGGCAAGCGCGTTCTGGTTGCGGAGGATCACTTCGTGAACCAGCAGCTCTTTCGCACCATCCTCGAGAAGATGGGGCTCAACGTCATTGTTGCGAATAACGGCCGGGAGGCGGTAGAGCGAGTGAAGAACGAGGCAATCGACCTGGTCTTCATGGATGTGCACATGCCGGAGATGAACGGCTACGAGGCGTCCCAACATATCCGCAAGCTCGACGGCGACCTCCCCATCATTGCGGTCACTGCCAACGCGACACCGGAGGAACGCGGGCGCTGTACCGATGCCGGCATGAACGACTATCTGAGCAAGCCCTTCAAGAACAAGGATCTCGTTCCTCTCGTGGATCAGTATTTACCCCTTGCGGATGGCGGTGACGGCAATGGTGCCGGTGTTGCGTCACAACAGACCACTCCCTTCAAGGCCACTCAAACCACGACGCCTCCGCCTCCCCATGCCGAGACTCAAGACGAGGACCTCGGAGAGCTCGAATCCCTTGGAGAGGATGAGGCCGACGAAGACGACGAGCGAGTCGCCAAGTTGCTACCGGAAAATGACAGCAGCAGCGACGACCGGGCGGTATTCGACTATGACTCCGCGGTCCAGGCCTTCATGGGAAAGAAAGACGTCGTGGACCGCGTCATCGGCCGCTTCGTGGAGCACACCGCGAAGCAGTTGGAGGAGCTCCAGCATCTCTTGGAGGAAGGAGAGCTCAGCCAGGCGCAGACCATTGCCCACGGAATCAAGGGCGGCGCCTGGAACCTGTCCGCGGAGCGCCTTGGAGACGCCGCCTTTGAGGTTGAGAAGGCCACCAGGGAAGAGCGAGGCGAAGACGCTCGGCGCGATCTGAATGCCCTGAACGAGCAGTTCGCGGTTTTCAAGCGAGCGTGTGAAGAGAACCCGGAGTTATAGATACACGCGGTCCTTTTGGCGCCGGTTCGGTTTCTGGTTTCGAAACTCTCTGTACTCTCGGCCCACACTCTATCTTCTGCTCTTCTTTGTACCGGCAGGTGTTCTCACGGTTGTCTTCGAAATGGGTCGCAACGAGGAGTTCACCAACTTCATCGACGGATTTTGGTGGCTCACAATTACGTTCAGTACGACCGGATACGGCGACAAGGTGCCCATAACCGTGGGCGGGCGGATCGTTGGAGTTGCGACGATCTTCGTTGGACTTGCCGCCGCGGGGCCTAGCGGCGCTCCCCGTCTGTCGGCAGTCGGGCGTAGACGTCTCCCGACGGTGCCGTCGGAGCCATGGCTGTCAGGATCTTCCGCATGCGCTGCGGCGAGAGCCAGCCGGGTTCCCGCAAGCGTGCGGTCTCAACCAGGGAGTAGTTGTACTCGTAATTGCCGAGCTCCTCCAGTCGATCGATGCACGCCAAGGCGCCGGAGATGCTCGCCGGGAGAAACTCGAACGACAGGGCGGGTAGCGGTCTGCTCAGTCCGGCGAGCACCTGAGGCTCGTGGCCTTCTACATCGATCTTGGTAAAGGCGGGGACGCCGTAGGCCGCAATGAGCGCGTCCAGGGTAGTAACCGCTATCTCCTCCCGGCGGTTCCAGCGAACGTGAGCAAAGGAGGAGACGGCTTTGACTTCATTGATCCAATCGGACGCGATTGTTGAGAGGGTCGGGTACGCATCGCAAATGAAGAGGGTCGCCCGTCCTTCCTCTGCGCCGACGGCGACGGGCCGAATGGTGACCAGCGGATCGTTCCCGTAGAATTGGCGCAGGAGACGCACACAGGCGGGTTGGGGTTCCAGCCCGACGGCGCGGGCACCAAGACCTCGCCAGGCGCGGATGCGGTTTCCCACGTGGGCGCCAATGTCAAAGGCAAGGTCGCCGGGACCAATGAAGCCTGCGTAGAACCTGGTGAGCCGGCGCTTGCGGAATGGGATTCCGTAGTAGATGAGCAGAGTGCGCAGCATGCCCCAGCCACCCGCCCGGAGACCTAACTCCCAGCCGAAGGAGACCGCCAGGAGCGTCAGGCTCACGGCGTTGGCCGCCACTGCGAGCCGGAGCGGGATTGCGGGATACAAGGCGCCCACCAAGGTTCCGACCGCAATCCCGCACACCCACTTGGAAAAGCGGCTGAAGGCTTTGGGCCACGGGGGATCCTCGGCAAGGGGCAGAAAGGCAATAGCGAAGAGGTAGCGAATGGCGCCCAAGGCCAAAACCCAGGGACCGACCGGAGTAGAGTTTGTCACCACCACGCTCAGCGACACCATGAAGGCGGCATCCGTTTCGGCGTCCCACATGGCGCCGAAGGCCGCCGGCCCAGCCGCCGGCTCAGCCGTGGGTCCAGCCAAGTGCCTGGCCACCCGACCGTCTAGGAAGTCCGTGAGTGCCGCGGCGGCGGCAATTCCGAAGACCGCGTAGGCTCCTGCGTTGCCAAGTAGTGGCGCTATCACCAGGAGGACCACCGCTGCAGCCGACCGAATCCCCGTTATCGCGTTCGGGAGGGTGGGACGCCCCCCGAAGCGCAGGTAAGTGCCCGTGAAGAAGGCGGCGAGGACCAGCGCGAGTCCCAATTGGGTCCATAGCGGATACACACGCCCGGCTACCGCGAGGAGCAGGATCAGAACGAGTATGCTGAATCCCAACTGCCACTTCGTTTGACTCATAGGACCTCCGGATTTCCCTGCATAGTCTGCAACAGCGCCCGTACGCGGCGGATTGCCTCTCGGCGCTCCGCAGTGCGGGTGGGGCGCGAAGGCCTCTCCGGGTCGACGTTGCTCCCCGAAAGAATACTCCTGAGTGCCCTCGCCAAGCCGGCGCTGTCGTTGAGCGCCGGAAGCCCGAGGGACGTGAGGGAAGCGACGGCCTCGGGAACTCCGCCGACTCGCCACGCGACAATCGGCACGCCCTCCCAAGCCGCATCATGCGCAACCATCCCAAAGCTTTCGAAGCGCGAGGGAAGGAGCACGGCCGTCGCCCGCCGCATCGCATCGCGCACCTGATCGGGAGAGCGGGCGCCGCGGAAGCGGATTCGCCCGGCCACACCGTACAGCGCGGCGATGCGCCTCACTCGCGACGCATAGCGTGAATCCGTCCTGCGGCCAATTATCTCCCACTCCCAGGCGTGCTCGCCAAGGGTGGCCAATGCAGGAAGCGCTGAGTGGAGGTGCTTTACCGGGGTCACGTTGGCGACCGACAGGAGACGCGGCACGGGCCGGCCCCTCTGCGGTGATTGGTCTTTTCTGCCGCCCCCAACAAGCGACGCCGGGTGAACGACCACCGTTGACCGTGGCGGCATACCGCGCGCCGAGAGCTCCCGGGCCATAAACTCGCTCGGTGCAATTGCGCCGTCGAAGACGGCAAGGGTGGTGCGCTCTCGGCGCGCGTCGGCCGTCACGCCCCGGGCTGCCGGGCTCTCCTGCGACGCGAGCAGATGAGCCACAAGAATCAAGGGGAAGCCCGCGTGTTTCAGCCGTCGCAAGGCGCCGCAGCTTTGAGGGCGGCGGAGATAGAGGGAGTCGACGAGCAAGGTGGTCCGGCTCTCACCGTCGTTGCTGAGGGTCCGGGCTAGGACCTTCTGCAGCCTGTGCGGCGCGGCAGTGACACGGCGGAGCTCGGGAAGAGCGCCCGCAAGGCTCGCGTTGAAGCGGTATCCGCCGGTTGTTGCATTGGGTGACGGAGGCTCCATGAGGATGGCCCTCGGTCTATGCACGGTAGGCCGCCCAGGCGTTCTCGGATTCCCAGATGCGCACCTCCATCTCACGTCCCCGGGAAACGGAACGCTCACGCAGGCCTTCGGTCAACTCCGCGTGGAGGTAGCGGGCCAGATTCTCGAGGCTCGTCTGTTGCTCGCGAAAGAAGGGAAGGGCGTTCAGGAATGTTCCGCTCAATTCGTCCATGAGCGCAGTGAGAACCGCCTCCATTGCGCTGATGTCGGTGGCAAAGCCGTTCTCATCGACGTCATCCGAATGAATGATCCATTCGACAAGGTAGGGGTGAAAGTGCGGATGCGCTTCCGCGCCAAAGTCTCCGCGCATGGCGTGAAACACGGTAAGTCGTGCGCGTATGCCGGTGGCGTACATGTTCTGCTCCTTGCGGCGTTCCTATCTCGATTGCCGTGGGTCGAGCACGACCTGCAGGACGCCTTCGTCACCGCGATCGATCAGCTCGAAGGCACGTTGGACCTCCGCGAAGCCGAAACGGTGAGTAATGTATCGGCCCGGACGAATCCTTCCTGCCATTTCCATGGCCAGGTCGAAGCGGCGTTTCTTCGACCATCGAGGTTGCAATGCGGGATTCACCGTTGAGACTTGCGCGCTTTTCAGGGTCACGCGCCCGTGGTGGAAGTGGCGGCCCAAATTGATGTCTATTGCCTTGCCGCCGTACCAGGAGGCCTCAACCACGGTTGCCTCGCCGGCAACCGCCTCGATACAGAGCTGCAGCGCCTCAGAGCTCCCGGACAGATTGATGGCGCCGTCGAAGACTCCGAGGTCCACGTGCTCCCGGGACTCGTGTGGATCGAGGGTGTCGCAGCCGAGATCTTCGGCCGCCTTTCGTCGCTCGGGAACCCTATCGACTGCGACCACCGCTATCCCCATGAAGCGCAGCAGCGCCGCGGTAATCAGGCCCACCATGCCGAGGCCGGCGAGCAGTATGCGCTCGCCCAATCGCGGTCCGAGATCGTGGAGAATGCCGATCGCGGTTTCCACCGTCGGCAAGAGGACGGCGTCCTCCGTGGCAAGATCGTCGGGAAGGGTGATCAAACTGTCGGCCGGCAGAAAGAAGCGGTCCTGGTGGGGATAGAACGCAAAGACCCGGTTGCCATCCTCGGTCACCCCTACGTTCATGTAGCCGTACTTCACCGGGTATGCGGTATCCGAATTCAAGCTCTCCAACGGCTCCTCGGGAATGCGTTCCGGCGCTTCGCCACGGAAGAAGAGGCTCTCCGTGCCGTGGCTGACGCCGCAGAGGGTCGATTCGACGAGGACCTCACCATCGCCGCCTTCGATCTCGATCTCACGAGCTTCGACGCGGCCCGGCTCTAGGAAGTACACCGCGGTAGCCCTTCGTCTATCCGTCATATCGTGGCCTCATTTCCCACACGAGATCGCGTCCCACGCGGAGCATGCCGACGGTTTCCAAGACAGTTCCTTCCGGCAGAACTCCGGAGGCGAAGCTGGGTGTCCCGGCACCAATCAGGATCGGAGCCATGACTACGATGAGCGTATCGATGGCTTTGGCAGCCAGAAAGCGCGCCAGGACTGTGCTGCCACCCTCGATAAAGAGCGTTTTTACATCCATCTCTGATAGAGCGGCCAAGAGGGCGGGAATATCGATGCATGTAGTGTCGGCGTGGCGGTCGGAGTGGCGCTGTCGCCGACCGGCCTCCGGGAGCTCACGGAGGGTGATGCCTCGCGCGGCCAATTCGGCACTTCGCTCAGGCTTGGCGGTCATCCCCCTGTGGGTCGTGTAGACGAGCGTCGGGATGGCCCGCGCGGTCTTGGCAATCTTGCCGTCGGCCGGGAGGCGCAGATGGGCATCCAGAATGACCCGAAGCGGTGAGGTGCCGCCCGGGATTCGGCAGCTCAATTCAGGGTCGTCCCGTAGTACGGTTCCAATGCCCACGAGTATCGCATCCGCATGATCTCTCAGTTGATGCGCGAGGCGGGTAGTCGGTTCCCCGGAAATGGAGCGTGAGGCCCCTGTCTGGGTGGCTATTCGTCCATCGGCGCTCTGCGCGAAGCCGGCAATTACTGTTGGCTGCAGCATGTTAGAAATGTATTATGTACCAAGAGGATATCATGAGCAAAGGGAACGGCTCGAGCGGCCACCAGGATCTTCCGAGTGAAGAGTACCGAAAGGGCTTGCTCGGGAAGCTTAGCGGAGAACTCGATTTCTCACTAGATGACGCGGGTTGTCACGATAGGGACCACGGTGACTCCGGGTTTCACAATGGAGATGGGCAACGCGGTGGGCACACTGACGCTTGCGTCGAGCTCGTTGCCAAGGTGGAGCTTCCGACGCGCTTCGGTGAGTTTACCCTGTACGGCTTCTACGACGGAGTCGACAATCTGGAACACACGGCACTGGTACGGGGTGACGTCGCGGGCAAGGAGGACGTCCCCGTTCGCGTTCATTCCGAATGCCACACCGGCGACGTACTTGGTTCGTTGCGTTGCGACTGTCGCGACCAACTGGAAGCTTCGCTTGCTTACATTTCCAAAGAGGACTTCGGGGCCCTCATTTATCTGCGACAAGAGGGGCGAGGGATCGGTCTGCTCAACAAGATCAAGGCGTATCGGCTACAGGAGCTCGGTCTCGACACCGTGGAGGCGAATCACTTCCTCGGCTATCCTGCCGAGGCGCGCACCTACTCGGTCGCCGCGTCAATGATAGCCCTTCTCGACATTCGGTCCCTGGCTCTCTTGAGTAACAACCCCGACAAGCTGTCAAAGCTCGAGGCGGATGGTATCAAAATCACCCGGCGTATCCCCCTCGTGGTTCCGCCGAATAACCACAATTCGCAGTACTTGGACACCAAGCGCGACAAGATGGGACACCTCTTTTAGGTCAGTGAGTTGCGGATACGGCGTACAGCCTCGCTCACGTTGTCGCGACTATTGAATGCGCTGATCCGGATGAAGCCCTCGCCTCCGGCTCCGAAGCCGCTTCCGGGTGTGGTGACCACGGCGGCTTGACTCAGCAGTTTCTCGAAAAGGTTCCAGGACGTTGCGCCGGGAGCCTCGACCCAGACGTAGGGCGAGTGGACACCGCCGGTGTATCGCATCCCCATGTCGGTGAGTGCCCGCGTAATGATCTTGGCGTTTTCCAAGTAGTAGTCGGTGAGCTCGCGGGTCTCCCGCGCCCCGGCTTCGGTGTAGATCGCCGCTGCTGCGCGCTGCACGGGATAGGAGACGCCGTTGAACTTGGTTGAGTGTCGTCGATTCCACATTTCCCGCAGCGGCTGAGGCTTGCCGGTCTCGTCGAAGGCGCGACACTCCTCCGGAATGACCGTGAAGGCGCAGCGCGTTCCGGTGAAGCCGGCGGTTTTGGAGAAGCTTCGAAACTCCACGGCGACCTCTCTGGCGCCGGGAATCTCGTAGATTGTCTGCGGAAGGCTCTCGTCTCGGATAAAGGCGAAGTAGGCGGCATCGAATAAGATGAGAGCCTGGTGTTGCCGCGCATACTCTATCCAGGCCGCGAGTTGGTCGTGCGTGGCGACCGCACCGGTCGGGTTGTTTGGAAAACAGAGATATATCAGGTCCACGGAACTCTGCGGCGGGGGAGGGACGAAGCCATTGTCCATGGTGCCGTGGAGGTAGGTAATACCTTCGTAACCGGCGTCGGACCACGGCCCCGTGCGACCGGCCATGACGTTCGTGTCGACATACACGGGGTACACCGGATCGGGCACGGCTACTGCAATGTCCGTGTCGAAGAGCTCTTGAAAGTTGCCGGTATCGCATTTACTCCCGTCGGAGATGAAGATCTCATCCGGCGAGATATCCACTCCACGAGGCTTGTAGTCCTTGTCGGCAATTGCTTCCCGGAGAAAGGCGTAGCCCTGCTCGGGGCCGTAGCCGCGGAACGACTCCTTCTTTGACATCTCGTCCACACCGCGGTGAAAGGCCTCCACCACCGTCGGCGTCAGCGGGAGTGTTACATCCCCAATGCCAAGCTTAATGAGCTCACCCTTAGGGTTCTCCGCGAGATATGCGTCGATCCGGCGTTGAATCTCGACGAATAGGTAGCTGCTCTTGAGCTTGCGGTAGTGCTGGTTCACTCGAATCATGGCAGTACTCAAGCATGATTCCGTCTTGCCACGCAACCGCCGCATATCACTATATTTTCCTCAACATGGGTATCAAAAACACATTATCGTTGTTCTTTCTGATAGTAGCCGGCCTGCTCCTTCTCGTTGGTGCCGTACAAGCCGTTGGAACCGCCGTATTCCTATCCGGGGCTGAGGAGACTATCGCGACTGTCATTGATTACGAGATAGTACAGAACGCCGCGCCATTCATGGCGACTTCCGGCGGGGCGGGACGGCTTTTCTACGCAATCCTACAGTTTGAAACGCCGCAAGGTGAATTGGCGACTTTCACCGCCGATCAAGGGCACCGGAGTCGACCGTACGAGGTAGAGGCCTCCGTTCCCATCCTCTACAGCGCGGAGAAGCCGCAGAACAGCCGGGTTGCCGACTTCTGGGGCCTTTGGGGGCGCGTGGTGATCTTTGGCGGCCTCGGGATTGCCTTTGGATTGATCGGGGTGATCACTCCCCTGGGCTTCTCCCGCAGCGGGCGCAATCCTTTCCACCGAGATCCGGAAGCATGAGCATTCGAGGGCAGCGGGAGCAAGACGCCCGGATCGCCGAGAAGGCGGTGCCGGAGGTTGTCGACGGTCTTCGCGCGGGCCGCGACGGACTGAGCATTGCGCAGGCCATCTCAGGTGACCACGATTTGGATCTACAGAAGGCGTACCGCTGGGTGCAGTACGTGGAGGAGCGCTTCGAGGCGGCGCGTCGCCGCGCGGCCCGGCGGAGTGCGTTGGTCATGTGGATAGGTATTGCCGCGGCTCTTGCCGGAGGCGGGCTCTTGGTTGCCGCTTACTACGGCTTTCGGACGCCGCTTGCCATTCCCATCCTCTTGCTTGTGGCGGGATTGCCCACGGCGATCTACGGCGCGATCCGTGGCTTTTCCGCCCGGCGGCGTGTCCAGCTCTCGCCCCGCGACCTCGACATTGTCTAGTGAGCCCCGCACAAAAAGACCCGTTGTGACGGCCGCAACGGCGGCTCAGTGTCCCAACGGGTCAACGTGAGGAGGCTTGTTTCACGGGCACCACCTGCGGAGCGTGGGGCAGTCGGCCGGCTTCTATCGTTGCCGAGACTCTGAACATAGCGCATTTCCGACGGAATACCAAACAAAACTTGTCAAGTTTTTGTCGCGCAATCGAAAGCCGCCCAGGAGCCGGCTTTTCGACGGCCAGGGCGCGTCGACGCGCTAGTTTTCGCATGGTATAGTGGCCGGATTCTTATGTTTGGAAGAAGGCAGGGGCCTCGGACCGAAATGGATGCGATTGTGGTGCGCACCTTTGGCGGTCTCGAAGTGCTTCGCGCAGAGCAGCGGGAGATTCCTCAACCCGGGAACGACGAGGTGCTCGTCGGGGTCAAGACAATCGGTATTAATCCGCTTGATTGGAAAGTGAGACGGGGAGAGGCATTCGCGGAGCACTTCGCCGGACAGGCGGCCGTGCTCGGCTGGGACCTCTCCGGTGTCGTGTCGGAAGTGGGCAGGCGGGTGACCTCCTTCGCCCCGGGGGATGAGGTCTACGGCCTGTGTAACTTTCCCGCTCCCGGGGGCGCGTACGCAGAGTACACCGCGGTCCCCGCGAACGAGCTCTTGCGGAAACCTGATCAGCTGTCCCACATCCAGGCCGCAGCGCTGCCTATGGCGGGTATGGCCGCGTGGCAAGCGCTCTTTGTGGATGCACGAATCAGCGGCTCCCACCGCGTTCTCATTCATGGAGCCGCCGGTGGGATCGGACACATTGCGGTTCAGTTGGCAAAGTGGGCCGGCGCCAACGTTGTTGCGACCGCCTCGGCTCGCAATGCGGAGTACCTTACGCGCCTCGGCGCGGACGAGGTGATCGACTACAACGCGGAACGTGCGTTTGAAGCAGTCTCGGCGGTTGACGTCATTCTTGATTTGGGCGGGTGTACGGACAATCCGGAGCTTCTGTCAACGCTGGTACGGTGGGGCAAGCACATTGTCTTCTGCGGCAGGAGGTCCCCGTCACCCCGGCTGAAGTACTTCTCATTGCGACCGGACCATCAAAACCTCACAAAGCCGGCCGACTTGCTGGTCGAAGGGACGGTCCGTCTCTCTACGACGACGGTGCCCTCCCTCGAGAGCATTGCACAGGCCCACTCCATGAGCGAGTCCGGCCACGTTCGCGGGAAGATTGTTGTTGTCAGGGACGCCGGCGCGCGCTAGTTGCCGGCGCGCGCTAAATGATTCCGAGCTCTTTCCCGCCCCGCTCAACCGTATCGAGCACGATTTGCAGGTCCTCGTCGGTGTGGATGGCCATGTAGGATGTCCGCAGGAGCGCTCGGTTCGGCGGCACGGCGGGGCTGATGACCGGATTCACGTAGACGCCGTTCTCGTACAGATACTGCCAGAACGCGAATGTCTTGTTGCCGTCACCAACGATGATCGGGACTACAGCCGTTTCCGTCTTCCCAACGTCGAAGCCGAGCTCGGTGAAGCCGTGGATCATCTTATCCGCAATTTCTTGCAAACGCCGGACGTGTTCCGGCTCGGACTCAATGATCTCCAAGGCCTTAAAGGCCGCCGCCAGATTTGCCGGTGGCATGCTGGCACTGAAGATGAGCGGTCGCGCAAAGTGCTGGATATAGTCGATGACTTCCTGGTCGCCTGCCACGAAGCCGCCGATTGATCCGAAGGACTTGGAGAACGTACACATGACCAGATCGGCGAGATCCCAGTCGCCGTAGTACTCGAGGGTTCCCCGGCCGGTTGCGCCGACAACGCCGATTGCGTGCGCCTCGTCGAGGTAGATGCGCGCGCCGTAGGCATCGGCCAGACGGCGAATCTCCGGCATCTTAGCAATGTCGCCCTCCATGCTGAAGACTCCATCCGTGACAATGAGCTTGGCTGCATCGGCAGGAATGCTGGAAAGAATCTGCTCCAACTGTTCCAGGTTGTTGTGCTTGTAGCGGTGGATGTTGACGGTCTTGTTCATTCCCTGCGTAAGGAAGATACCGTCCATGATGGAAGCGTGGTTGAGCTTGTCGGTAATGACGTGATCACCGCGACCGACGAGGGCCGAGATTGTTCCAAGGTTCGTTTGATACCCCGTGGTGAAGCAGAGGGCGCGCTCCTTATGGACGAAGGCGGCCAGACGGTCCTCCAGTTTCTCGTGGAGGGCAAGCGTGCCGTTCATGAAGCGTGACCCGGAGCAACTCGTGCCGTAGACCTCAACCGCCTCTTCCGCGGCATCCCGAAGTCGCGGGTCCAGAGAAAGACCCAGGTAGTTATTCGAGCCGGCCATAATGAGATCGCGCCCCTCTGAGACAACGCGTGCGCCCTTGTAGGCCTCGATGGGTCGAAAATAGGGATAGATCCCGTGCTCGCGCGCCTCTCGGGCCTCACGAAAGTCGTAACACTTCTTGAATATGTCACTCTGCGAGGTGTGCTGCTCAGTTATGCTCATTCATTCATCCTTGTGGTTGCGGTGCGTGCGCGGCGGATTATCACGTCGAGAACCCAGAAGAAGAATCTCGGCGCCACGTTCTTTACAACAAGTGCAAACCTACTCATCCCGTCGGGTATGATCAAAAATTGTCCCCTCTCGAGGCCGCGCAGCGCAGCCTTGGCGACCTGTTCCGGGGTGAACACCTTCGCTGCCCCGGCCACCGCGTGGGTTTCCACCGGCTTTGTCGTGTTCTCCCGTTCCAGGCCGGGCGTCTGCGTATCCGGCGGACAGAGGACATGAACCGAGACGGAGCTCGGAGCCACCTCCTGGCGGAGCGCTTCGCTGAAGCCGATGACTCCAAATTTCGTCACACAGTAGTCCGTGAGGCCGTAAATACCCATGAGGCCGGCGACGGAAGATACATTTAATATGGTACCACCGCGACCGCGCAGATGGTCAAGAAGAGCGGATGTGGCGTTCCACGTGCCGGCAACGTTGACACGGAAAGACGCCTCCAGATTCTCTATCGTTTGTGAGTCAAAGGTCCCGGGGCGCGCATACCCGGCGCAGTTCACCAGCAGATCGGGCGGGCCGAACTCCTGTACAGCTGCCGAGAGAACCGATTCCGTCTGCGCCGCGTCAGTGACGTCCACCGGCATGGTGGCGACGGTGCCGCCGCCGGCGCGGCCGCTGTTGCCTTTGCCACCGTCCCGGCCGGCCTGCTCATGCGCGGTCGACAACTCCGCCGCCGCACGCTGAAGGCGTTCCCGGTTTCGCGCGAGCAGGAGAAGGTTGGCGCCGCGGAACCGAAGCTCCCGCGCGATTGCTAACCCAATCCCGCTGGACCCACCCACTATGTAGCAATTCGCATTGCGAAAACGCCCACGTTGCTTCCGATACTGCATAGATATTCCACGTTTATACCGTATTCAAGCGCATTTGTTACAGATGGATTAATACCCTATGTAGATTATTTCCTAGCCTCCTTGGCCTAAATACGTTGAACTCTGGAGGAAACTTCAATGAAACTCAGTACACTCAAACGCATTGCAATTACGGCTCTCGCTGTGGTCGCTATGGTCGCTGCGTGCGGGAGCGACTCTACGTCTAGGACCGACTCCACCGGCACGGCCGAACCCGGTGCACAGAGTGAATTGGACGGTCAACAGCTTGCCCAAGCGGGAAGCGCGGGCTCCGGCGGGTCAACAGCAACGCAGGATCAGTTGCGAAGCTTCGAGAACGCCTTCGCGAATGTGGCCGAGCAGTTGCTCCCGGTCGTCGTGGAAGTCAACGTTGTGAATATGGTTGAAGTACCCCAATCTCCCTTCGAGTTCTTCTTCCGCCGGCCCGACCAGGGGCAGGATCAGGAGCAACGGGAGGTACCGCGCCGCGGTCTCGGTTCCGGCGTCATTGTGCGACAGGACGGGGACACCGTGTATGTTCTGACGAACAACCACGTCGTCAGGGAGGCGGACCAACTCAACGTGGGGCTCTCCGACGGCAGGCAGTATGAGGCTGAGCTCGTCGGCGGCGACGCGCGTTTGGACCTGGCTCTGCTCAAGTTCACCGCCGGCGAGGATGTTCCGGTTGCACGCTTCGGCAACTCGAATGATCTGCGAGTCGGAGACTGGGTCGTCGCGGTGGGAAACCCCTTCGGATTCGAATCCACGGTAACCTCCGGAATTGTCAGCGCCCTCGGGCGAACTTCCGCAATGGCGCAGGCGCAGCAACAGGGCGCGAATGTTCCCACGTTGACGGATTTCATTCAAACCGATGCAGCGGTCAACCCAGGCAATTCCGGCGGCGCGCTTTCGAACCTCGACGGCGAGATTGTCGGCATTAATACGTGGATCGCCTCGCAGAGTGGGGGAAGCGTGGGCATCGGCTTTGCCATCCCCGCCAATGTCGCCAAGAAGGCGGTTAACGACTTCATCCAGGAAGGCGAGATTATCTACGGGTGGCTCGGTGTCTCAATTGCAGACTCCACTCAGGCGCTCTTCTCCAACGTCCGTGAGGAGCTGAGTGTCGGCAACCAGAGCGGCGCCCTCATTCTCAACGTTTACCAGGGCTCCCCCGCCGAGGAGCAGGGACTCCAGCCCGGTGACTATGTGACCCACGTCAACGGTCAGTCGATCGAAAACGCCTCTGAGCTCACGCGCATCATTGGGAACCTGACGCCAAACGAGACAATGTCCGTTCAGGTGGTTCGCAACGGTCAACGCCGCAGCTTCGACATTCGAATTTCCCAGCGGAAACCGGAATCAGAGTTGGACGAGCTCGCCGACCGTCTATGGCCCGGCATGATCGTGGCCGGAATCACGGATAACATTCGCAATCAGCTCGAGGTACCCAACCGTGTCAGTGGCGTTGTTGCCGTGCAAATTGCGGACAACTCACCCGCCTCGCAGGCGAACATCCGGCAAGGCGATATTATCCAGAGCGTCGACGGCTCAGGTATCGACGGCCTTGCAGGCTTCTTTCGCCGGCTGAACGAGGGTGGAAACAACGTCCGCTTCGGGATCTGGCGACAGGGGGCAACCACGGAAACGACGATTACCAAGTAGCAGTGGCCGGCACCCCCGGGCCCGCGAGCCGGCGCGGCCCACAGCGGACGGCGATTGGTGTTCTTTTGAACG
>CAYPTH010000044.1:0-5879 GCA_964413635.1 uncultured Spirochaetaceae bacterium
GGGGGGGCCCGGCCCCCCCCCCCCCCCGCCGATGGCCCCGCCGGCCACCCCGTGATCGCCGGCGCCGGCCGCCGGCTTCCCGAGGAGCTCCGCTTCCACCTCGTCGATCCACACCGTCAGATCGTGATCAACCAGCGTGAGAAAGATCTCCTCCTTGGTGCGGAAATATCGGTAGAGATTGGGCCGAGTAAAGCCCGAGCGACGTGCAATCTCTTCCATGGTGATAGCGTCGTAGGCCTGCGCTTGAAAGAGCTCACTCGCAGAGTTGAGGACGTCGAGGACGCGGAGCTCCTTCTTCTCTCGGCTGCGAGCACGCCGCCAGGCTGTCTCGTCATGCGATGCCATACGACCTCGCAACCAAGCGGTCGAACACTCGGTCGCTAACCAACCGCCGCGTAGCCATGAGGAGGCGCGCCATCTTGCCGGTTGCGTAGCGCGGCTTGGGACGGCGCGCCGTCAGAGCCTTCACGATGGTGTCGGCGACGACCTCCGGCCCCGAGGAGCTCCGGGGGGCGTAGGCGCTCTCCATGACCTGTGTGACTTTCCGCGTCATCTCGGCATACGCTCCCTGTCCCGAATAGGTGAGCGCCGATTCACGCGCAATCCCACCCCATTCGCTTCTGATCACGCCGGGCTGGATAACGACGACATCGATCCCAAAGGGCTTCACCTCGAAGCGCAGTGAGTCGGAAAAACCCTCCACGGCGTGCTTTGTTGCGTGATACCACGCTCCGAGGGGGGTATAGATCCGCCCGCCCATGGAAGAGATGTTGACGATCTTGCCGTAGCCGGAGTCGCGCATGTGCGGGAGGACCCGTTGGGTGAGGTCGGCCAGACCGAAAACGTTGACGTCGAACTGGCGACGCGCTTCGCTCCCGGGAACGTCCTCAACGGCGCCGTAGGAGCCATAGCCGGCGTTGTTAATGAGAATGTCCACTCCGCCGTCCTGCTCGGCGATCGTTGCCAAGGCGGAATCCATGGACGTCGTGTCCGTAACGTCCAGTTTGACCGTCTTGGCTCCGGCCTGCTCGATATCGGCCATCTTCTCCACCCGTCGGGCGGCGCCGTAGACCGTCGCACCCTCGGCGAGGAGGCGCCGGACGGTTTCCTTCCCAATGCCGGAGGACGCGCCGGTAACCAGCGCAACTTTGCCTCGCAGGGGGCCTTCAGTTTCCTTCGCCATTTCATGCCATCCTTCCGCCACGCCCCTATTAGTTACGTAGCGTCACTTAGTCTGTGGGTAATTTAAGTTACACTGCGTAACTTGTCAAGGGTGACGAGGGATGCTGGTGCGAGAATTGTTGATGCGGAAGGGGGAGCGCCGGCCGGGCGGGGTGGCGCCGACACGCGTGGGGCCGGGTGGGGCCGGTAAACGTGGGGCCGCCCGGCGCCGGCCCCGGAGATTGATCGCTACGGTCAGATGGCCGCCAACGTCAAGCTCGAACTTCCCGTCCCTGGCCGCGCCAGAGGAACAGGACCACGACAAAGAGTACGACGAAGATTGCGGCACCAATAATGGCCGTCAGGGCAACGCTCTGCACCTCCCCGGACTGCCGGACGAAGATGCCCAGATAGGCGTATGCGTAGACCACCGCAAAGATGGGATCTCGGAACAACCACAATAGTCCCGCTCCGAGAAGAATACCGACGATAGAAATGATGACTCCCCAGCTTTCCATGGCAAGGCCGAAACCGTTCCACCCCGCGGCGACCAGGGCGGTGGATGCGCTGGCAACAGTGGCTATGGTGAGCCACGCTGCGTAGATGCTCACAGCACCCTTGAAGATCCGCTCCCACACGGTCGGGTAGGCCTGGGGAACCGGCGGAGTCTTGGCGACACCAAGCCACTCGTAGGCCAGAACGGCCGTTGCGAGGATGGGAAGAATAAGCACGAATGACCACACGAAGAGCTGCGCTCCGAAGACCACGACCCACGCCGCGTTGAGGAGCAGATTGATGGCGAGCATGTAGCCGCCCTTCCGGTACCGAGGATTACCGGCCTGGGACGGCAGCACCTGATGAATGGCCAATCCAATTATGCCCAGGTAAATCACCGGCCAAATTGTGACAAAGACGTAGCTCGCGGGAAAGAAGAACACCGAGTCTTGGAAGTTCTGATTCGCAACGTCTCCCGTCTCCGTACCGCCGATCAGCAAGCCGAAGACATTCGCCGCAACCGCCCCCAGAACAATCAACACGAGCGTTGCAATCTGTCGTGTCAGGTCACGATTGGTTCTGCCGAGGGCCTCGGAGCTCTGTCCTTCATTCACTGTACTCGCATCACTCATAGTGGCCTCCTCACTCTTGTACAAGGTTGGTGCCTTGCGCGCATCAATTCAAGCGTATTTCCGAAAGCGCAGCGAACCCGGAAGCGCCGAATTGATTTTCGGCCCTTGCATGGCTACCTTGAAGGCCTTATGGAATACCTGAAAGCACTCGATGAACAGTTCTTCGAGCAAGGCCTCGAGGTCGATGCCTACGTTCGCGAGATCCGCAACTACCGATCTCTGGTCAAGCGGCTCATGCAGGACGCCGAGGCTGACGCGAACCACATCAACACCCTGAAGGCGGAGGCCGCCAAGTTCCCGCAGCCCGTGCGCGCGACAGTCAACACGGAAGACTGGTGCGGTGACTGGGCGTGCAACGTCGGTGTCTTAGACGACCTCTTCACTCGAGCGGGCATCCCCTTCCGCGTGTTCCGCGGATCCGAGCACCCCAGCCTGAAGGAGCGCTATGAGCGCGACGGCGACGACCACATCCCCGCAATCTCCCTTTGGGACGGGAAGGGAAACGAGCTTATCCGCTGGATCGAGGCGCCCGAAAAGGTCAGCGAAATGAAGGACGCGTGGAAGAAGCAGCACCCGGAGTTCAATGAGCTCTACGAGAAGCGCGAAACCGACCCCGAGGCGGAAAAACAGTTCGCGAAGCTCTACCGCGAGTTCTTGGAAACCATGGCAGATTGGTACCGCGATGGAATGTGGAACGAGACGACACGAGAGATCGTAGAGAAGACGACGACCCGCGCAGAGTAGCGCGGTGCACAACTAGGCAGACCCTTCGAGCACCCGAATCAAGCGGAGAAAGGTCCGGTTGATCGGCGTTGCGACGCCGTGCTGTTCCCCGAGGGCTACGACGGATCCCGCGAAGACCTCCACCTCGGTCTTTCGCCCGGCCTCTATGTCCTGCAGCATGGACGTCTTCCCATCCGGCGAGAGCGTTGCCAATACATTGTACCAATCGGCAATGTCTTGTTCCGTGAGATTCACCCCCGCGACCGCCGCAACGGCGACGACCTCAGCCATGAGATCGTTCATGATTGCCTGCGCCTCACTGTCGCGTTGGAACAGGCCGTAGGGCCGACCGAGGACCGCCGAGGACTGATTCATGCCGACGTTGATCATGAGCTTCCACCACATGATGCGACGCATGTCGACCGGCGTCTGATAGGGGATGGAGGCGGCGGTCAGGGCCTCTTGGGCACGACGGACGCGGTCGGTCACGCGCGAGTTTTCGTGTTCCCCGACATAGAGGAAGCCCGGAGTCGTGTAGGTCACCGCATTGCCCTCTCGGACGGCGTCCATGCCCAGGGCAACGCACTGGAGAACGCCGCGCGATCCCAGCTCCTCGGCTATGATACCTTCACTTTCCAGACCATTCATGACCGACACGAGGAGTGTTTCGTCCCCCACCACGGGCAGCAGATCCTGGAGAGCCTCCCGTAGATGGTGGTGTTTTACCGCAACGACCACCAGGTCTGCGATAAAACCACCCCCTTCCGTCACTGGTTCCGCCACTGGAATGCGGTAGGGCTTTCCGTTCACTACGACCCCGTCCCGGGCCAGTCGCGCCGCTCGGTCGCCCCGGGCGACAAAACGAACAATGTGCCGGCCGCTCGCCACAAACATGGAGCCGTACATGCACCCCAATGCCCCGGCACCGAGAATCGCTACATTTCGAATATCCTTCATGCTAAATCCCGAACCAATAACGAATGCCGTAGACGTCCATGTAGAGGTCCATGACCCGCGGCCACCCTTGCGGTTGAAGACCGCGCTCCCACTGCGAGTGCGACTCCGTCAACTGCCGCACCATCTCCGGCTGTTGCGGAGCCAAATCGGTCGTTTCGCCGGGATCCGTCGCCAGATCATAGAGCCGCACTATCTCGTTCCGCCGATCGCGAATGAGCTTCCAGTCACCCCGCTGAACTGCGACGTTGTAGCTACTGCGCCAGTAGAGCGCCTCGTGCGGCGCGCCGCGGGCGACCGCTTCGGCACGGCTCGGGGCGAGGAAGGGCAAGAGATTCACCCCATCCACTGGTCGAGGTAACTCCAGCGCTTCAGTCCCTGCGGCCGCGCCGTCTCCGGCTGGTCCCCGACTCGCGGCCTCGGCGGTGGCAAAAAGATCGAGGAGAGACACGGGCTCTTCGTACACCGCACCTGCGGGGATTCGCCCGGGAAATCGCATGATCAAGGGCACCGACAGACCCCCGCGGAAGGTGGAGAACTTGCCACCGGCGAGCTCGCCGTTGTCGCTGACTCCGAGATAGGTCACCCCACCGTTGTCGCTGGCAAAAATCACCAGCGTATCATCCGCGACCCCGGCGCGCTCGAGCGCCGTGAGGATCCGCCCCACCGCGTCATCGAAGGCGGTAATCATGGCGTAGTAGGCGCGGTGGACTTCGTTGTCGACGTCCGGGTAGAGATCCCAGTACTCCTGGGGGGCCTGGAGCGGCGTGTGTGGTGCGCTAAAGGGGAGATAGAGGAAGAAGGGAGCGGCTCCGCCGCCACCGCGAATGAACTCCACCGCTCGGTCCGCAAACACATCGGTGAGGTACTCCTCCTCCGTCACGGCCCGGTCGTTGTGGACAACAGCCGCGTGGCCGGAGCGGCCGACCGACCACATGTGCTTGTCGCTGAAGTCATCGATCCTGACATTGACGATATCTGGGTCGTCCACCGGCGCGTAGAGAGAGAAGGCCTCATAGAAGCCGTAGTACTCGTCAAAGCCGAACTCCAGGGGGCTGAAGCGGTCGGGATCGTAGCCGAGGTGCCACTTGCCGTAGGCGGCGGTGTCGTAGCCGCGGGCGGAGAGAAGCTCGGCAATGCTCAGCTCCGACGGCGGCAGCCCCTGCTTCTCAATGTCGCCGGCACGCGGCGTAGGCTGGATTGGAGCGGGCACCATGGGCGATGTATCGATGATGTGGCGAAAGACAAACCACTCGAGGCGGTTGCGCGGGTAGCGCTCGTGGGGCTGCAGCTCGAAGCCGAAGCGCTGCTGGTAGCGACCGGTGAGAAGCGCCGCGCGGGAGGGCGCACAGATTGCCGTCGTGGCGGTGGCGTCGGTGAACCGCACCCCCTCCGTCGCCAAGGCATCAATGTTCGGCGTCTGAACACGTTGATGGCCGTAGACACCTACATCGTTCCGGCCCAGATCATCTGCCAGAATGAGGACGATGTTTGGCCGCCCGTCCCGGCGCGAGTCGGCAGACCATCGGCGGCGCTCCTCATCGAGGAAGGCGTCCTTTCTCCGGATGGCCTTGTCGTCGAACTGGATTGCCCACTCCCGGCTCGAGAGGGGCCACAGCAGCGGAATTAGCAGCACAACAAGGGGAACGACCACGAAGTACCAACGACGTACACGCATTGCGGCCCATTGTGCACCAACCCGGGCCTTTCACGCCAGTACGTTGCAGGCTCGATCAGGCGTGAGTATGCCTCAGCTTGTCGAAAGACGAGCAGCCACGTCCCGACCACGCGTAGATTTCGGAAACACGGCGCCGGGTGACCCGGCGCCGCGCACAGGCGATGCCGGCAGCCGTACTTCCGCCGGCCAAGACGGGGCTTGTGAGATACCCGTCCGGTCGCCCGCTTTTGCTAGTG
>CAYPTH010000044.1:5979-7574 GCA_964413635.1 uncultured Spirochaetaceae bacterium
CCGACATCAATGCCGTCCTTCCGCAGCCGGTCCACCGCGTCCACGGCGCGATACAAAAGCTCGCCGTAGGTCACCACGTAACCCGCCGAGCCTTCGCGAATGACCTCATCCTTGCCCGGCCTAAACTCGTAGTCTTCGTCGTAGGCCTTGGAGCCGCTCTCGGTCAGGACGTAGGGAACGGTCGAGCGCACGGAGTAGACGAAGCGCGCGCCGGGATCCTTGAAGACTCGCTTCACCACCGCGCGCAGCTGGTTGGGATCTGCGGGGAAGTAGAGGCGGGTGGTGTCGCTGAGCTCCACGGGCCCGTTGTCGGCAAAAAAGATGTTGGTCCCGTAGTGGCAGGTGTTGTCCGCCATGTGGTCGACGCCTGCGTGAGAGAAATGGCAGAGCACGTTGCTCTCGTTGAGGCGCGCCATGGTGAGCTCGGACAAGAC
This sequence comes from uncultured Spirochaetaceae bacterium, assembly GCA_964413635.1. Classification (GTDB taxonomy): domain Bacteria; phylum Spirochaetota; class Spirochaetia; order DSM-27196; family PWMO01; genus CAYFQV01. The sequence goes on from CAYPTH010000044.1 coordinate 6,414, forward strand.
CATTTCGAGGAAGGCGCTGAAGGTGGAGAAGATCCCCTGCTTGCCTTCCTCGAAGCCGAAGCCCGCGGCGACGGAGAAGTTGCCCCGCTCCATGATACCGCCCTTCGTGTAGACCTCGGGGTGCTCCTTGCCGATCACGTTCAAGCCCGTCGAGCCCTCTAGGTCGCTGTCAATGACCATGACCTTGGATTTGCGCTCCGCCTCGGGCATCTCGTCGAGAATCTCGTTGATGACGGCGCCGAAGGTCTTCCGGTTGCTGCCCTTGTCCTCGGAGACACCAACGTAGCTCAAATCCGACTTCGGCGCCTCGACACCCTTGAGATAGTCGGCGGCCTTGTTTCGGCCGCGCTTCTCCAAGTATGCAATGGCCGCATCAACGGGAACTACGTCGTGCCCCTTGTTCGAGCCTTCGATCTCCGGGATTCCCGGCGCCATGACGCGGGTGTTCACCAGCGCGCTCGGACCGTCGTGAGTGAGGGCGCCGTGGATCCGCGTGTAGAGTGTCGTCCAGTCCTCGCCGTCGCCGGAGTCCACCTTCATGCCATGCCCGCCGAGGGTCTTGGCCAGGTCGAAGCCCGGGAGGTACTCCTTCGGGTGCCCGGCAATGGTGACGTTGTTGTCGTCAATCAAGACCGAGACCTTCAGCTTGTGCGCGACGGCGTGGCGGGCAGCCTCGGCGTCGTTTCCCTCCTGTTGCGAGCCGTCACTTCCAAAGAGGACCACGTGCTTGTCGGGATTGGCCCGGGCAACACCGTTTACGAAGGGGAACATGTGGCCGAGACGTCCGGAGCTGAACTTGATACCGAGCTTTTTATCGAGCTCGGGGTGGCCGTAGAGCCCTTCGTTGGCGGCGCGGTAGTGGTAGAGCTTCTCCATGGGCATTTCGCCGTTCATGGCCGCCAAGGCGTACTGAATAGCCACGCGGTGCCCCGCCTCGTCAAAGCAGACGGGCACGACCTTCCCGGTGCCTCGCATGAAGCCCTCGGCAATGAGTACCTCCGGAACAATGTTATAAGGTCCGCCGCTGTGGCCGGAGAGGCCTTTTCCGGCCGCAATTGCCGTGTAGAAGACGATGAGGTCTCGAAAGAGGGCAATGTTCTCTTCGAGGTGCTGCTTTTTTGCGCTGCTCAGTTCTTTCTCGTCAAAGGAGAACGAAAGCGG
>CAYPTH010000044.1:7674-22183 GCA_964413635.1 uncultured Spirochaetaceae bacterium
CGCCGGCGTAACGTTGGTCCCACCGAGCGCCGTCGGGACTGCCGCCGCCGCTCATATCACCGTTCCCGCCGGCACAACGCCGTTCTTGGGAATGATGATGATACCGTCTCGCACGTAATGGGTCGGATAGTCCCCGTCGACGCGCGCCTCATCGTTATAGCCGATGCTGCATTCATCGCCGATCCGCGCGTTCTTGTCGATGATCGCCCCTCGTACCTTCGTGTTCTTCCCAATTCCAACCGTGGGAACCCCGCGGCTCTGCCGGTCCTGCATGCGTCCGACCGTCTCGTAGTAGTCGGCCCCCATACAAACGACGCCGTCGAGCTCGCAGCCCTCATCGATGGTCGTGCGCACGCCAATGACGCTGTTCTTCACCGTAGAGTCGACAATGACGCAGCCGTCGGCGGTCAAGCTGTACTCAATGCTGCAGTGGGTAAACTTGGAAGGGGGAAGATCCCGGCGGTGCGTGTAGATCGGCATCTTCTCATCGTAGAAGTTGAAGTCCGGGTAGGGGCTCGCGAGGTTGAGGTTGACCTCGTAGAAGGAGCGAATGGTCCCAATGTCTTCCCAGAAACCGCCGAAGACGTAGGATTGCACCTTCGCGTTTCCGATCAGTTGGGGAATGACCTCGTGCCCGAAGTCGGTGTACTGGTTGTCGAGCGCCTCTTCGAGGGCCTTCGCCTTGAAGAAGTAGATACCCATGGATCCCAGGTAGTCCTTTCCCATCGCCTTGGCACTCGCATCAGGGTAGAGGGTTTCGGGAATCTTCATATGATCGATGTTCTTGTCCAACGCCGGTTTTTCGGTGAACTCCGTAATCCACCCATCACGATCCGCGGTCAGGATGCCGAAGCCCACCGCCGCCTCGCGGGTCACCGGTGTACACGCAATGGTTACATCGGCATCGGTGGCGACGTGGTGCTCGTAGAACTTCGCGAGGTCCATCCGGTAGAGTTGGTCTCCGGAGAGAATGAGGTAGTACCCCGGCTCCTGGGTGCGAAAGTGCACCAGGTTCTTCCGCACCGCGTCGGCGGTCCCCTCGTACCAGCCCTCGTGCTCGAAGGTCTGCTCCGCGGCGAGAATCTCGACAAAGCCGTGGCTAAAGGTGTCGAAGATGTAGGTGTTCGCCAAGTGCAGATGTAGCGACGCCGAGTTGAACTGCGTGAGTACGTACATCTTCTTGAAGCCGCTGTTTATGCTGTTGGAAATGGGAATGTCGACGAGGCGGTACTTGGTGCCGAATGGCACCGCCGGTTTGGCGCGCTCCTGCGTCAGCGGATAGAGCCTGGTTCCCTTGCCTCCCCCCATGATGATGGAGAGCACGTCCGTGTTCATTTCCGTCTCCTTTCGAGTCCCGTTTGATACAGGTCGATGTATTGCTTTGCGCTCTTTTCCCAGCCGAAGTCGCGCTGCATAGCGACGGCGCGCATTTGCGAGATCCGCTCCGGCCGCGTCCGGTAGAGCTCGATAGCCCGTCGCACTGCAGCGACAATGCTGTCGTGCGACGGCGCCCCCATCAGAAATCCCGTCGCCGAAAGCCCCTCCGCCTCGTCAACCACGGTGTCCCGGAGCCCCCCGGTTGTCGACACGATCGGAAGGGTACCGTAGCGCATGGAGTACATCTGGTTGAGCCCGCAGGGTTCGTACTCCGACGGCATGAGGAAGAAGTCCGCCCCGGCCTCGATCAGATGCGCCAGCTCGCCGTCGTAGCCGATAACGGCGCCGAAGCTCGTATGCTCGGCTGCAAGACGGCGGATCCGCTCTTCATAGCGAGGATCCCCGCTACCGAGCAGCACCATCTGCAGATCATCCTCGAGCAATAGCTGCGTCACGGCACCGCGCGAAGCGTGTCCGCCCGATGGGCCGCCGCCTCCGAAGAGGTGGAGAATTCCTTTCTGCTCCGCGAGCCGGCCGATCATCCCTATGATTGGAAGCTCCGGTCGCTGTGGCAAGCCGTAGCGCTCCTGCAGAGCCGCCTTCGCCTCCATCTTACCGGTCGGATCGGCGGCGCCGTAGCGCTTGGGTATTGCCGGGTCGGAACCGGGGTTCCACTCTTCCACATCAATACCGTTCAGTATCCCGGTGAGGTCGTCTCTGCGCCGCGCCAGAATCTCCTCCATGCCGAAGGCAAAGCCGGGCCGTTGAAGCTCTTCGGCGTAGCTCGGTGAGACGGTGGTAAGGAGATCGGCGCTGGTGAGTGCACCGTGAAGCATATTGAAGTCCCCGTGGTGTGAGTAGCCGAGATCCACGTAGCACTCTAGGGGAATGCCGGCGTGAGCGAAGTCCTCCGGCGCAAAGATCCCTTGATAGCCGATGTTGTGGATCGTGAAAACGCCGAGGGTGTCTCGAAACTCCGTCGCGACCTCGCGACTCTTCAGGATACCTGGGACCAACCCGGCGGGCCAGTCGTGAGCGTGGATGACCTGCGGAATCCAGGAGAGTTTGCGGGCCACCTGGAACGCTCCGTACGAGAGGAGCGCAAAGCGGCGCGCGTTGTCTTGGTAGTCGACGTTTGCCTCATTGTAGATTCCCCGCCGACCGAAGGCGCGCTCATTGTCAATGAGATAGACCGGGACCTCTCCCGGGGCGCGGTAGAGCGCCGTCCACTCTTCCCGAAAACCAATTGGCACGCCGAGAGGCTCCGGAATTCTTTCGAGAGAGTTTCGATCGATGAAGCCGTACCGCGGCATTACGACGCGAACATCCACCCCCAGCGCACGGAGCGCCGAGGCCAAAGCGGCGACAGCGTCTGCCAGACCTCCCGCCTTTGCCAATGGTGCGTACTCGCTGGTAACCATGAGGACTCGAAGTGGTAATTCCACAGCCTCATGATAGGACCAAAACAGTCAGGGGACAATGAGCTGCCCCGAAAGGCGCCGGTTCTAAAGGTCCATACAGCCCGTGTTCATCACTGAAGCGGCACCACCGTCGGTCCAGTGGAGCGTCTTCGTCGATGCGGTCGCAAAATCGGAAAGTACAATGGTCTCGTCTGCGGCAATTATGTCACGATGGACCAAATCGCAGAGGAAGCTGGAGATGCGCTCCAATTTCTTCTCGGGCTCGTAACCCTGTAGCATGACGTAGTGACCGGCGGTATTGTGAATGCGCACCCGGATCCAGCCCTTCTTGGCCGCCATCCGAATCACCTCGTCCCGGGCGAAGCCTTCGGATCCGGGCGGCTCGTCGTGCGAACGGTAGAGGGCCATGACTGATTCACGGTCGAGCTCGAATTTTTCCGGTTCCGCAAGAACCGTCTCCGCGTGATCGCGCTCAACCGGAACAGCGCCGCTCTCAGATAGCCAGTATCCAATCTTGCGTGACATAGGCACCAACTTTTTGTGTACCCGCATTGTCGCCACAACGCTGGAATTCAGCAAGCAAGAAGTTGTAGGTAATTTCTTTGCGAAAAATTGCTCATCCAAGCTGCAGTTTGTTGCCTTTGACGAGGAGTTTGTCCGGGTCCGCGGAGCTCGTACCCGCTTGCTCTACATTACCAGTCTCGTTCTTGCCGCGGTAACCATCGTGCTCCTCACCGCAATTGTGGGGGTGATTCTCGTCATTGCGGGAGGAGCCTATCTCATGACAATGGGCGCCCGCGTAGTGGTGCGGCGGGTGGTGCGCCGTCGCCGCAGATTACGATGATTCGAACTCAAAGACGTACACTACAGGTTGAGGATCGACCCAAGTCGCGGCGTGGTCAGGACTTGGCCGTTCGTCTTTCAACAAGGTGCGGCATACGTTACGAGGCTTCACCGCTCTTCAGCGTAGTCTGTAACGAGAGTTCGAATGGTACGCGTCGACGGCGGGCGAGGCGCGTCGATAATGCTCTCGGCGGTACCCCGCCGGCCGGCAAAGTCCTCAGCCAAGGAGCGCTCCAAGAGGCGCTCCGGCGCCGTCGCACGGCTCACCCAAGACCCAAGGCTTGTCACGAGGGCGCCGACGGAGACAGCGCCCGACATGACGGCAAGATCATCCCGAGACGCGGCTGAAGCAAGGATGGCAGCCGCTCCGGATACCACGCTCCCGGCAAGGCCCGCCCCGTGCGCCCAGGTAAACGCCGGCCTCTGTGAAAGATAGCTGTAGCGTTCCTCGAGACGTACGGCGACTCGTGCTTCTTGCTGAAGACGTTGGGAGAATCCCGCCGACACCTTCGCGTCGACCGCCAAGGCGCTCTGGTAGCGTGCTCGCGCCGCCGCCGGGTCGCCCCGGGCAACAGCGCTCGCGGCGTGAAGGGCGTTCAAGTAGGCGTAGGCCTCGTAGACAGAGGTCACTCCCTTCCGGGCGACCTCGGGATCGGGCATGCCGGCGCTTCCTGCGTCCAAGGAGTCGGCGGAGTAGAGCGAGGACTCCCGCGGGTCGTCGTAATCGGCCAACACGGCGTCGTACGCCCCCACTACGCGGAAGGTAGTTGCGAGGGCACGAACCTCAGCGCGCCACGGTTCCAGCCCGGGGATGTTGTAGCTCTGCTCCGCATAGGCCAGGAGCATGCCCGCCGCGGTTTCTCCCATGCTATAGGATACACTTCCCGTCATGCCGTCCTGAACAAAGGTAAAGAGGCGGGTGAAGCGCGCCTGCTCGGACGGAAGAAAACGCGGAACCGCAACCCCCACAGTGTGTACCCCGCCCGCTTCGATCGCGACGGTCTCTGCGTAGATTTTCTCGAGCTTTCCGAAGCGCGGCTCGAGGATCTCCACCTGGTAGCGCCCGGCAGGGATCTGCGCAAGGGTGTAGTGACCGGCCGGGAAGACCGCACCACCAACTATGACGATAAGGTCGGCAACTTCCGGCTGCGGCAAGATAGCTACCGTGCCGAGCTCTTCGCCCTCTCGCCCGAGCTCCCGTAGAACGGCTCCCAGGATTACTGAACGCGCTTCAGCCGGCCGCGACAGGTCAATACGCTGCCGGCCACTCGTGGCGCCGGACTCGAGGCGAAGCTCGTAGCCCATTTCGCCACTGGTGGTACCGAGAACAAGTCCAATATCCCTCGGCGACGCCGCCCCGCCGGAGGCGCCGGGAGGGACGACATCAAGCTCGTCAAAAAGCTCGAGTCGTCTTCGAAGTGATTCAGAAAACCCCGCAAGGTCGCCACGGAACTCATCCGGCGCGGATGCAAGATCCGGCAGCAATCGCACCGAGCGCGTGGAATCAGGCCGCACCGCGTCTTCCGCTTGGGGAAAGAGGAACGCAGAAACACCGAGAAGCAAGAACAGGATGCAGGAGGATGCACGGGGCCGGAGAAAGCGCATGTGGCAAAGAGTACACAATTGCTTACTCTTCTTCTGCAGGACGATGGTGTTCCTCTACGTGTTCGCGAGCGATCCGCAAGACATCCTTGAGACAGACATCGACCAAACGGTAGTAGACGCGAGCCCCTTCTTTCCTGCGGTCAATGAGCTCCCGGCCCCGCAGGAGGCGCAGATGGTGACTCACCGCCGGCATGCTCATCTCCAACATGGAAGCCAACTCCTGAACACTCCGCTCCCGATCTTCCAATGCGTAGAGGAGCTTGAGTCGAGTCGGGTCTCCCATCATTTCGAGATGAGCCCCAACGGCCGTGATTACACCGTCGGACGGCAGCGTTTTGAACTGTGCGCTCATCACGCTAAGATATCGCGCGCTCAGGAGGGACGCAAGCGACGGGCTCCTCCAACGCCTCCTCGCTTGTGGTCACGCGACTCCGAAACCCTCAAGAATTTGATAGACCCCGAAGCCTATCAACGCCGTTCCCGTGGCCGTCACAAGCCATCGCGTCAGCCGTGCCCCACCCCGCGACAGGAATCCGAAGAGCACCACCACCGCCATAAAGCCACCGACAAGCGTCAGGTAGAATGCAACCACAAACGCGAGGGCCGCGGCCCGTGAATCTCGCCACGCTTCGACAACAATGGGGCCGGCAAGAACGCTCCAGAAGAGATACGGGCCCGGACTCAAGGCATTCATAAGAAGCGCCCTCCCGAAACCCCTGCGCTCGCTCGCGGCGCTCCGGGGTCGATCAACGCGGTTCCCCGGCGCCGGATCTGCGCGACGGAGCGTCAGAATTGATTTGGTCCCCAGATAAATCATGAACGCGCCGCCGGCAATCCTCAGTACCAGTAGGAAGGTCTGCGGCAGCGATGTGAGGGCGAAAAGGACCAGCACAATTATGGGCGCGTCGCTGAGGAGAGGCGCGGTGGCCAGTGGCAACGTACGCGCCGTCCCGGTGCGACCGGCGCGGTTGGCCAGGAAGGCCTGGAAGGGCCCCGGAGAGAGGCTTGCCGAAAGGCCGAGAGAGAGGCCTTGGGCCAGGAGTGCGATCATGGGCCCATTATAGACTCCTTGCCCTCAATCCTCACCGGAGATATGCTGCCTTTCACCATGAAGCGACGAAGCGGGTGGCGGCTCCGCTCGGGGACATCCCCGGAGATGCCGCACATCCTCACGGAACGTCTCGAGCTGGTTATCTTGGACCGTTCCGACGTCGGTGAGGTTCTCGACTACTACCTGCGCAACCGCGCCTTTCTCGCCCCGTGGGTTCCCCGAAGATCCCCCGACTTCTTCACCAAACGCTACCAGCAACAGGTACTCGCACGAGACCTCGCTGAGGCCGCCTCCGGCTCCAAACTACCCTTCTGGCTGCGTCGACGAGTGGATGGGCTGCTGATTGGCGCTGCGGTGTTCTCGAATATCATTTACGGCTCGTTCCAGTCGTGCTTCCTGGGATACAACCTCGACGGGGAACGGATCGGTCGCGGTTTCATGACCGAGGCACTTCAGGCGGCGTTGCGCTACGTCTTCGATACCGTCGGCCTCCACCGCGTCGAAGCGAACGTAATGCCGCGAAACCGGCCCTCCGTGCGGCTGCTCCGCCGACTGGGCTTCCACTACGAAGGATACGCTGCCCGCTATCTCGAAATATCCGGCGCGTGGGAGGACCACATTCGAATGGCGCTGCTTGCAGACGAGTTTTCGGCGGGAGACTCTGAGTAGCGGGGCTACTCAGGAACGATCCGCCGCATTCTGTACACCCGCCTATCCTCGTACGTTCCGTCGTCGCGAAAGTAGGGCTGGAGACCCTGCGGAACGAAGGAAAGGGCGGTTTCGGTAATGGCCATTTCCCCGGCCTCCGTATGCTTGTTCCCCAGATGGAAGATGAAGTTGACATCTTCCGAGACCACGTCGCCGGTCTCTCCGCTGTCTTGAAAGAGCGTATTCCCGACGTGGAGCGCCATTCGGTAGGAGACCGGGTTTTTCAACTGGTAGTGCTCCACATTCGCAATGACGCGATTCATATACATCCGGAACGCGGGTATGATCGGCATGCAACGCTCCCCGTCGTAGGGGAAGAGCAGGAGTCCGCCGAAACGCTTCCACATCCAAATACGCCCGCCGAAGCGCTCCATCTCACCGAGCAGGTGTTCCCGAAACCGCGAGGCAACGCGGGAGGCGTAGGCCTCACTGGTCTGGGTCGTGTAGCGCGTCGTATCGTCCAGGTGGGCGAAGAGAAGCCAGAATGTGTATTCCCGTCCCTGCTCGACCTCATCCCAGGCTCTGCCGGAAAGGATCTCGTTCGGGGGATGTATCGGCTCTGTCAGGAGGGCCGGGGCCTCTCCGAGCTCAGGACCGTCCGCATTCGGTGCGGCGTCGGCGAAACGCAGTGCTTCCCCGAATCGCTCCGCCGTCACACCCTCTTCCAGCACAGACCGCGTCAAGACGTCTACCACGCCGTGAAAGAAGGCTTGTGCCGGGTCCTTCAGAACGCCCTCCGGATCGAAGACGCCCACCCGTCCCGGGTAGGCGCGAACGACTCGTCGGAGGGCTCTCCAGAGGTGATCCCCTTTGAACCCGGATGCATCCAGGTAGAAGAAGGAGTCTTCCGGCGCCTCGGCCAGAGCGGTGTCCAACTTGCCGGGGGCTACCTTTACCAGACGGTGATTGGCATGGCGCTTCACATGAGAGAATAGACTGGCCCTGCCTTTACTGGAAATCAGGTGGATGTTCATGCCGGCGCCGATTGCTCCTGGAAGACGAGACTGTAGCGGCGATATCCCGCCTCGCCGGATTCCTGGTCCAGGCAAAAGCAGTTCTGGAGCAAGGGGTCGAGGGCGTGGAAGACCGTCGGGCTCACGGTCAGACTATTCGCCGGGGTGAAGTTTGCCTCAATGTCGTGCACCTTTTTGATCGCGGGCGCGCTTTCGATCTCCTGGAAATCATCGCTGTACTCGATCTGGCCGGTATGCACAGCGAGTCGCACGCGGAGCGGAACGTGTAGTGGATTCCACATGGCATTGTAGAGGAGAAGCTCGTGAATGATCTCCATACCGCTCTTCACCGCCATTGTCCCGACATCTCCCAGGTAGAAGGCGACCAGCCCTCCATCGCCCTCCCAATACCAGAGGCGGCCGTCCCGCTTTTCAATGGCGCGCAGTATGATGCGGCGCAGATCTGCGTATACCCGGTCCATGAGCTCGTTTCCGTGGCGCCGGACCAGCTCGGAGTTCCCCTCTACATCGATGGCAAGAAAGCCGACGTGATAATACACGCCGGTTTGGAGCACACCCCAATTCTGGGTCCGCTGCTGCTCTGCGTCCTCGACGAAGGTCCCCGCCTCGCGGTCGAAGCGGTACCCGTCTTCAAGAAGCTCCCCCACGATGTCCTGGAGCCGCGATATACGAAACTTCCGACCGACGAAGCCGTTTCTGTGGATGGTGACGAGGAGCTCGACGAAGGTAAGGAGGTAGCCCCCCTGAGCCATATCCTCCACTATCTGCTTCGCGGCGTCCTTGTTGGGAATTGACAGGGTCGGTGGTATGCCGGTCCGCGCGTGGATGTCATAAGAGACCATGATGCGACGCGCGACGTGAACCATGGTGTGCACATCCATGGACTGGCTCAAGGCGCTAACAAGCATGTTACGAAGGCGAAACCGGAGCCGCATGAGCTTCGAGACTATCAAATAAGCCAAGTCGTGCAAACTGAGCACACTGGTGCCGAAATTGTTGTTTAGGGTCCGATACAAATCTCCCCGCGAAGATACAGTCTTGCCGCGCCGGCAATGTGCACGCGATCTCCTTCAACTCGGCAGCTCAACTTGCCACCACGGGGCGACAACTGCCACGCCTCCAGCGCCCTCTTGCCCAGCCGGTCGGCCCAGTAGGGAGCCAGCGTCGTGTGGGCGGAGCCCGTCACGGGATCCTCGGGAATGCCCACCCGGGGAGCAAAGAAGCGGGAAACGAAATCAGCCTGCGCCGGTCTTCCCGTAGCCTCGGGCGCCTCTGACCCCGGGCCTTCCCCCGCCGCCGTGACAATAAGTCCCCGCGCCGGCAACTCTGCAAGGGCCGAATAGTCCGGGACCAGAGAGCCAACGCGCGCCGCCGAGGAGAGAACGCACATCAAGTCGCTTCGGCCCTGAAGCGTCTCCAGGACCTCCCCCGCCTCCACCCCAATGGCCTCCGCGAGGCCCGGTGGCGGCGAGACAACTCGGACCGGATCGGCCGGAAAGTCCAGGGTGAAGGATTCGCCACCCGGCTCGACGGCAACGGGCAGCCGCCCGCTCTTCGGGGAGTCAAAGAGGATCCATCTTCCCGCAGGGCCGGCGTCTACCCCGGGGCCGGCGTCTACCGCTGCCCCGGCGCCGTCATGTCCCGCCTCTTCCGGCTCGAGAAACCGGGCAACCACGAAAGCGCTGGCCAGGGTCGCGTGGCCGCAGAGATCGACCTCCGTTGTCGGGGTGAACCAGCGTATGCCGTAGCCACCGTAGCCACCGTAGGCGCCGTAGCCACCGTAGCCGCCGTAGCCGTCGGTCGGTCCGACAGTCAGAAAGGCGGTCTCCGCCAGATTGTTCTCCGCGGCAATCTGCTGCATGAGCGTTTCGGGCAACCACTCGCGTCCGAGGGGCACGACTGCCGCGGGGTTTCCGCCGAAAAGACGATTGGTGAAGGCATCCACTTGGTACATTGCCACCGTTCGCATGACTACCCTCCTGCTGCAGCTGTAGTGTACACACCGCAGTCACCGACTGCAGCCCCACGGGCTCGCCGCCGCGCCCGCCTCCCGAGGATTTGCCCTCTCCCGCCCTCTCATCCTATTGTTGTAGCAAAGATATGAAACAACTCTCCGAATTCTACACACTTCTCGAGTCAACAGTTCCCCTCAGGCGGGATCTGGTAAATTACTACTTGATCGATGTCGCAAAACCGACGCGCGTCGAGTCTCTCAAAACCGCACGACGCCGCCTCCAAGATGTCGAGAGGGATGAGGCAGGCCGCCTGCTCTTCGCCGACGAACAGGGGCAACACGTTCACGTCCAAGCGGACTACGAGCTCATGGAGCTCGATAAGGATCTGCGCTTCTTCGAGGAGGGAGAGGCGTCTTTCGTAACATACCTTACCGAGCTCCACCCCCGTTTCGGGGAGGAAACGAAGGAGCTCGTCGACTTCCTGCGCGCAGCTGCACCGCCGGCGGCCGCGGCGCCCCACTCCTTCGATGTCTTCATAACGGACCGTGACGGAACGGTGAACAACTACTGCGCTCGGTATCGCTCCTCCATTCAGTCGGCGTACAACGCGGTCTATCTCACGCGGTTCGGGAAGACCTTCTCGGAACGCCCGATCATTCTCACCTCGGCGCCGCTGCAGGATGTCGGGATTGTTGACTTGACAGTCAGCCCGGAAGAGGTCTTTCTCCTATCAGGCTCGAAGGGACGAGAGTACCGCGGCGCCGGCGGGGAACGCCACAGCTACCCCCTGGCCACGGAGGCGCAAGAAAGACTCGACCAGCTCAACAGCCGCTTGGAGGCACTTCTCGAGGAGCCGGAGAACCGCGTCTTCGGCTTGATCGGATCGAGCCTTCAGAAGAAGCATGGCGAGACCACCGTCGCCCGACAGGACGTGGACGAGTCCATCCCCGCCGATGAGTCCGAGCGCTTCAAGCGGGAGGTTGAAGGGGTCGTCGAGGAAGTTGAAGCCGGTGAGTCCTATTTCCGCATTGAGGACACCGGGAAGGATCTCGAGATCGTCCTTGTCACCGAGGGAGAGGCGCGCCACTTCGACAAGGGGGATGGAGTTCACTTTCTCATGGAAAGCCTAAATCGAGACGTGAACGGCAAGAATCTCCTCATCTGCGGCGACACCTCCTCCGACGTGCCTATGGTGTCACGGGCACTCGATCTCGGTGCCCAGGTTACAACGGTCTTCGTGACATCCGACTCAGAGCTCCAGAAGCGCGTGCAGAAAACCGGTGCGCGCTGTCACTTCGTGTCGAATCCGGACGTCCTGGTTTCGGGACTCGACTTGCTTGCGAAGGGGTACGAATCATGAGCAGTTTTCAGTTTCGCGGCGCCATCTTCGACTTGGACGGCGTCATTACCGCAACCGCACGGACCCACTTCTTGGCTTGGAAGGCGACCTTCGAGGGCTTTCTCAAGGAGACCGGCGTCGAGGAGAACCCATCCTTTACCTACGAAGACGACTACATTCCGTATGTGGACGGGAGACCTCGGTATGACGGGGTTAAGGGATTTCTCGAGTCCCGAGGGATCGAGCTCCCCTGGGGCGACCCGAGCGACGAGCCGGGGAACGAGACGGTCTGCGCCGTCGGGAACAAGAAGAACTCCGCCTTTCGTGAGGCCGTGGAGGAACACGGCGTGGACCTCTACGACTCAACGCTCCGGCTGGTCCGGGAGCTCAAGGAACGGGGCATCCATGTCGGAGTCGCCTCCTCGAGCAAAAACACGGGCTTTGTCCTCAAGACGGTGGGCCTCATCGACCTCTTCGAAACGGTGGTTGACGGCGTCGTATCCGCGGAGCTCGGCCTCAACGGGAAGCCCGCGCCGGACATATTCGTCGTTGCAGCCGAGCGAATGGGTCTGACACCCAAAGAGTGCATGATGGTGGAGGACGCCTTCGCGGGCGTCGCCGCCGGCTTGAACGGAAACTTTGCCTTTGTCCTCGGCGTGAACCGGGAAGGCGAGCCGGAAGGGCTCTACTCCCGCGGCGCCGATCTGGTGGTCCCCGACCTCGAGGAGATCGACTACGACCGCATTGCCCAGTGGTTCGACAGCGGCATCGAGGAGGCATCCTGGCGCCTCTCCTATTACGGCTTCAATTCAAAAGAGGAGCGGCTGCGCGAAGCGCTCACGACGACCGGAAACGGTTACCTTGGCAGCCGTGGCGCCTACCCCGGCTCACCCGCCGACGACAACGTTCACTACCCCGGCACTTATCTGGCGGGGCTGTTCAACACGCTCGGGACTCAGGTGGGAGACCACACCGTATACAACAACGACTTCGTAAACTGCCCGAATTGGCTCAGGATGGACGTGCGAATTGGCGGCGGAGACCAGAGTGCCACGGAGAGCGCGCCCCTTCGGCCACAGACCCACCCCGTGGTCAACTGGTCTCACTGGCTAAACCTCAAGAACGCGGCTACCTACCACGACACCACGCTCCGGGACAGCGAAGGTCGGGAAACCCGAATTGAGAGCTGCCGTTTCGTGAGCATGGCCCAAGCGCACATTGCGGCGCTTCGCTACACCGTCACGCCGCTAAACTACTCAGGTGAGGTCAGCGTTGAGTCGCTCCTCGACGGGAACATCAACAACTACGGCGTCGAGCGCTATCGCAAGCTGGAAAGCACCCACTTGGAAGAAGCCGACACGAGCGCCTCGGATACCGGCATTCGCCTGGCCGGCCGGACGAACCACAGCGCGGTGACCATAACCATGGAAGCGCACCACCGCGTCGGTGGCGACGGTGCGGCACACGGCACAGCCGAAGCCGGCCGCGCCGTGACCCACCACGACTCCGCAATTGGCGAGCGCTTCACCTTCTCAGCGACGGAGGGTGCAAGCTACACCATCGACAAGATCGTGTGGATTGCCACCGACCGCGACTGGCCCATTGAACACGACAATATGCCGAAGCTGTCGAGTCTCGATTTCGATTCGCTATTTCGAGAGCACGCAGAACGGTGGGAAGAGCTCTGGAATCGTGCGGATATGCGGATCCGCGGGGACCGCTTCGCACAACGGGCGGCTCGCCTCCACATTTACCATCTTCTGACAACGGCTAGCCCCGATCACTATCCGCGCATGGATATCGGTCTACCGGCCCGGGGTGTTCACGGCGAGGCATACCGCGGCCACATCTTCTGGGACGAGCTCTTCGTCGCGCCCTTTTTCAACCGCAACTACCCAGAGGTAACCCGGGCGCACCTCATGTATCGGTACCGAAGGCTGGACGCGGCGCGAAAGATTGCCCGGGACGAGGGCTTCGCCGGCGCCCTCTACCCCTGGCAGAGCGCCGACACCGGAGAGCGAGAGTCGCAGCAACTCCACTACAACCCGGTATCCGGCGACTGGGATCCCGACTTGAGCAAACTGCAGCGTCACATCTCCATTGCCATTGCCCACAACATCTGGGAGTACCACTACAGCTCCGGCGACCACGAGTTCATGGACGAATACGGCATGGAGATGCTCCTCGAAATCGCTCGCTTCTGGGCGAGCATTGCCAAGCACGAAGAATCGGACGACCGCTACCACATAGATCACGTCATGGGTCCGGATGAGTTCCACGAGAAGTATCCCGACGCGCCGATGACGCTCGAGGCCGGCGGGTTTCGCGATAGCGCCTACAACAACGTCATGGTGGCGTGGCTCCTCGACCGCGTCGCCACCGAGTTCGACCACATGCAGGAAGAACCGCGCCGGCGCATGGTCGAACACATCGGCTTCGAGGAAACGGAGCTCGATCATTGGAAGGAGATCGTAAGCAAGCTCGCCGTCGTCATGGATCAGGACGGCGTCATAAGCCAGTTCGACGGCTACCGCGATCTCAAAGAAATCGACTGGGAACGGTATCGAGAGAAGTACGGTGACATCCGCCGGATGGACCGGATTCTCAAGGCGGAGGGAGACTCGCCGGACAACTATCAGGTCTCGAAACAGGCCGATGTTCTCATGATGTGGTACCTCCTAACTCCACCGGAGGTGGCGGAGGTCCTCAGTAAGATGGGCCACGCCGTCGGCGATCCTTACGCCCTCCTCGAGCGCAACTACGAGTTCTACCTTCCCCACACGAGCCACGGCTCTACATTGAGTTACGTGGTGCACGCCTCCCTCATCGGCTATCTCGAGGATCGGGAGAAGGAGGACTGGCGCTGGTTCATGGAATCACTGAAGAGCGATGTCTACGACACCCAGGGGGGAACGACCCTCGAAGGTATCCACTGCGGAGTCATGGCCGCCAGCTTGAGCATTATCGTCGACGACTTCACCGGTATTCAGATCGAGCCGAACACGCTCTACGTACGGCCCCACCTTCCCGAGCACTGGGACGAAGTGTCGTTCATCGTGCAGTTTCGCGACGCCGCCTTCACCGTCACCGCGAGTCACGAGCGCGCCTCCGTGTCCTGCACGGGAACCTGCCCGCAGCCGGTGGAGGTCCACTTGGACGAGACGGTACGGCAGCTCGAGCCCGGCAAGAAGGTCGAGGCCAGTGTCTCCAACCGCCACACCGGCCAATAGCAGGCG
>CAYPTH010000045.1:0-22004 GCA_964413635.1 uncultured Spirochaetaceae bacterium
CTTCAGAACGTGCTTGAAGACGATGACCGACTGACGCATGCCCTTCGCCCGGGCGGTGCGGACGAAGTCACTTCGCAGTGTCTCGATCATGCTGGCCCGTGAAAGCCGCGCAATGTAGGCAAAGTAGGGAAACGAGAGGGTGATTGCCGGCATGATAATGGTCACCCAGCCGTTTCGACCGGTTATCCACCCCGAGGTTGGCAGCACCTGCCACTGGAGCGCCAAGAAGTACATGAGGACGGGACCTATCACGAAGAGGGGCACCGAGATTCCAATGACCGCCACGGACATGGATGCGTAATCGGCGAATCTGTTTCGGCGCAGGGCGGATATCATTCCCACCGTGACGCCAAGCAGTACTGCCAACGCAAGCGAGATACTCCCGAGAAGCATGGAGTTCGGGAAACTCTGTGCAATGTAGTAATTCACGTCGTGGTCTTGGTACCGAAAGGAGGGACC
This sequence comes from uncultured Spirochaetaceae bacterium, assembly GCA_964413635.1. Lineage (GTDB taxonomy): Bacteria > Spirochaetota > Spirochaetia > DSM-27196 > PWMO01 > CAYFQV01. Next base: position 460 of record CAYPTH010000045.1, read on the forward strand.
GAGATCACCACGGATGACGTCAAAGACGTAGCGCCCATACTGCATGATCATGGGCTCGTCCATGTGGAACTTTGCCTCAATGTTTTCGAGCACCTGCTGGGGGAGTTCTTTTTCCTGGGCAAAGGGGCCACCGGGAGCAACACGAATAAGGAAAAACGTAATGGTAATAATGATGAAGAGCGTAGGTATCAACCCTATTACGCGTCGAACTACGTACCGTGTCATGTAGTAACCTCAAGAAGAATGTGCCAAAGGAAGTTGGGAGGCAGCGGCGCAGAGCCCCGCCCCCGCATATCGTGGCCGTTTAATATACCCGGTGACCGGTTTCTTTTCAATAGAATTTCATGCCTTGTCCCGACACGAAATGACTGGAGCCAAAAAAGCCCCCGGGTATCCGGGGGCCGTGAAAGTGGCAATTGCCGGTGCGCTTAGTTGCGCGTGACGGCGGACACAGGGTGCTGGTCCATGACGTTTTCGAACCAACCGCCCCAGGTCTCGGTGTCAATCATGTTGACGGAGACGTAGTGGTAGATCGGTGCCACGGCCTGCTCCTGCTCAACGAGGATGCTCTCGGCCTCTGCCATCATGTTGTAGCGCTCTTCCCCTGCGGGGGTGCGGGCTGCCTCAGCGAGGAGCTCGTCGTAGCGATCGCTGGAGAAGCGACCGCCGTTCATGGCGCCGCCGGTTACGAACATGTCGAGGAAGGTGTTCGGGTCACGATAGTCGCCGATCCACCCTGCGCGAGCAATGTCGAACTCAGCTGCCCGGCGGCTAGCCAGGTAGGTCTGCCACTCCTGGTTCTCCAGGGTGACGTCGATGTTCAAGTTCTCCAGCCACTGCTGCTGGATGTACTCGGCAACCTTCTTGTGCGCCTCGTTGGTGTTGTAGAGGATGGCCAGCTCGGGGAAGCCTTCACCGTTGGGGTAGCCGGCGTCCGCAAGAAGCTGCTGAGCCTCTTCGACGTCCAACTCGTTTCCTTCAATGCCGGGATAGCCTTCCATGTCGGGGACCATGGCATCGGTCGGAATTTGACCTGCCTGAGTGATAACCTCGACGATCTCCTGCTTGTCGAAAGACATTGCGAGAGCGCGGCGTACGCGGGCGTCGTCCAGGGGCTCACGAGTGGTGTTGTAGACGTAGTAGTACGTTCCGAGGTACGGCGCTACGTGGTAGTCGCTGCGGAGGCGAGCGGACTGGATCTGGTCGGTCGGAACCGTGGTCGTCCAGTCAACCTCTCCGTTGAGGAACATGTTGTGCATGGTGTTGTTGTCGTCCGTCGGGATGAAGGTAACGCGATTCGCGTTGCCCGCCGCATCCCGCCAGTAGGTATCGCTCTTCACAACACTGAGGTCCTCTTGGGGCTGCCAGCGATCCAGCACGTAGGCTCCATTGCCCACGAAGTTCTCGGGCAGAGTCCACGCGTCTCCGTACTCCTCGATCGCATGGAGCGGTACGGGGGAGAAGGAGTAGTGAGCCATTGCACCAATTGCGTAGGGGAGCGGACCGACGAGCTCTACCTGGAAGGTGTACTCATCGATTGCCTCGACACCGACGTCGTCGGCACTTGCCTCGCCTGCGTTGAACTCCGCAGCGCCTTCAACGAACATGGAGGGGAACCATGCGTAGGGAGCGCCGGTCTCGGGGTCAACCATGCGAATCCAGGACTTCTCGTAGGTATCTGCGGTGATCGGGGTGCCGTCGCTCCAAACCGCATCTTCGCGGAGCTTGAAGGTGTAGACGGTGCCGTCCTCGCTGACTTCCCAGCTCTCCGCGCCTGCGGGGAGGGGCTCTGCCGTTCGAGGATCATAACGTACAAGACCTTCGAAAAGAGCCTTGTAGATGCGATGCTCGGGGACACCGGATACCAGATGGGGATCGAGAGACTCGGGCTCTGCACCATTTGCAATGATGAACTCGACGTCTTCCATTGTTTCGCCCTCGCCCTCGGCTTGTTGGCCTCCGGCGAACGCGGTGACGGCGATAAGCGCCATCAATAGCACGCTAAGTAGTTTCTTCATGCGGTCCTCCTTTAGGATGCATTTATATGGATACTTGATCGCGTAGACTACACTGAATTTCGTCGGTTGCCAAGTGGGCGTTTTGGTGAGGTTTCCGTGAGCGCACGCTGTACATCGCGTTGACACAGTATCGCGCACGCCGATACGGTTAATACTGGGACCGGGTCAACCAACGCTCTTGGGGAGGAGCCATGCCGTCTATCAGCGAAGGTTTCGAGAATATTACGACTCAGCTTATCAAAAACTCACGCTCCCCCCGGGAAATCGCTCCGGAGAATGTGTACCAGCCCGCGAACATGACGAACCGGCCCCTGATCGACAAGATTATCGAGACGCTCGTTCTCCCGGGCAGTGGAATCATCGGCCACGAGGAGCTCAAAGAGCTCCACGACCGCAGCCAGGGCGGCGCGTCATGCTTGGTTCTGATGGAGCACTACAGCAACTTCGATATTCCGGGGCTGTGCTACTTCCTCGAAAGCCATGGAATGGAGGGCGCGTCAGTGGCGAACTCCATTACGTCCATGGCGGGCATGAAACTGAACATGGAGAGCGACTTCATCCGCGCGTTTACCGAGGCCTACAGCCGGCTTGTCATCTATCCGTCACGGAGCCTGGAGGCGATTTCCAATCCGGATGAACGTGCCGAGGAGGCGCACCGGGCCAAGGAGATCAATAACGCAGCGTTGCGGCAGATGGTACGCTTGAAACATCAGGGCCACCTGATCCTTGTCTTCCCAACCGGAACGCGATACCGTCCCTCGAGCCCCGATACCGCCCGCGTACTCACAACGGTGGACTCCTACATCAAGAGCTTCGACTACATGATATTGATCGGGATCGCCGGGAACGTACTCCACGTCGCCGAAGGCGGGGAAATGACCCAGGACCGGGTGGTGCAGGATGTCGTGGTCTACCACACCGGGGACATTATTGACTGCCGCAGTTTTCGAGACGAGATACGAGGTCACGAGTCGACCGGGGCGGCGGCCAAACAGGCTGTCGCCACGGAAGTGCAAGAACGGCTACGTCGGCTACACCGCAAAGCCGAAGAGGAGCGCGAAGCGCGGCTTCCACGCCAATGACCGGGTGCGCTCCGCCTCACCCCTGCGATGATGGCCGGAGAAAGACGCCGACGGTCTGATAGTCCTCCGAAAGGAGAGGCGCCAACACTGCTGCTCCGCCGAGGAGTTGAATGAGCGGCCGCCCGCCTCCCGGCATCCCCGACCTCTCGATGAATCGCTCAAAGAGAAGCTTGCCGATGCCCAGTCCGCGATACTCCGACCACACAAAAATCTCCTCGAGCGAGGTGGCCGCGCCATAGGCCCCGCCACTGGCCGCGCCACATGCCCTGCCACTGGCGTAGCCGCAGAGGCCGCCGCCGGCGGCCTCTGCAACGAACGCGCGACCGCTTCCCTCCTCGCCGAGGGGCGCAGGCTCCTGCGCTCGATGAAGCGTGTCACCGAGAAAGACGCTGAGCTCCGGATGGTCCGAGAGCAGCTCTTCCCGGGCGGCGTGCCGCATCTCCTCGAGCTCGGCCAGGTCCCCCTCCCCCGGCTCCCGCACGTCGACGTCGGTAAGCAGGAGCTCCCGTGGCGGCTCCTCCGGTATCTCGATCGGCTCCAATCCCCAGCTCGAGCGCAGGTCGTTGTACCACTCAAAGACGATGCTCCGCATCTCTTGGTCCTTGAACGCGTGCCACCGGCGCTCGAAGGCCGGATACTCCCGAAGGGTGTCTTTGAAACGGCGGAAGACGCCGCGCCGCGCCGCGAGGGCGTCGCGAAGCGCCGCTTGGAGCTCAGCGTTGTGCAGCCCTTCGACGAAGCGCTCCATGAGTTGGAAACCGTGAGCTGGTTCCCACACGGGAACGGGGACGTAGCGCTGGTGTGAGGGGGAATCAATCTCCTCTTGAGAAATCAGCCTCCGTGTGGTCACATCCACGAACCAATCCGTGTTCTGGTCCTCCATGGCGAAAATGACTTCCGAGATCAGCTCTTCCGTCAGCTCAAATGGTGCCATGCGGCGTCTCCTTGCGCAGCTCATTGAGGATCTCGCCCAGGTCCTCTACCGGGACGCGTCGCTCTTCGCCGCTTCGGCGCAGGCGGATTTCGACCGTTCCATCCTGAACGGTCTGTCCGGAAACAACGATCCGTAGCGGCAGCCCGATCAAGTCGGCATCTTTCATCTTCGTTCCAATGGACTCGTGACGGTCGTCGAAGAGCACCAAGTCGCCGAGATCCTCGTACAAGGCCTCGGTGATCCGCCGTACCGTCGGCGAGCGCCCGATTGCCATGAGAAATCCGGGGTAGGGCGCAAGCTCGCCGGGCCAGATAATACCGCGGTCGTCGTGGTTCTGATCGACGATCCCGGCAATCAGCCGCCCGAGGCCAATGCCGTAGGAGCCCATGAAGGGGTAGACTTTCTCCGACCGTTCGCCTCGGAAGTAGAGATCCATGGCTCGAGAGTAGAAGTCACCGAGGCGAAAGATATGGCCGAGCTCCGCGGCCCGAAGCTGTGACAGCTCGTGACCGCAGTGAACGCATTTGCTTCCTTCCGGGATTCTCGCAACGTCCGCGACCAAATCGGCGTCGTAGTCGCGGCCGAAATTTCCATTGATGTAGTGATAGCCAGGCTCGTTGGCACCGTACACCAGGTTCGGCGAGTCGGCCGCCACCTCGTCCACGACAACAAGGATAGAGGACGAGCCGGCGTCCCCGGACACAATCTCCTCCAGTCCAATCGGGGAGAGATAGCCCGGTACGAGGCCGAGGTCTTCAATCGCCTCGACATCGGCAAGCCCGCTCACGGGGGTCCCGAGGGCGCGCTGCAGTTTCTCAGTGCTCACCTCGTGATCGGCGCGGACAACCACCATGACGAGCTCTTCGCCGACGCGATAGACCATGGGCTTGGCGAGGTCGGTGAGGGGGCGCTGCAGGAAGCGTGAGAGACGCCGCATGGTGCGGCAGTCGGGGGTGGAGACTCGCTGCAAGGGTTCCGGCCGCTCCTGGCGAATCTCCCGGAGACCGACGGCAATATCGACGTTGGCGTGATAGCCGCAGGTATCGCAGATAGTGAGCAGGTCGTCGCCGCACTGCGTCGCTAGGAGAAACTCGAAACTCCGATCCCCGCCCATATATCCAACCCCCGCCTCCGCGGGAATCACGTCGACCTGACACCGTGCGAAAATGCGCTTGTAGGCCTGAAACATCTTGGGAAAGAAGTTGTTGAGGTCGGCGAAGGTGCGGTGAAAGGAGTAGGCGTCTTTCATGACGAACTCCTTCGTGCGCATGAGACCGCAGCGCGTCTTCTCTTCGTCCCGGTACTTGATCTGATACTGGAAGACCAGGAGCGGCAGGTTGCGATACGAGTTCAGGCAGTTTCGGACGAGCTCGACCATGGCCTCTTCGTGGGTGGCGGCAAGGACGAGGGACTTACCGCTGCGGTCCTGGAAGCGCGCCAGATCTTTGCCGAGGGCAGTAGCGCGGCCGGTGCGCTCCCAGAGCTCTTGGGGATTGACCAGCGGCGCCATCACTTCCTGCCCGCCGAGGGCCTCCATCTCTTCGGCAATAAGGCGTTTCACGTTGCGAAGGACGCGATGCCCCAGAGGAAGGAAGGAGAAGAGCCCGTTTCCGAGATTCCGAATAAAGCCGGCCCGTACCAGCAATTGGTAGCTGATGGAGCGCACGCCGTGAGGGGCGGCGCGAAGGGTGTGAGCGAGCAGGCGCGAGTAGCGCATGCTGGGCATTGTAGGTTCGCCCCCGAGCGGGGTCAAGCTTGACACTGCCACGGCATCCCAACACACTGACTCCAAACAACCACCTCAGGAGCAGAAAATGAGCATGATAGAGTACGTTGAAGCGAGAGAGATCCTCGACTCGAGGGGCAATCCCACCGTCGAAGTCGATGTCGTCCTCGAAGACGGCGCAATGGGCCGAGCCGCCGTCCCCTCCGGTGCATCCACCGGCGAGCATGAGGCAATTGAGCTGCGCGATGGGGACAAATCCCGGTTCATGGGGAAGGGCGTCCTCAAGGCGGTCGAGAACGTGAACAACGTGATTGGTCCCGAAATCGAAGGGCTGGATGCCACGGATCAGATCGATGTCGACCGCACCATGATCGCCCTCGACGGAACGGACAACAAGGCAAAGCTGGGAGCAAACGCCATTCTCGGTGTTTCCATGGCCTGCGCCCGGGCGGCGGCGGATTCCTTGGGACTGCCGCTCTTCAAGTACCTGGGCGCCTACCACGCCTCCGTCCTCCCGGTTCCCATGGCGAACATCTTGAACGGCGGGTCCCACGCGGACAACTCGGTGGATTTCCAAGAGTTCATGGTCATGCCCGTGGGCGCCGACAGCATCCGCAGCGCCATTCGGATGACTGCGGAGGTTTTCCACAACCTCAAGGCCCTGCTCAAGGAGAACGGCCACAGCACGAACGTCGGAGACGAGGGCGGATTCGCCCCGAATCTGAAGTCGAACGAGGAAGCCATCGAGTCGGTCATCCAGGGCATTGAGCGCGCCGGCTACAAGCCCGGTGAGGACATGATGATTGCCCTCGACCCCGCAAGCTCGGAGTTCTTCGACGCCAAGAAGAAGAAATACATCTTCAAGAAGTCCGACGGACGCGAGCTCTCCTCGGAAGAGATGGCATCCTACTGGGCCGACTGGGCCGGCAAGTACCCCATTATCTCAATTGAAGACGGCATGGACGAGAACGACTGGGAGGGCTGGAAGGCGCTGACGGAGAAGATTGGCGATAAGGTGCAACTGGTCGGCGACGATCTCTTTGTTACCAACACCCGCCGCCTCTCTCGAGGCATTGAAGAGGGAATTGCGAACTCGATCCTGGTAAAGGTCAACCAGATCGGCAGCCTCACCGAAACCTACGAGGCGGTCGAGATGGCAAAGCGCGCCGGCTACACGGCCATTGTAAGCCACCGAAGCGGCGAAACCGAGGACGACTTCATTGCCGACCTGGTGGTGGCCCTTGAAACTGGTCAGATCAAGACGGGTTCCATGTCACGCTCCGATCGCTTGGCCAAGTACAACCAGCTCATGCGGATCGAGGACATGTTGGAAGGAAACGCATCGTACGCAGGAAGAGAAGCCTTCTATTCGATCAAGAAGTAGACCATTCGAGGGCGGTGCCGTCGCGGCGCTTACCGAATGGTGAAACGCCGGAACCGCCCCTCCGCCGGTCCCGTGTGAGCGTCGACGGTGCTCACGCGGGCGCCTGGCGGCCCCTGTTGCAACCACTGTTCGTAGCTGTGAATCGCGTCCTCGGGGCCCTCGGCCTCCACTCTGACGGAGCCATCCGCTTCGTTGCGCACCCACCCGGTTAGACCCAAGCGGGTCGCTCGGCTCTGCGCCTGCATGCGGAAACCAACGCCTTGAACGCGTCCGTGAATACGTGCCGAAAGGGCGAGAAGTCTTTCATCCGCCATGAAGATCCTCCTCTACGAGGCGCCGATAGCATCGGCGATCATGGCTTCAAGGTCGGAATAGTCGAAGGGCTTGTACAATACCTCGAATGGTATAGAGAACTCGGGACGTAAGAACCCGCTGGTAACAAAAACAACCTTCTCAGAGCAGTAGGCCTGGAGAAACTTGATCCAGTAGTCCCCGCCAAGCACGTTCATGCGATAGTCGCTCACGATCACGTCAACGTCGTGGTCGAGGAGTTGTTTGATCGCGCCAACACCGTCGGACGCTACGAGCACCTGATAGCCCGTGGCCTCCAAGTAGTCCCGGAGCGTGAGCCGGATCGCGTCTTCGTCTTCGACAATGAGGACCGAAGTCTCTTCTTTCCGTGCCATGGCTCCCTCTGAAACGCGCTCAGCTGCTTCGCGCTTTCACCAACTCATCTATGCGCTCGGGAAGCTTGTCCAGATCCAGGGGCTTGGGAATGAATGCATCAGCCCCGTCCCGCATGATCTGTTTTTCCTCGTCCGGATCGTCGAGCCCCGATACCGCAATCACAATTGGGTTGCCGAAGGAAGCGTCCGCCTTGATCTGACGACACAGTTTGTGACCGTCGACGCCGGGAAGATCGATGTCCAGGAGAATGACACCGGGCTTCGTCTCAGAAATGATGCGCCCAGCTTCGAAGCCATCGAAGGCCTGCTGAATTTGAAAATCCGGGTACTTCTTGTCGAGGTACTCCTTCATGAGATTGTTCAGGTCCTGGTCGTCATCCACAATCACGACGCTGTGAATCTCGTTTTGGCCTTGAAGAAGTGCGTTGAGCTCCTCCGGAACTCGCATCCCCCGAGAGTGAAGAAACTTCACCAGATCCTCGGCGTAGACGCGATACTGCCCTCCAGGGGTAGTGAATGCCTTGAGATACCCATTCTTGATCCAGTTGATCGCGGTTTGATTCACCACGCCACAGATGTTTGCAACTTCGAGGGCGGAGAAGATTCTGATTTTCTTGTCGGTCTTAGCCATTCCTTCTTCCTTTGTGCAGATTCACACCAGGGTATTCCCTAAGCATATATGAATTCTATCCAGAATGTAAGCTCAATCCGTTCCGAATTCCTCTATCGCCCGGCCGACCTCCGCGGCCGAGAATCCCCGTCGCGCCAGACGCTGCGCCAACGTCTCCCGTGAGGGAGAATCCCGGGCGGCTTTCTCCGCCGCGCGGCTGAGCGACTCATCGAAGGCACCCGGATTCTCCGCCTCATACGATGATATTGCCGCATCCGCGGTGTGTCGGTCCACACCGCGTTGGACCAACTCGGCCCTGATCGCGACACGTCCCCGCGGCGACTTTCGCAACCTACTTGCTATATAGTATTCAGCGAAGCGCGTCTCATCAATAGAATTAGTGTCTTTGAGTTTTGCGACACATTCGGAAATGATCTCTGGATCGAAGTTCCGCCGCTCGAGTTTGGTGGCAATCTCTTGAGCAGTGTGCTCGCGACGCGCCAGCAGATCGAGGGCCTTCGCATAGGCGATGTCGAGTGCGTGGCGGTACGCTCGTCCGCTGAGGTCACGAAGCGAGACCTCGACGCCCGCTCGCGCCCCGAGCGCCTGCTGATCTTTTGGGGAGACAAAAAAAGAGGAGCCGTCCGTGAGTTTGATACACACGGAGGCTCCTTCTTGCGATGCGCTCTGAACCGTGCCGCTATCGCTTGGAGAACTGGAACTTCTTTCGAGCACCGGGCTGTCCGTATTTCTTGCGCTCGACCATGCGAGAGTCCCGCGTCAAGAAGCCGTTGGCCCGCATGACTGAGTGATTGGTTTCATCGAACTTCACGAGGGCGCGAGCCAAGGCGTGACGGATTGCTCCCGCCTGCCCGGCCTTCCCACCGCCGCGAACCGTTACCTGCACGTCGAACTTGCCGGCACCGTCGATGGCCTCAATGGGCTGATTGACCACGTATACGTGATCCTGGGTGCTGAAGTAGGTGCTCGGCTCACGACCATTAACGCTATATACACCGTTTCCGGGGCGCAGGTAGACGCGCGCAACGGAAGTTTTTCGGCGTCCGGTTCCTAGGAATTGTTCCACTGTCTACTCCTCTACCGTAATTTCCAGCTTTTCCGGCTGCTGCGCCTGATGCGGATGGCTGGGTCCGGCATATACCTTCACATTCTTGAAGAGCTTGCGACCGAGGCGGTTTTTCGGAAGCATGCCGCGGATTGCGTGTTCCACGACGTGCTCCGGCTTCCGCTTGATCATGGTCGCAAAGGATTCGGTACGCAGGGAGCCGGGATAGCCGCTGTGTTTGTAGTACATCTTCTGTTGGCGCTTTCGACCGGTCACGTTGACACGCTCGGCATTCACAATGACCACGTAATCCCCGAGCTCTTGATGGGGCGTGAAGTAGGGCTTGTGCTTGCCACGGAGAAGCGTGGCGACCTTTGTCGCGAGGCGTCCGAGCGTGACGCCGTCGGCATCAATCAGATGCCACTTGCGCTCGATCTCTGTTTCCTTAACGTAGAGCGTTCTCATATTCCAGATATTCCTCGATTGGGGTGCAACGCGCGAGCGTGTAAATTCGCACGGGCCCCAAAAAAAGTCAAGGCCGACCGATTGGGTCGACCTTTGTGTGGAAAGGAATTACGAGTCGGGTCGGGGCTCAGCTTTCCGACTTACCCGCCTCTTCTTCGGCCTTCTCTTCCCGTTTCGCTTCAATGCGATCCTTGATGTCCGCAATGCCGATAAAGACGGCAATCAATCCGATGAACAACGCGATTATCGGGACGCCGCCCTGGAGGAAGGTCACCACCTCGGGGCCCCATTGCAAGGACCAGCCCACCGGCAGCACAGAGTAAACTGCAAAGAGTACGAACACGATTCCAACAAGTAACGCTACCATCACGGCCTCCGCTGAGGGTATTTAGGATTAAGTGGCCTTAGCCTATCGATTTTCACTTGAGTGTCAACTGGGATAGCGGCGAAAGACCATGATCCCGAAGGCTATTGCGTAGAAGATGGTCGGCAGGTTGGCAAGAACGACCCGAAAAACCGACACACCACCGAGCACCAGAATGTCCGCCTCCACCAGACCGAGCGTCTCGAGGGTTGCGTACACAACGTCTCCGTAGGCGACGATCGTGGCAATGACGACGAACATCCACGCACTGTCCCGGGTCTTCGACCACAGCACAATGGCCAGAAACGCAGCGATTGCTCCGAACACGAGTCTACTGAGAATGATGACGACGCCTTCGGTCAGGAACTCAGCCACGGCACAATCCTTTCCTTGTGTAGATTCTCGGCAGAAATGCCACTGAGTCCAACGACCTGCCGCCCCGGGCAGCCGGCACTCTCAAAAATCGCCGCTGATTCGCTCCAGGGGCGTGTACTTGGGAATGAACTGCCCCGTGAATCCCGTCTCGAAGCGGACAAGGACGACTTCGTTCACGCCGCGAAAGAAGCTCTTCACCACCACACCAGCTCCGTAGTCGTCGTGGTACACGTAGGTCCCCGGAGGATACTCGCCTTCCAGTTGCGCAAAACCCCCGGCGCCCGCCTGCCCCAGCCCGCCGGCGCCGCGCCCAGCGTAGGCAAGCAAGTCTTCCGGTATCTCCCGGAGAAAGCGCGACGGCAGCAGCTCCAAGGTCCGGCCGTGGACCCGCCGCGAACGGACCGCCGTGAGGTGCAGCGCCTGTCGAGCACGGGTCACGGCGACGTAGAAGAGGCGCCGCTCCTCCTCGATCTCCTCCGGCGACTCCTCTTCACCTCGAGGAAAGCGCCCTTCCTCGAGTCCCGTGACGATCACCCGGTCGAACTCGAGGCCTTTCGTGTTGTGCATGGTAATAAGAGTCACCCGGTCCGGGTCTCCCTCATCTGTTTCACGGGCGCTGTCGAGCTCAATACTCTCGAGAAAATCTATCAGACCGGCCCGAGTCCCGGGGTACAGCGATGCCGCGTTCACCAATTCCTCGAGGTTCTGCAGGCGCTGGCGCCCGGCGACCTCGTCGTGCCGACCGTGATAGTCACCGAGACCGGAGGTATCAATGATCTCCTGGACGAACGCTGCGAGCGTGTCGCCGGCAAGGGCCTCCCGGATGGCGGAATAGGTAGCGGTAAAACCTGCAACCGCCTTGGCCGCCCGAGCGGACAGGTATCTCCCCGCCTCCGCGCAGGCCTCGATGAGGTTACCACCTCGGCGCACCGCCTCGTGGATGATCTTCGTCTCCGTAACCGCGCCGATCCCGCGGGAGGGCTTGTTCACAATGCGGCGGAAGGCAACCTCATCGTGCTCATTGGCGACGAGCTTGAGAACGGCAATGGCGTCCTTGATCTCCTCACGCTCGTAGAAGCGCAGGGTCCCGACGATTCGGTACGGAATGGCTTCTCGGAGGAACGCGGTCTCGAAGAGCCGCGACTGCGCGTTCGTACGGTAGAGGATGGCGGTCTCGCCCTTCGCAATGCCGCGCTCATCCTCCGGCGGCTGCTTGATGAGGTCGATGCAGTAGCGCACCTCAGCCTCGTCGTCGGGGAGGAGCGCAACGGTGGGCTGCGCACCGCCGGTGCGACGCGTCCAGAGGGTCTTTCCCAGACGTCCCTCGTTGTGCTCCACGACGGAGCTCGCGACGTCCAGGATGGATCCGGTGGAACGGTAGTTCTCCTCGAGGCGCACGACCTCCGTCTCCGGAAAGCTCTCGTGGAAGGTGAGAATGTTGCGCACCTCGGCGCCGCGGAAGCGGTAGATCGACTGGTCGTCATCGCCAACCACGCAGACATAGGTCTTCTCGTCGCAGAGCAGCCGGAGGAGCTCATACTGCGCAACGTTGGAGTCCTGGTACTCATCGACAAAGATGAAGCGAAAGCGCTCCTGGGTACGCCGTCGCGCCTCGGGAACGTCACGCAAGAGTCTGATGGGATAGAGAATGAGGTCTCCGAAGTCGAGATTGCCGATCTGTCGCCGCCGCTCTTCGTAGGCCCCATATCGGGCGGGCAGCTCCGGGTCGGAGCTTACCACCGAGAGATCGTCATCCGGCTCGAGGCCGTAGTCCTTCGCACGGCTGATCATCCGATAGTACTGCCGCAGTGTGCCGCGATTCTCCTCGGGGTAGATCGACCGGAGGAGGGTGACGGCATCATCATCATCATAGATGGTGAAATTGGAGGAGAGGCCCAAGAGATGGGCGTTGCGCCGCACCAGCCAGGCACCGAAGGAGTGGAAGGTGCGAATCATGGTGTCCCGCGCAGCGGGGCTGAGCTCGGCGGCACGCTCCTTCATCTCGTTTGCCGCCTTGTTGGTGAAGGTCACGGCAAGAATCGAATGGGGGTCCACGCGCATGGACCGAATGAAGTGGGCAATCTTTACCGTGATAACCCGGGTCTTCCCCGATCCCGCCCCGGCAAGAATGAGCAGCGGAGAGCCGTGGTGCTCCACGGCGCGGCGCTGCTCCTCGTTTAGGGTCGTCAGGTAGCCTTCCGTCATGCGATGCCCCTCGAGTGGCGGCGAGCGTAGCGGCTCTCCGCGCGCGTGAAGAGATAGATCGACACAATGATGACCGGGCCGCCAATGAGGGTGTAGACTCCCGGAACCTCACCGAATATGAACAGCGCCATGATAGAGGCGAAGATGGGCTCGCCGAGGATTGCGGTTGAGACCAGGGAGGTCTTTACGTACTTCAGTGCCCAGTTGAACAGGCTGTGTCCGAGGAGTGTCGGAAACACGGCCAAACCGACGAAGATGGCAAACTCGTACCACGGATACCCGCCAAGTCGAACGCCCCCCACCAGGACCATCACGAACAAGACCGCGGCGCTCACCGAATAGACAAAAACGGTATATACCCTGGTGTCCAGGTCCTGTCTGACCGCCCTCCCGACGAGCATGTAGCCTGCCGCGGCGACGGCGCCGCCGAAGGCCAGGAGATTGCCGGTAATCTGCCCGGTGTCACCCTGCAAGCCGCTGAGGGAGAGGAACACGCTCCCTGCGAGGGCCAGCACAACCCACGCGGCGGCGTCCCACGGAAGACGCTCCCGGAGAAAGAGCAGTCCGAAGATCATGACAAGAACCGGGTGAGTGTTCACCAGGACCGTCGCACTTGCCACGGTCGTGAAGCTCAAGGAGCTGATCCACGTCGCAAAGTGAACACCCAGAAAAACGCCCCCAATCACACAGAGACGGATCTGGCGGCCGGTCATCCGGCGAATTCGTCTCACACCCGAAGGACCGAGCTGGGGAAGGAGCAATAGGGATGAAAAGAGCATTCGGTAAAAGGCAATTGCCAAGGGGTGCGCCCCGGACGCCTTGATCAAGACGACCGAAGTGGCCGCGAAAAAGACACCGATGAAGACGACTATGCGTGGAGGGATACGGGGACCGGCCGCCGCGGGTTCGTGTGAGCTCATGAGCGCGGCGGAGTATATCAGGCTACCGGGACCCCTTCAAGGTCGATACCGTTGCGTCTCGTTATGAGAACGTCAACGACCGCGCCCGGTTGGACCGCTGGGGTGTGCCCGGTGGCGCTGTCCTTGCCCCCCACGGAGCCGGCGGCGGCGGATTCGGTCCGGACGACCACGAGCCCATCCACCTCCGGAGCCTGGGCGTAACAACGCCCAATCGCAAGCTCCTCTCCGGCGACGTTCTCTTCGATCAGCACCGACAGCCGTTGGCCAATGAAGCGGTCGAGGCGCCGCCGGGTAATCTCGCCCTGCGTCTCTTCCAACAGCGACTTCCGCCGCCGCGCTACGCTCTTTGGCACGCGCGGTCCGATCTTCCGCGACCGATACGCCGGCGTATCCTCCTCCGGCGAGTAGACAAAGAATCCGGCCCAATCGAGCTCAGCCTCCCGGATGAAGTCGTGAAGCTCCCCGAAGGCTTCATCGGTCTCTCCCGGGTAACCGAGCATAATGGTGGACCGAATCACTGCCTGCGGCACGGCGTCTCGAATCTCCCGGACCAGGGAGAGGAAGCGCCTGCCGTCTCCGGGTCGCGACATGCCCCGGAGGACCTCGCGACTCGCGTGCTGAAATGGAATGTCGAAGTACGGAACAATCCGAGCGTCGCGCCTGCACAGCTCCAAGAGCTCCCGGGGAAAGCGTTCCGGGTAGAGGTAGAGCAGACGAAGCCAGAAGTCGCCGCTTCGCTGGGCAAGCTCCTCGAGGAGCGCCATGAGATGCTCCCGAGGCGCCCCGCTTGCGTCGTTCGCGGGGCTCTCTGCAGATCGCGGGGGGCCACCGCCGTCCCGGCCGAAGGTGGTAAGATCTTGCGCCACCAGAATGATCTCTCGGGCGCCCTCGGCAAGAAGCCCGTCCACTTCGCGCGCAATGTCCGGGATGCGCCGGCTCGCCAGAGGCCCGCGAATCTCGGGAATGGCACAGAAGGCGCAGCGAGTATCGCAGCCTTCGGCAATTTTGACGTAGGCACTTCCTGGATACGAGAAACGGTTCGTCCGCTCCGCGTCCAGACCGCGTTCTTCCGGAATTAGGAGGCGATTCCCCGCCGGCAACTCCTCCCGGAGATAGCGAGCAATCTGCGCCGGAGCTCGATTGCCGAAGACTCCGTCCACTTCCCGGAGGTCCTCAGCCAACTCCGCGCCGTAGCGCTGGGCCAAGCACCCGGTTGCAATAAGCGTCGCACCTGGATACTGCTCGCGAAGCGCAAGAATGCTCGAGATCGACTCCTCCTTGGCCTCTCGAATGAAGGAACAAGTATTCACCAGGATTGCGGAATCCGACTCAGGGGATTCGACGTGTCGCCAGCCCTGAGCTTGGAGGGCGTGGACCATAATATCGGCATCCACCTGATTCTTGGCGCAGCCGAGGTTCTCAATGTAGAAGGTTTTCGAAGTCATGGCTGGATTTATGGGGAGAGGAGACGTCGCTGCCAACTCAGTAGAGCGGCACCAGCTCGAGCTGGAAGTCTCCCTCATCCCGATTGGGCACCCAGGTCACGAGATAGCTCGCTACCACGCCGGCATCGCCAAGGGCAACGCTGCGGCCCCCAATTGTGGCCTGCGCTGCTCCGGCATTCGAGAGCCAGATCCGGATCTCTTGGTCCGGGTTCGCCTGAAAAGCGTCTCCGTTTTGGACGTACTGTTCTTCTCGCGGTTCTTCATCCACCTGGGATCGAAAGTAGGTGTATCCACGAAAGTCGATGTTCACGCCAAACGCCTGTGGACCTTCGGCCGATCGCAAAACCATGGCGCTCTGCTCACGGGATGCGACATTGGTGGAGCCAATGCCCGGTGTCCCACTCTCTTCGCCGACGGCGCCGCCTGCTGAGTCAGTCCCAGTGTTTGTTTGGCCAAGGGGTTGCTGGAGGACGCGGTCGAAGCGCAGCACCACACTGGCCGGATTGGTCGAGGGGTCGAGATTGCGCACGAGGAGCCGCACATCCCCGCGGCCGTCACCGTCAAGATCCAGCGCTTCCTCCCCTCCGGACCGTAGCGATTGGCCGCCCTGCGGGGTTTGTATGGAGAGCTTGTCTGATACCCCTTCAATGGTCACCGGTCGATTCTCCCCGTCCACCGGCACGGACACCACGTCGCCGACGGAGAAACGCTGCTCGAGGAAGACCTCTTCGAGAACGTACTCCTCCCCCGCGACCTCCCGCGGCTGCGTCTGTTCACTTGTCTGTGCCGGCTGCGCGCCTTGGTCCGCCCCCCCGTTCAGGACGCCGCTCGCAAACAGGAAGTATACGCCAAGGCCAAGAGCAGCGACCACCAGCACCGCGAGGGATCCGAGCACCCACGGACGGGGACTCTTGCGGACAATGAGCTCGTCCATTGGAGCCGGGGTCTCTTGGAGCTTCATGTTCTTGTAGAGAGTCAGCGTTTCCTGAGGATCGAGCTCCAGAAACTCCGAATAGGTGCGCAAGAATCCAATGAGGTACGGCTCGCCCGGAAACTGGTCGAAGTCCTCGGCCTCGAGACTCTCAATGTACCGCCTGGCGATGTGCGTATCGCGCGCTACTTGCTCTACGGTGTAGCCCTTCTGTTTCCGAGTTGTCCGAAGCTTCTCGCCAATCGACTCCATAGACGTGCCTAATTGCCCTCGAAGAGAAAGTCCGTATAGATATTCGCCGAGGCGGGAGCCTCGTACTCGAACCGTGTCGTCGGGATACCCTCATTGAGAACAATGTCTGTGAAGTCGAACACGATCTCCTCATACCCGACCGTCACCGCGTCGATCCGACGGATCAGCAGATCCTCGGTAATGGAGAGGGTGAGCTGCCGAAAGCCCTCACTGGACACACGCCAGTCGAGACGGAGCTTCGTTACCATCTCGTCCGATCCCTCTTCCAGGGCCACCGGATCCGGCGAGTCGAGGTAGGCAATACTGTAGCCCTCTTTCATGAGCGCAAGTCCTTCCTGAGTTGCCAGGGCGGCGCCGGAGCCATTCCCTCCCTCAGCAAGCGTCTGCTGCAACACTACATTGTACTCCGGAATGTAGACCTTCAACACGCGCCCGTCGGAGACCAGCACTTGATCCTCGGGCTCATCGAAGTCGATCCGGATCTGATTGGGACCCCGATAGAAGATTTCACCTGAGTACGTCGCGTCTTCTCGAGCCATCCGTATGTCGGCTGAGTAGTCGACAATGCCCGTGTAGCGTTGCGCCACGGCGTCAAAGAACTGCGTAGCCGTCTCGAGCTCTTGAGCGCCGACCGCTACGGCGAGAGCGGAGAAAGCAGCCAGGAGAACTGTTATGCGATGAAATCGTTGTGGTACTGTCAATATCGTTACCGTGTGGATGCTATTCGTCTACGGTATCCTCACCATGCGATACCGCTTTGTCAAGAAGCGTGTTTCGCGTCCCTATCCGTCAGCGAAGATTTCGCAGCTGGTCCCGTAGCTCGGCGGCGCGTTCGTAGTTCTCCTCTTCGACGGCATCGGTGAGTTGTTTCTGTAGCTGCTCATGGGCGTCTACAGCCTCCTCATCCACCTGCTCGAGGGCGGATTTGAGGTAGTTCACCGACCGTACCCGTTCGAATCGAAACGCGGCGGAGTCAAGCTCTTCCATCGACTCAATCTCTTCAATCGCACTCTCGAGAATCGTACGCGCCACTCCTTTTGCCGCCTGATGCATTGATATCATTGCCTGGGCAACCGCGTTCATGCGGAGGATGTAGGGTTTGAACTGAAGAACGGCATTGCGGTCCTCCTCATTCGGGCAATACTGCTCGAGCAGGCGACAGAGACGCAGATTGTGCTCCGTGTCCCGGCTCACCCGTTCAAAATCATTGATCTGAAAGAGCAACAGGTAGCGGTAGTAGAACAGGAGCCCTTCGCCGTGGAGGCGCGTCGCCGTATCGTGATCGATCTCGAAGCCGGCCGCACTTCCCTCGCGCTCGACGTGCTCGGCCAACTCGGCCTCGACTTGGTCCACGACGGATTCACTCCCGCCGGGTCTCACACCGTCGGGCCGGCCTTCCAACTCGTACTGCTCCACCCCGAGAGGCAAACGCACCTGAAGAATCTCTCGCCCATCGTCGGCGACGATCTTCCGGATCATGTTCTCCTCATCGTAGGGCCATTCTTGCAGGAGAGTAGTCAAATCGTGTGTCATGTCGCGGCCTGTCCCATTTCCAGCTTTCCTTAGGTCGAATATAATAACGCCCAAGCAGGAGCGCGAAGTGATCAAAGTTATCTCGCTTGGTGGGTCCATTGTCGCACCCCAGGGGGTCGACACAGAGTTTCTCACGAGCTTTCGCTCGGTCATCGAGGATCATATTCGAGATGCCCGGAGCCGGTTGATCTTGGTAGTTGGTGGCGGCGCGCCCGCGAGAACCTACCAGAAGGCCCTTCACAGCGTCCTCGGCAAGCCCGATACCGACGAGGCCGACTGGATCGGCGTAGCTGCGACCAAGTTGAACGCGGCGCTGCTGCGCGCGGTCTTCCGGGACATCTGTCCAAACGAGGTCGTAAGCGACCCCACCGGCGCAATAGATTTCCACGGCGATATCTTGGTTGCTTCCGGCTGGAAGCCGGGCTTCTCGACTGATTACGACGCCGTGCTCTTGGCCGAGCGCTTCGGCGCCGAGAGCGTCATTAATCTCTCGAACATTGAGCGGGTCTACACGGCCGACCCGAAAACGGATCCGTCCGCCACCCCCATCGACACAATCTCCTGGGGCGAATTCGCCAAACTCGTGGGCGACGAGTGGTCCCCCGGCAGCAATCTGCCCTTTGACCCAGTTGCAACAAAGAAGGCTTACGAGCTCGGGCTGAAAGTCATTGTGGCGCGGGGCACCGATATTCCGAATCTCAAGCGGATCCTCGAGGACCAGGAGTTTGTCGGAACACAGATCGGTCCCAACTGATCGAGCGTGGAAGCCTCGGCCCCGCGTCACTGCAGTAGTTGGGCGAGGATCTCTCGAGACGCCGGCGTGAGCGTGTGATTCGCCGGGGTGTTGCTGCGAATCGCCGCAAGCGCATCAACCCGGCTCGATCTCTCAGAAATCGCCGACGTCAGATCAATGGCCAACTCGGTCTCATCGAGACGCGCCGCTACACGACACATTCGTACCGCAAAGCTTAGGTCGGCGGCCGGGCTGGAGCGGAGCACCGTGAGGGCCTCTCGAAACTGTGCCGCCGCGTCATCACGCCGATCCTGATCTAAGAGCATTTCCGCCAATCGAGCGCGAAAACGGGCAAGCACGAGGCCACCGGGTAGCTCCGCGGTAATGGCCGCCACGCGGGCGTCTTGCTCCTGGTGCAGGTACAGTCGCGCGATCTCCTGGAGCAGCTCTACCTTGATAGTTGAGCTCTCCGCCGATATTGCGCTGCTTCGCGCCTGTTCGAGCTGGAACTGAGAGAGGGAGTCCTCACCGATCTCCGCGTAAGCGGAGGCAATGGCGAGGTGGCCCTCGGCGCGCAGAGCCGGCGTGGACGCCAGCGATGCACTGCGCCCTCCGCGAGTGAGCATGAGAAAGCCAATGGTGCGGACCTCTCCGCGGAAGTAGCTCCTCGCGAGGTCTGCGTAGGCCAATGCTCTCAAGTGCGGCAGTGGAATATCCTCAATGGTGCGCAATGCATCCGTGCGCCGGTCCATACTTGCCAATACTCCGGCCAGGCGGCGCGCTGCCAGCGCCTGCGGCGCTCCGGTAATCTCTCCCGCCTGCTCCGCAGCGTCCAGGGCACGGCGAATCGTCTCTGTTGACGCCGGCGTCGACTCGTTTTGACCGCCCCGTTGCGCCCGAGATATCCGCGCGAATGCGAGCGCGCGCTGCCAGGGATCTGCAATGCTGCTTGCCGCCGGCAAGGCTTGTTGAATTAAGGTGTTGACGCTACCGGGGATGTTCTCGCTGTTATACCGCTCTACGAGATCAAGGAGAAACGAAACCCGCAGCGCGAAATCCTGAATGATGTAGCCTTCTTGGATGGTCGCCTGCAGCGTCTCTGAGAGCGTAGGCGCCGGGACGAATGCCGCGTCCACAATGCTCCTGAGGACGGCGGTTCGCGCTGACTCCGACGAGATCCCGGCTGCCGCCCGTCGGGCTCGATCGAGGACCGCCCCCGCCGCCTCGCTGTCGTCCAATCGGGCGTAGGCGCGACCGACCCTGGTAAGCGTGCTCGCAGTAATGTGGGCCTCAATCGAGCCCACATCTGCGTTACGGATGTATTCGAGGAGTACTCGAGCCTCATCCTCCATGCGAGCATCCACATACGCGGATGCCACAACCGCGAGCCGCTCGATCCGGCGACCCGGGTCGTCGAACGAGAGCGAGAGCGAGGCTGCCGTACCCCCAATGGTATCCGCCCCGCCGAGACGGCGGAGATTCAGCCCCTCGACTGTGCCACCGGTGGCGCAACTTGCGAGTGTATACAGGAGTGCGGCGCTGAGAACTGCGTACGTAAGACTACGCAAGAAGTCCAACTTCATGATCGTGATACTACTTGAGTGTATTCCACCGTAACGACCGTTACTTGGCTGATTCCACCGCTTGGATCAGAATGCGGCCGTATTTGTCTTCTCCAGTGAAGTAGAGGAGACGGACTTGCTTCGGCCGGCCGAGCCGCGTGGCGGTCTTGAGACTAACCTCCAGTGTTCCGACTCTTGTCTCATTGCGGAGGTAGAGGTTCCCGAAGATGTGTTGGCCTGAGCCTTGCAAGAACTCTTCAACCGTAATGCCCACGAAGATCTTGACCGTCTCCCTGAGAGTCATGAGCCCCAGATCATAGGCGTCGTTGGGGTGGATATGAATCGTCTTTTCATCGAAAGAGTAGTCACCTAGAAGAGAGAGCGCTCCGGTTTGCTTCAACGATGCCACTGTAGGCCTTCCTTCGCTTCCATGCTGCACGGTAAGTGGTAAGGGTTGAGTGTATGGGCACGCTTTCACGTCGTCAACACTCCAAGGCACGCCGAGCGTATCCGCAGCGCTTGCCCGGTGGGTGCAGGCATTGCTATGGTTCCGGCATGCATCCCTCGGAACGCTTCCTCGGCAAGCTGCGGCACATCAAGAAACAGGGCGACGAGCTGGAACCGGATTCACTGCGAGCTCAGGTCTGGGACGCCTTTCACCACTCCCTGTCCGGCGTCCCACCGGAAATGGCAGAGGAGCTCTTCGAGTACTTCTACGATAGAGCCGTCCCCGATGAAACACCCTTCTACGTTGCCGTAGAGCGTCTCTCCCTCCTCGGCGACGTAGTGGACCTCTTCTATGCCGATTATGACGATGAAGCCGATCCCCTCGCCGAGTCGGACTGGATCGCGCTGCGGGACATTGTCTCTTCCTACGCGGTCACGCTGGACATGGAGTTGGTGAATTACATTATGAAACGCGTTCTCGACCACGGAGCCATCTAGAGCCTATTACGCACCTTGTTGAAAAAATACCCGTAAATGACGCCGTCGCCGCAGATTGCGATGTTTCGAACTCCAAGACGTAAAATACAGGTTTAGGATCGACCCAAGTCGTAGCGTGGTCGAGACTTGGCCGTTCGTCTTTCAACAAGGTGCGGCATACGTTACGGAGGGCGAGCGAAAAGCATTGACCTAACCGGCGTCCAGGCTCTACCCTTCACGAACCATTGCCGGCGTGGCGGAATTGGTAGACGCAGCAGACTCAAAATCTGCCGCCCGCAAGGGTGTGGGAGTTCGAGTCTCCCCGCCGGC
>CAYPTH010000046.1:0-14382 GCA_964413635.1 uncultured Spirochaetaceae bacterium
GGGAGAACCTCTTCGAGGCGTCCGTCGATGCGAAGGTCGGCCACTGCATCTCCCCGTGTGGGTCCTTGGTTGACAATCGCCACCGGCTTGCCATCCTTGCCGGCCCGATCCACGAATCGAAACCCGGAATACACCGTAAGCGACGATCCGACGACAAGAAGCGCTTCCGCCTCATCGAGCATGTCCCAGGCAGTAGCGACGCGCGCCTTCGGAACGCTCTCGCCGAAGAAGACGACGTTGGGCTTGAGAACGCCACCGCACACCTTGCACGTCGGTACGACAAAGGACTCCGTAATCTCCCGAGGAAGCTCAGCATCCCCATCAGGGGCAATCTCGGCGGAAAACTCGTGCCACCGGGGATTGAGCTCGAGAATACGGTCCTGGAAGTCGCGACGCGAATCCGCGCTACCGCATTGCAGGCAGAGCACCTCCGACAGGGTACCATGGAGCTCCAGGACACGGATGCTACCGGCGCGCTGATGCAGACCGTCGACATTCTGCGTGATCGTGCCGGTGATGTACCCGTGTGATTCCAAACGCGCAATTACTTCATGCGATACATTCGGCTCACGAGCATCGATCCAGGGCCACCCGACGGCACTGCGCGCCCAGTACCTGGCCCTCGCCTCCACTTGATCGCGGAACTCCCGGTACTGAATGGGCCGTCGGGGTCGCCGACTGCTCGTTGGCCCGCGGTAGTCGGGAATGCCGGACGCGGTGCTGATGCCCGCACCGCTCAACACGACTGTCCGGCGTGTCCGGAGCAGATCGACGATTCGTGTAAGTTCCTGTTCATAGCCGCTTGTCACAATGATTGAAGAGTAGGTATCGACATCGGCCGGCGTCAACTCAAGGGGTATTCAATCTATGGGCGTGAAGGAACGGAAGGCGCCGAGTAGCTTGCCTAAGTGGCTGTGAGGACGTAGGCTGCCCCCACATGAGAGGCATTTCGCGACTTGCTCGCTCTCCGCGACGACACCGGGAGCGGCAAGATACCGACACCGAAAGTCAGCTCGCGACGCGGGATGAACGCTGCGTCCGGATCCTGTCCCTTGACGGCGGTGGCGTCCGTGGCTTGATCTCAGCCGGGGTATTGGTTGCACTCGAACGGGAGATGCGAGATCGGGGCGCGGTGACCAAGATTGCCGACGCCTTCGATATGGTGGTCGGAACCTCCATTGGGGGTATTCTGGCACTCGGACTCGCCAGCCCGGCAGTCGGATTCGCCGGGCGCCCCCCCGCGCCTGCGTCTGCACGCCACATCCGTCGGATGCTACAGGACTACCTTCCACGCGTCTTCGGTACGAGACGGGATCGCGTCTTCTCGACCCTTGGCCACGCGATCGCGACGAAATACGCAAACGGCACGAGGCAGCGACTGCTTCACGAGCTCTTCCAGTCGCTTCGCCTCGAAGATGCAATCCTTCCATGCGCGGTCACGGCCTACGACACGCAACGCCGCCAACCGACAATCCTGCGCTCATACGGCATTGCGCCGATTGGCCGCGCTCCGAAGGAGCCGGTTCGTCCCGTCCCCTTCCTCATGGCGGATGCAGCCTTCGCCACGAGTGCCGCACCAACCTACTTTCCCCCGGCGCTCATTCATGAGCTTCCCCAGGAAGATGACGCAGGCGCCGGGCGAGACGCCGAGACACGATCATATTCCCTGGTGGACGGCGGTCTCTTTGCAAACAACCCCGCTCTCGTTGCCTACACGGAGGCAAAGAAGATCTTCCCCTGGGCGGCGCGCTTTGTCATTGCGAGTGTCGGAACCGGCATCTCGGACACTCCCTACCCCCACGACGATATCCGGCGCTGGGGCTTCGTCGACTGGGTGTCCCCGCACCACAACGTGCCGCTCCTGGCAATGATGATGGACGGTCAGAGCGACTCCGCGGTTGAGATGCTGGAGAACCTCGACCGGGTGAAGCTCTTTCGCTTCGACGTTGATGTGGAGCACGCACACACCCGGATGGATGACGCCTCACCGGCAAACATGAAGTACCTCGCGGCCCTCGGCGACTCCTTGGCCGGAGGAGAGCGCGAGAAGCTCCTGTCGCTGACCGACGCCCTTGTCATGTAGAGATCAGTTCCGAGAGGTCAATTCCGCGAGGCCGGATCACAGTGCGAAGGAGTAGCCGAGCTCGACCACGTAGCCTTCGGAGTCGAAGAGCACCAGCGGGATCAGAGAGGCGTAGAAGCGCCCAAACAGGAGCCCGGGGGCCACGCCAATGGTTGCACCGTTTTGGCCAACGCTCGCCCCCGCCATGACGTGCAGCGCGAGGCCTGAGTGCAGCCACCCCAGTGTAAGCGTGCCGAATGCGAGCCCCTCAATGCTCGGTTCGCCGGCGGGGGCTTCCGGATCGTCGGGCGCATCCGGATCGTCGTCGGCGTCGCGTACGTCCCCGGGAACAAAGGCGTTCACGCCGCCGGCGACGCCAAGGCCCACCCACGGAGCGAGGTCGCGGTTCACGCCGACGATCGCGTTGTACCAGCGGTCGCCGCCATTTCCGAACTGAACCCCCGCGAGAGCATCCAGATTCCACGTGAGATCAACTTCGGGGCCCTGGAAGAACTCACTCCCGGACGGCGCAAGTGCCTCGGGCCCGTCGGCACCGCGCTTCTCCATGGCCAGAGCACGCGCTTCCTCAACAGCCTGCGCGGCGGGGTGCACCGCGGTGTAGTCGTTGAGATCTACGTTGAATCCGCGCGTGCCCCCGTGCACGTCGCGCTGCGGCCGATAGACGCCCATGTTCACATGGGGAACAGGCTCGGTGATACTCGAAAGGGGTATGCGCGCCTCCACGACCGATCCAACGACGATCGTCCCGCCGGAGAGCTCTCTATCCCCAGCCGCGTCCCAGTAATCCTTCTGAAAGTAGGTGTAGCGTTCACCGTTTTCCGGATTAACACCGGTCCCAATGACGGTTCCACCAATATCCCGGCCATTCCTATCCTTGATATCGTGGACCACGAAGTTGTAGCCCAGGTTGAGAGGGAGCGCGCCCTCGGGAAACCCAACCAGGTAGAGGTAGTCGTCGTCCTTTGCCGCGGCGACGCCGCTGATCGCAATCGGCGGGGACCCCCACCCGGTGGCCGTTCCGGTCCCGCCCCGTGGAGCGAGGTAGGTCCAGTCCTTGCCTTGGCCGTCCACCCGAATCGCACCGCTCGGCACGTAGGGGGTTCGATCGTAGACCCATGCCTCCCCTGTCAGATAATCCGCCATATGGCCGATGTATGCGCCCGCCGCGGGTGGCATATCCTCGTTCGTACCGATGTCTCGAAGCTCGGCAATACGCGCCTCGGTGATCTCCGCCGCCTCGAGACGCCGGCGCATCTCCTCCTGCTCGCTGTGCAGCTCCGTCAAAAGCTCCTCTCGAGCCGAGGATTTGGGGAGACCGCGAATAAGCTCGACGGCGCTGCGCAGGCGCGACTCGGTCCCGGTTGATAGCCCCCGTGTGAAGCGCTCCCACGCCGACTCCCGAAGTGATGCAAGCTCTCGGCGTTCCTCGCCGGTTATCGCCGGAATCTCGAACGAGACTCGCGCCACCTCCCCCTCGGCTATCTGAATACGCTCTTCAGCCAGGCTGGTGGTACCGCCCGGCCGTTCCATCTCGACGCGGACGCGGTAGCGCCCGGTAAGAAGGCGGTCTACCCGCAAGAGATCGTCTCCGACACGTTCGTCGTTCATGAAGACTGTGTAGATTCCGTCGGCGCCGGAGGGGTCCAGACGCAGCTCTCCGAAGGCGAGGGGGACCTCTTCGAAAGCCTCCATGAAGGCCAGTGCAATGGAGTCCGCCATGTCGAAGACTTCGAAGACGCTCCGCGTGGCCTCCTCGCGCTGGATCTCCACAACGTCGTCGAAGTAGTTGTAGGCGTTGAGCTCCACGGCGAGCTCTCCGTTGGACCGTCGCGTTGCGGCTCCATAGATGACCACCTCCGCCCCGTTCTCCTCTGCAACGCGGCGCAAGTTCTCACGATCCACGCCGGCCTCGGTGGCACCCTCCAGATCGCTCCGGGTTACCGCGTAGCCCGGGAGCAGGCGAAAGGCAAGGGACACAGTTCTCTCAATCGTCTCCGCGACGGCGACGAGGCGGGGTTCGTCCTCAGTAACGGCAATGGGAAGGAGAACGATGTCCAGGCGAGCCTCCTCCTGTCCAAAGGCGGCACCGGCGACGCCGAGAAGGGCCGCCGCGGCGAGGGCGATTGGACGGAGCCGACGAGCTCGGTTAGCGGCGCGCGACGATGTCATGAATCACCTCATCGATCAGTTCATCGGGGACGGCATCCTGCCCCTCTTCGGGGAGGCAGGGATAGGTGTACGACAGAAAGAGCTCTTCTCCCTGCACGTCGATGGCGCGCACCGCCACGGCGCTGTGCCGATCCACCCGCTCCCAGGTTATTCCCGGATCGTCAACGTGCACACCGACTCGCACCTCACCTCCGAGAGCATCACGCTCGAAGTACACGGCCCCATCGTCCTCTCCTACCCAGTCTCGTCGGTCGAGGGAGAGGCGAATCGTCGATGTGCCGGGAAAGTGACGAACAAGCAAATCGGAGCTCTCCGAAGAGACGGAGAGCGCGATGGATTGGAAGAGCAGCCAGGGATCGTCGTAGGCAGTCGTGTCGAAGGCGGCGGTAATGAGAAAGCGCTTCTGGCCAAGAGGAATGCTCGTTGTGTAGAGCTCCCAACCTGGAACGAGACGCGCCCCAACAACGGGGAGGGAGCCGGAGTCGGTCATGAGACGAAAGCTGTGGCGCCGGTCCGCCGGAGCAAGGACAATCTCGTTGACGTGGGTCAAGAAGTCATCGTCATTGTGCTTCTCAGTCCGCTGATCCTCCACGGAGCCGTACGCGGTCCCGGATCCGTCATCAAAACGATACATGGTCTCAAAGGAGTCACCCCGAAAAGGCGGTCGGAAGCGCCATCCGTCGGGAATTGCGACGCCCGCTCCGCCGAAACCCAGATAGTTCTCGTATTCCGGCAGAGACTCTTCCCGCTCCACCTCGGACACGCCGACGCACGCCGAGGCAAGCACCACGGTCACCAGAACGATGAGAAGCATCCGAGCCGATTTCATGCATCTACCTTCCCAATCCCGCGCGATGAAGGGCTATGACTCGTCCATCCGCCGTAGCGACGTAGATCCGATCTCCGACGTAGGCGGGACGCGATTGGGACGGGGACGGCAAGGTGTAGGCCGCCAGCTCGGCACCGGTGGCCGCGTCGAGAATGCGGAGTGCGCCATCGAGCGTTGGATAGGCTATCTCACCGTCCTCGACGGCGGGAGATCCCGCCGCATCTTCCTGTGGAGGGAAGAGCTCGGCGCCGTCGTGGGACAGAGCGACCACGCGGTCCTCGGCGAAGACGAAGACCCCCTCCTCGGTGGCGACGGGACAGCTAAAGACGCCGCTCCCGAGATCGTAGGTCCAGTCCACACCACCGTTGGCGATGTTGACCGCAACCAGCGTACCGCGGCGTCCAGAGAAATAGGCGTGGTCCTTCCAGAGCGCCGGAGCGTGAGCAACGGGTTGTACCGCCTCCGTCGGAATCTCATCCCGAATTGCCGCCGCCTCCGCGTCGATCATCAGAAAGGTCCCACGGTTGTCGGCAACGTACAGCGTGCCGTCGCGATACGCTGCGGACATGGTGGACCCTTCCGGAATTGCAACGCTTCCTGCGGCGTCGCCGTTGATCACGAGGTCGAGGGAAGCGTTGCTCGGGTACGCGTAGCCCCCGGGAACCGGGGTAATGCTGCGACCAAAGACGTGGGCGCGATTGCCTGGAAGATCTGAGCGTTCCACAACGGCGCCTGTGTCGCTGCGCAAGACCAAGAGCTCCGTCGCACCACTGAAATAGACGCGGTCACCTGTCGCGACGGGCATGGCGTTCTCGTTCGGCGCGTTGCGCGTGTCGGTACGCCATTGCACACTTCCCTTCGTATTCAACGCGCCGACGCGGCCGTCCGCGCCGGCCCAGTAGAGCGTGTCATTCGCATGCACGAGAGAGCGGACAATCGCCGCGCTCCCCACACGCTGCTCCCACAGCAGCGGTTGCGGATCGAGCTCAAAGCTATACTCCGCGGGACTCTCCTCGGACACCGCCAGCGTCGTGGTCAACGGCGCAAAGCCGGGCCGCTCGGCAACGAGCTGATACTCAGTGCCGGCGCTGAGCCTGTACGTGCCGCCGCCTCGACGGGGAGTGCCTCCGTCGAGGCGGACGACCGCATCCGCCGGTGTCGTACGAATGGAGATCTCCCGCTCAACCGCACGTTTTTCGAGCTCAATGCGGAACCGAGCGGGAAGGTCTTCAGAGACCGTTACCACAAGGGAGTTTGGCACATAGCCCTCCGCTTGAGCGGAAAACCGAAGCCGGTCACCAAGCTCATGCTCCCCGGAGTAACGCCCCACTCCCACGGAGCGACCGTTCAGGAGGATTTCCGCGGAGCTCGGAACAGTGTTCACAAACACCTCCCGAGTAACAACGCGCCGCTCGAGCTCAATGGTGTGACGGTTGCCGGAGTCCTGGACGAGAACGCGCTTCGTGGTCGAAATGTAGCCGGGCGCCTCGACCTGTACGGCTACCTGAGATCCCACCTCGAACTCGCGGGTGCGCTCACCGGCCGCCCCCGTTGACGCTTCCGCCGCCCGTCCGTTCATGGTCACGGTTGCATCACGGGGCCGGGGAAGCACCGTTACCGCGGCAGTTGCCGCCTCGGTCACCTCTTCGGCGCGCTCCGTCATGGTAATGGCGAGCTCTCGCTCACCCGGCGCGGCGAGCTCCACGGTCTGCGCCTCCGCGGTGTAGTCGGGGTGAACCGCGGTAATCTGGAGCTCGGTGCCGACCGGAAAGGACCGTTCGACGCTGCCGGCTCCAACGATCTCGCCGTCAATTACAATGTCTGCCTCCACCGGCTCGGTCCGGATACGCAACGAGGCCTCCGGAACGCGTTGGAGCTGCACCGCGAGTGAGCGCCCCTGCCTATCCCGTAGAGGAATCGGGAAGGAGAGGGGCCGGTAGCTCTCGGCGGTAACGCGAACGGCCACGTTCTCCCCCCGCGGATAGAGGGCGGAGACGCGCCCCTGGCCCGCGCGTTGACCGTTGAGAAAGATTGCCGCCGACTCGGGACGTGCGACAATCTCGAGAGACACGTACTCCGCCTTCGGCGCCGCCGCCGCGTCCCGGAAGAGCGAAACCGGATGTAGTTCCGCAATCCGGCTCAAGGCTTGGCGCTCTCCCTCGCTTACCTCGGTTGCTTCGGGAAGTGCCTGGGCGGCTTCCGGCGCGGCGGTCTCAGCCGTCTCAGCGATTCGGGCAGCCTCATCCTCATTTGCGGTTCGTAGCGTCTCGACAGCATTTGCGCGGTCCGGAAGCAGCACCTCAGCCGCGCGCTGCGCCTCCTCTCCGGATACGGTGAGCTCCTGATCGGCGGAGACCCGAACGGCAGCGCTGTCGACAGCGGCCCGCAGTCGCGACGCGACGCGGCGCTGCACATCATCCACCGGCTCGAAATCATCGACCTCGGGTACGGCGGGGCGAACATCGACGGCGCCTTCGCGAACCGAGACGGTGGCGACACCCGTATCATCAACCGAAGTACGGAACTCG
Source organism: uncultured Spirochaetaceae bacterium (assembly GCA_964413635.1). Lineage (GTDB taxonomy): Bacteria > Spirochaetota > Spirochaetia > DSM-27196 > PWMO01 > CAYFQV01. The sequence continues at coordinate 7,610 of CAYPTH010000046.1, forward strand.
GTCCCACGCACTCCCGCCACGGCGGACCCGGTTTGGACGGCGTAAGAGCTTGTTCCGGTGAGTCGCTGGACACGAGAGAGGATGGCGCCTCGCTTGAGGGCGACACGAACATCGTTCTCCTCTTCGGAGAAAAGGAGGGTCCGCAGGGCAATTTCGCTGTCCCCGTCCAGTCGAACGGTGGCCACATCTCCGAACTCGATCTCACAGTAGGAGTCCGCCGCCACTTGAACAACGTCGTCAACGGAAAGGACCGTTCCCACCTCGAGGAGTTGCCAAGCGCCGACTTCCTGTACGAGCGCTTCGCCCATAATGAAGACGACCACCGCCTCGAGCTCCTCGGGCGCTTCGACCTCGGCGGTGGGCGATTCATCGACGCCTTCGACCTCGACAAGACGCTCCCGCCTTGCGTCCTCCTGAGGGGGCGCAGCTTCCGTTTCCTGGGCCGGCATGGGGTCGGATGTGGGCTCACAAGAGATGAACCCGAGACTCAGAGCTGCGAGAATGACGAAGAGCGTGGAAGACTGCCGCACGGAAAGCTCCTTTTCGCGACCAAGCGGACACGTTTCGGCGTATGTCTGACCTTATAGATACGACGATAGCGCAGGGTGAAAACGGCGTCAATTGCAAGAAGCTCTTTGGCATGGCACCTCACGGATTCATGCAATACACTGTCGACGAAGGAGACAATGGTGGAGAGCCACGAAGTTGATTACACAATCATTGGCGACGATATGCAAATCGTCGAGATCACCCTGGACCCGGGGGAGACGGTCGTAGCCGAAGCCGGTGCCATGAACTACATGGAAGACGGCATTGGTTTCGAGGCGCGAATGGGCGACGGCAGCCAGGTGCGCGGAGGCTTCATGGAGCAACTCATGCGCGCGGGCCTCCGAGCCATCTCGGGCGAAAGCCTTTTCATGACCCACTTTACGAACAACGCCACCGGGCCGCGGACGGTCGCCTTTGCCGCCCCGTATCCCGGCAAGATCGTGCCGATGGACCTGAGGGCTCTGAGGGGTGAGCTGATTTGCCAGAAGGATGCCTTCCTTGCCGCGGCCTACGGCACCAGTGTGGATGTCGTGCTGAATCGCCGCATCGGCGCCGGTCTCTTTGGAGGTGAGGGCTTCATCCTCCAACGCCTCCGGGGCGATGGCCGCGCATTCATTCACGTGGGCGGCACGGTCATAAAGAAGGACTTGGTCAACGAGACCCTCCTGGTCGACACCGGCTGCCTGGCCGCCTTTACGAACACGTTGGACTACGACATCAAGCAGGCGGGGAACCTCCGGTCCATGATCTTCGGCGGCGAGGGGCTGTTCTTGGCAACGCTGCAGGGGAGCGGCACCGTATGGCTTCAGAGTCTCCCCTTTTCTCGCCTTGCAGACCGCGTGCTCCGCAACAGCCAGATGGGCGCCGGTCAACGAAAGGGCGAAGGCTCAGTCCTCGGAAGGTTCGGAGATCTATTCGGAGACCGCTGAGCGGGTGGCCGCCTCGAGGAGCATCTCCCCAGGCAGTGATGTGCTCATGTGGGCATCATAGATAGAGCCCCAGGACGCTTCAAGCAATATTTTTCTCATCTTTACCTAGCACGCGTTTGTTTGTATCGGGTGAAATGAATTACTTTAAGACTGCCATGACACGATTCACGACCGAGAACCCATTGGCCCACATGACTCCTGGCCGGCGCAAGCCGCTTCTCTTCCTCTTGCTCCTCGTCCTGCCCCTTGTGACGCTGCCGGCGATATCGCTGGATGTAACCGTACTCGACCGCGACCTCGAGATCCCCCTCGAAGGTGTGCGCATCACCGAGACAAACACCGGCGCGCGAGCGGTGACGGACTTCGACGGCACGGCAAGGCTCAACTTCACCCCGCCGGCCGGCCGGGCCGTGTTAGTTGCAGAGCTCATTGGCTACGAGCCCCGGCGCCTCCTGGTAAAGGACTTCACTGACCCCATTCAGATGGAAATGGTCATTGAAGGCGTCCTCGAGGGTGAGGAGCTCGTCGTCGAGGAAGAGGCCATTGGCGAAACCGATGAGACCGTCGGTGTCTCGACGGTCATCGAGAATGACATGATCCGGGCAACCTCGGTCATTGGTCCAATCGAGGACCTCATGCAATCTATCAAGCTGCTTCCGGGTGTGACCTACGGGGGACCCTTCGGCGCCTTCCTCTCGGTTCGTGGCGGCGAACCGGGCGGTCTCACCCACGTGATCGACGGCTTTCTGGTCCAGTTCCCCTACCACTTCGGCGGCGCCTTCTCCATTTTCAATCCGAATATTGTCGACTCGGTGAAGTTCTCCGCGGGACTCTTCCCGGTGCGCTACGGCCAGGCAACGAGCGGCCTCATGGAGGTGAACACCATTGTTCCCAACGACGGGTTCCAGTGGAGTTACGTGCAGTCGACATCGACCGTCGAGGCCTTTACGCAACTGCCCTTTGCCGCCGGAGACGCCGGACTCTTCGCGGGTGCCAGGCTCACAAACTACGATCTGGCCCTGGCGCTCACCGGAGGCGTTCCCGACGACTCCGCCCTGGATCTCAACCGCGTCCCCTACTTCTACGACTTCTACTTCAAGACCTTCTATCGTCCCTCGGAGCGCTTCGAGTGGTTTCTCAACGCCACCAACGCCAATGACGGAACCGGGCTCAAGCTCAATCCGCCGGAGGAGGGAATTGCCAACACCTTCGGCTTCAACTGGTATAACGGCTACACCTACGCCAACACCGGCGCGAGCGGGCTCATTGGTGATCGGCTCCTGTTAGAGGGAATCGGCGGTTACGAGTACTGGCGCACCCTCGCCGACGGCAGTTTCTCCGAGTTCGGCACGAGCACCTACCCAGAGTCCTTTCTCAGCGAGTTCGAAGATGATCCCTTCGTGGGACCGACCCTCGCCGGCCTGAGCGAGGAGAGCGAGTTCTCCATCAACTTTGACAGCGACTTCGACCAGGTCAGCAACCTCCACGCCGTTCAGGGCCGGGTGGATGCCGAGTATCTTTTGACCGACGGCTACTTTCTCCAAGGCGGCCTTGGCGGTCTGCTCAACCTCACCCGCTTCGACGCTACCGGCAACATCTGGGGCACCTTTGCAACCGGCGACGAACCGCATCCGGAGTACCGTCTTCTCACCGTGGAAGCCGAGGGCTCCAACACGGACATCCTCAACAGCTTCACCTACCTCAACCTCAATGCCGAGCCCATCCCAAAGCTCCTGGAGGGTGACCTGGGTCTGCGCCTCGATCACAGCTACTACCAGTCCGGCGACTACAGCCTGAACACCCTCCCGACGCTCGCGCCGCGACTCTCCGTGCGGCTGACCCCGGAAAGCGATAACGCCCTCTTCCAGGAGCACACCTTCAGTGCCGGTGTCGGCCTTCTCTCGAAAAGTCCCTTCGAGAATAGCGCAATTAGCCCCGACCTCGGCCTCGAGGACTTTGAGGTCCCCATTACGAAGACCCTGCTGAGTATTCTCGGCTGGGAAACGCGATTTCCCCGGGGATACCGGTTCCGCCTGGAGGGCTACCACAAGTACGTCTACGACCGTTTCTACTTCAACTTCGTCACGGAAGAGAACGATGCGGGCGAGATCGAGACGGTTTTGAAGCAGCACACCGACGGGATCGGCCACGCCGCGGGCTTCGACATACTCTTCGACCGCCGAACCTCCCGCTACGTCGACGGTATGTTGAGCTATTCCTTTGTCTACGCACGGTACAAGAACCCGCAGACCGACGGTTTGGAGAACGCGGAGAATCAGAGTCCGCCTCTGGGCAAGTGGTACTTCCCGAGCTTCCACCGCTACCACACCCTGAATCTGGTGGCCAACGTCAAGCCCTGGCCGTGGTTCACCCTCACCTCGGTGCTCACCTTCGCGACCGGCGCCCCCGTGCGTGGCATTGATGACGATGTGACCATTAGCGCGGTAAAGGTCACCGAGATGACCCCGGAGGAAGGCAGTCCCGACAAGACCGTGGCGGTCGACGACCCCTTCTACGTGCCGCAGTACGGCCGGAGCACCTTCTATTCGGATGATCTCAGAGGAAACATCTCCGTGCCCCTCGACCTCAAGGCCTCGGTGCACTACTACTGGCCCGACCGCAAGATCTACACGGAGGCCTACGTCGCCGTAGAGGACGTGTTGGCGCGGCTGATCTCACGCCTTCAGGCGCAGACCGACGCCGTGACCGTCGACCAGTGGACCGGGGAGGTCATCCCGGACGCTCAAGAGGGAACGTTGAGCTTCATCATTCCGAGTTTGGGCTTTCGCCTTTCCTATTGAGGAGCGCAGGAGCATGGCAATACGCACTCGAGACGCATACCACAGTCGGTGCACGACGGCGACGCGCCGGGCGACAATCGCGACAACGATCCTGGCGGTCCTGGCGGCCGGCCTCATCCTCGGCGGCTGCGCGACGGCGGACCACCGCTACACATCGAGGACCGGCGACACGGCGGCGGCTTCGCGCCCCCTTCCCGTAACAATCTCATTTGAGACGGCACGTGACGGGGACGCGGGGAACGAAGAGCGCGCCTACCTCACCTCGCCGCTTACCCCGTCGCTGACATTCGTGGGGGACGCCGTCGCGGAGAAGGACGGAAGCATCGTTCTCTATCTGACCGGGCTGCGGATCTTCACGAACTGGGCCAACGGCTGGACGGAGGGGCGCTACGAGGCCTCGGGCAACCTGAAGCTCGAACCGACCCGCGCAGCGCGGGCGGAGGCAAGCCCGACGCCGGCCTACACCGTAACGGTCACGGATCCGCCGGCGCTGTGGAGCGTGGTCGAGGGGGAGGTGCGCTACTACGACACCTACTACCGCGGCGACGACGGCGTGGCAAAAGTGCGGGCCCGTGTTGACCGCCTGCAGGAGCTCTCCCGACTCCTGCGCGACGAGTTCGATCTCGCACCGGTGTACTGGACACGGCGCCGCGGAAGCGCGGAGGAACCCTCCTTCCACGGGGTCGTGTTCCCCCTCCTCTTCCCGGAGCTCGCCGGAGATAACGTCGCGGCCACACTCCCGGCCGCCGTCGACGCGAGGCCGGGGGAGCTACTAAACGGGGAAACGGTGGTCGGCTCAGACATCGCCTGGTCAATAGACTACACCGAGGCGGTCTTTCCCGAGAACTTCCGGGCCTTGCGCAACAGCGGAACGCTCTTCCGCGACTACGAAGAAGCCTTCGAGCTGTTTTACAGCTTCTATAACCTTCCCTACCTCACGACGGAGCTCTCGGGCACCGTCGTCCAATTGGAGTAGCTTTGTGGAAACACTCACCATGCGCGAGCTCTTTGACCTCGGAGGATGGGCCATGTGGCCCCTCCTGGTCTTTTCCGTGGCAACCATCAGCCTTCTCCTCGAGCGTGGCCTCTTTCTGTTGATTCACAATCTCGGGGTCAAGGAGCTTACCGCGGACGTCCTGGAAAAGCTCCGGGAAGACGACGTTGACGGGGCGAAGGAGGCGTGCAATGCAGCGCCGCGGCGGCAGCTGGCGCCACGAATCATCCGCGCAGGCTTGGACGCCGTGGCCCTCGGCGAACACCGCATCGAGCGCGCGTTGGAGGCGGAGGCCTCGAAGGAGGTGAACACGCTGCAGCGCGGCTTCGATCTCCTCATTGCTCTGGGCTCGATCGCGCCGATCACGGGCTTCCTCGGCACCGTGTCGGGGATGATTTCCGCCTTTCAGTCCATTGCCAACGCCTCCGACATCAACGCGCAGTTGGTTGCCGGGGGAATCTTCGAAGCGCTGATAACCACCGCCTACGGCCTGGCGATCGCGTTGGTGGCAATCTCCGCGTACAACCTCTTCGCCTACTTCGTGGATCGCTTTGCGGCGAGCATTGAGGAAGCGGGTAACGAGATCATCTCCACCCTCCTGAATCGAAGGGCTGCTTTGGCGCCGGCGCCGGAAACGCGAGGCGAGCGGGGCGCGCGGGGCGCGACCGACCAGGGAGAGCGCTAGGAAATGCGCGTGTTCCGGAAGAAGAAGGGCGGCGTCGATATCGCGGACTCCGGCGCCTTGAGCGACATTGCCTTCCTGCTCATCATCTTCTTCATTGTCATTGCCGTATTTAACGTGAACCTGGGATTCATTTTGGGACTCCCCCGCCCGGACAGCACGAAGGTGGTAAACACGGAAGACCTGGTGCGGGCGCGACTGGCTGCCGACGGCGCATTGAGCGCCAACGGACAACCAATTACCACGGGCGGGCTGGAACAGTTGCTCACCGAGCGCCTTCAGGTGCGCCCCAATATGACCCTGCTGTTGGCGATCGACCCTGAAACGCCCTATCAGCGGGTGGTGGACGTTGTACAGGTTGTCCGCAAGACGGGGGTAGAGCGCTTCTCCTTCCAGATGGAGGGGGACGCATGAAGGTTCAGCGCTCGCGCCGACGGGGACCCATTGTCTCGGTCAACGCAATGTCCGACATCGCCTTTCTCCTCTTGATCTTTATCATGCTCATTTCGCTGATCAATTACCGAGAGGAGGTCCCAATTGCCTACCCTGAAGCAGAGAACCCGGAAGTCACCGAGGCCGACAAGAACGTCGAGATCTGGGTCACTCGACAAGGGGAGCTCTTCTACGACGGGGAGGCCGTCTCGCTCGAGCAGGTCGAGGCTGTCATTGCAGACGCGGTGGCCGAGAATCCCTCCGCGCGCATCCACATTCTCGCGGACCGCAACACGCCCTACAAACACGTGAACGCGGTGGTTGAGGTCTTGCAGCTTCTGCAACACCGGGTTGTCTCCTTCGTGGTGGGAGAGTCGCAGTGAGAG
>CAYPTH010000046.1:14482-21685 GCA_964413635.1 uncultured Spirochaetaceae bacterium
AGTGAGAGGCGGAGACTGGCTTCGCAGGAATGTGCGAACCATCGTGGTGGTCCTGGTGGCGGCGGGGCTCCACCTCTATCTCATTTTGACCTTTGCAATCCAGACCGAGAGTCGCGAGGAGCGAGAGGACGTGACGATCTTCCGCATGGTAGACGTCCAGGAGTACGTTCCGCCTCCGCCGGAACCGGAGCCGGAGCCACCCGAGCCCGAAGAGGTGGAGGAGGTCCCGGAGGAGGAGATCGCCGAAGAGGTGATCGAGACCGAGGAAGAGATCGAGGAGACGGAAACGCCCCCTCCACCGCCGCGACAGGGACCGCCCGGGCCCCCGGAGATTGAATATCTCCCCCAGCACATGATCTCCGCGGCGCCCAAGATTCCAATGGATGAGGTGCGTGACAACATTGAGTATCCGCCCCTGGCTAACCGGCAGCGAATTGAAGGCGTAGTCTACTTGGAGCTCTATATCGATGCCGAAGGCACCATCCGCGATATCAAAGTCCTCCGAGATCCCGGCTACGGCCTCGGCGATGCGGCGGTGGCCGCATTCGATGGGGTGACCGTGGTCCCGGCTGAAGCCAACGATGTGCCGGTTGCCGTTCGCTTTCGCTTTCCCGTACGCTTTCAACTAAGATAGAATGATCGTGGAGGTAGCAATGAAAACACAGTACGTGGCCGGGCTCGTCCTGGCAGTCGCAATCATGCTCGCGGGGTGCGCCTCGGCTCCGGAGGAAGCACCCCCGCAGGAGCCGGAGCCGACGGAGCAAGCGGAGCCTGAGGCTGAGCCTGAGGCTGAGCCGGCAGAGGTCGAAGCGCCCGAAGCGCTGTACGACGAGGCGAAGGAGCTTCGCGGCCGGATCCAGGAGCTCTCATTAGCGTCATACAACGAGGCGCAGTGGGAAGCGGGTGAAACCGCCTTCGAAACGGGCGAATCCGCCTACGAGGCGGAGAACTACGGCCAGGCGCGAGAGAGCCTGGTGGCGGCGGTGGACGCCTACAACGACGTCATTGCCTCCGCGGTGAGCGTGATTGTTCCGGAACGGCAGAGCAGTGCACAGACTGCCAGGGCCCAGGCCGAAACCGCCCGGGCGGACGTTGCCCTTCAAGAGGAGTTCAACGCGGCCGTGAATACCTTCGACGACGCCTTGGCGGCCGTCGAGGAAGAGGAATACCAGCGCGCGGTCCAGCTTTTCCAAGAGGCGGAGAGGGCATTTGAGCGACTCACATCGGAAGCCTTGGAACAACGAGCTGAGGCAGAGGAAGCCCTCAATCAGATCCGAGAAAACCTGGACACCTTAGAAAACCAGCGCGAGGGCTTGGAATCCGAGACGCGCCGAGAGTTCGATGAGGACGAGGAGGCGGAAGAATGATCCTGAAGCGACTCGTACTCACCATCATCTTGCTGTGCGCCATCATGGTTGCCGCCTCATCGCAATCACTCTTGGACGATCCCCAGTACCGCGAGCTCATTAACCGCTTGGAGGAGCTCCAAGCACAGGCCCAGACCGCCCTGGACGAGGGCCGCTACGGTGAAGCCGTTGAGCTCAGCTCAGAGGCGCGCCAGGTAGCGCAGGAGGCGGAGGAGTACGCAGAGCAGCGCGTCCTCGCCTTTCGCGCGAACGGCTGGATCAATCGCGCCCGGGAGCGCTACGCAATCGCCGAACGCTACCGCGCCGAGGAACGCTACCCGGAAGCGTGGAACCGCGCCACGGAGCAACTCGACACGGCTAGCGAGGGCTTTGCAAACCGAGAGTACCAAGCCTCCATCGACGCGGCCCGAACGGTCATTTCGGCCCTCGAAGTCGTGGGTCCTCCCCCTGCCGTGGTTCGGGAGCAGGAGCCGGCGAAAGATGAGGCGGAGCTTCCCCGCTACTACATTGTGCGTCTCATCCCGGAACGGCGCGACAGCTTCTGGCGTATAGCGGAGTACGACTTTGTCTACGGGAACCCCTTCATGTGGCAGGTTCTCTACGAGGCCAACAAGGATAAGCTCCACAACCCGGAGAATCCCGATCTGATCCACCCGGGACAGCGCTTTGTCATCCCCTCTCTCGAGGGAGAGGCCCGCTCCGGCGTGTGGAATCCGCAAGACGCCGGCGAGTAGCTTCGCGCGATATATCGCTTTCCGGCCCTGAGGACGAAACGCTCTCTCAGCCCCGAGCGGCTTTCCGCTCGGGGCTCTCGCTGTCGCTGTCGTCCAAGAGGTAGCGCTCCCAGACGAAACCGAGATCGTGGCGGATCTCCTCCGTATCAATGCCGAACTCGTCGAGCGCTTGATTCACGTGTCGTTTGTGATGCCGACGACGCCGGCGTTCTCGAAAGCTACGCCAGAACTGCTCGTCAGGTGAAAGCTCTGCAAAACGGAAGAACCGCTCCATGGCTGCGGGCAAATGGTCCGAAATCTCATGGAAGGGTAGCGTGAGGAGTTGGTTCTGCGGCAACGCGTCTTTGACCTCTTCGAACTCCCGGTAGAGCGCGACGCTCCACTCGTACTTCCTCCGGTAGTAACGCCGCAGCTCCTCCTCACTGAGAAGCGGTGCTACAAAACGGTGAGAGAAGGCGAGATATGACCGCACGCTGTACTCCGGCGAGCGGACGACGTAGACCACCCGGGCATCCGGAAAAACCTGGAAGATCTCTCGCAACCGGAACACCGAGGGATTGCATTTCAGGACAATACGGTTCCGGCCCGTTGAAACGACCTGCCGCTTGAGGATTTCCCGATAGAGCCGGACGGATTCGAGGCGCTCCCGGTGGCTGAGCCACCCCAAGCGGAACCCGATGGGGGCGAATTGATCATCGGTGAGGAGCCACGGGCAATTGAAGGTAAGAATCTCCGTATCCAGGCGGTGCATAAAGAGCCCCTCGTCCTCCTCGACACCGTCTATCCGTATTTCGTGGCCATATTCGGACCCCTGCACCAGATCAACGTCGAGGAGCTTGAGCAGCCACACGAAGGGAGCGAGAATGCGGCGTTGGATGAGAGAGGGAAAGAAGAGCTCCCAGGTTGTGAACATGCCGGCGGTGTGGGAGCCAAAAACCTGCCGCTGCAGAAAGGTCGTCCCGCTCCGTGGGTGACCCACAATGAAAACGGGTCGATCCAATGTAGTGTTGCGCAGTTTCGGAAAGAACAGGTAGTCGAGACGCAGGAGTAAGCGCGTTGTAACAAACATGGCCGGCCCGACGCTCGCCCAGAAGACTGCGCTTCCGTAGCGTCCATGCTTCCAGAAAACCGCAAGCATCATCCAGAGTCGCGCGGTGGTCCCGCGATAGATCCTGTCCATGCCGTATGCACTCCCTAGATGGTGAGGTCCTGTTTCGCCTCCCCTTCTTCCGCGGAACCGGAGGCTTCGCGCCCCGGCAACTCTTCTCGAGGCTCTTCGTCGGCGGCCGTGTTCCAGCCCGGGAATATCCGTCTCAAGAGCTGCTCCCCGGTGAGGACCACAAGCGCCAGCATGACGACGAAGTAGTAGTCAAGGAACCGCCATCCAATGAGGATGGTGCCAATGGCGCTCTGCGGCAGTATCGTCGAAAAAAGCAGCAGGAATATACCTTCTGCGCCGCCGGTGGCGCCTGGAGTGGGAATAAAGGACATGACGGCGAATACCAGCCACTGCAGGATTATTACACCGACAATGTTCACCTCGTAGCCGAGACTGGTTGCCAAGGCCGCGACCACGGAGTAGCGTGCAATCCAGTGAGCCGCCGCGAGGAGCACATTCAAGGCAAAGCGGCCCTTCCCCCGCTTGATCATCTCCTCATACAAACGCTTGAATTCACTCCAGAATCGTTTCACTCGCTGCCGGAACTTGGGCATGGCGTGACTGCGACGAATCACGATACCGGCTCCAAGCAACACAACCACGATTGCCCCGAGGATCGCGTAGACCCACCATTGGGAGAACATGTCCTCGGCAACGACGTGTCCGAGCTGCCCCACCTGAAAGGCAGACGCGAAGATAAGAGCGATCGGCATTCCCACCAGGTAAAAAGAAAGGTCCTCTACCGCGGCAATGGTGGTAAGCGAAGTCGATTCCCCAAAAGAAACACCTCTTCCATAGAGCATGCCCGCCTTCACCGGCTCCCCCCCAATGAGGGTCGGACTTACCGCCGCACCGAGCTCCGACATGACGGTGATCCGGATGCCTTGTCGGAAGGTGAAGGGGTGATTGAGGAAGTGCATCCAGTTCATGAGGCGTAGCGTCTTGGTTATCCACGGAACCAGACGCAATGATGCCGCGAGGAGGAGGAATCCAAGAGTGAACTCCTCGAGACGAAGCAGGTCTCGCGCATCCGTGGTAATGAGCACAATGACGACGCTCACCGCAACGGAGATGGGTAAGACCCACAGTATCCGCCGGACGACGGCGCGTGAGTCGAAGGATGAATCCTTGTTGGAGGTCGCAGCCATAGTTAGTCAGAGGAGACCACGGCTTGCGTGAGAAGATCAATACACCATTCGGAATGCGATGTCACATGGCGCAGGAAACGCTGAAGACTCCCCGGGGGCGGCATTCCGGACTCCGCCGCAAGTGGTCCATATCTTCAAAACACGCGGCCGCGCCACGTATCCATGCTGGTGTGGAGCTTGGCAAGCCGCCCGATCGCACCGAAGAGCCGATCGGGAAGAATTCCCCGGAGGAGGGGAATTAGTCGGAGGGAGCGCGGCCGCCTCACGACGCGTCGGCCGCGGAGCAGCGCACTCAAGACAACCGCCTCCGCAATCACATGGTGTCCATCCACACGCGGAAAGAAGACCGCACCAAGACCACGAAGCTGCGCGCCTTCGAACATGCCCGTCTTGAGGAAGTTCGGATGGACCGAGGAGAAGCGCAGCTCGCGGTGTCCCTGAGCCCAGGACTCTTCTCGTAGAGCCTCAGTGAGACCGAAGACCGCCCACTTGGTCGCGCTGTAGGTTGCCAGCCCCGGCACACCGAGGAGCCCCGCCGCGGAAGAGATGTTCACTACGTGGCCGCGTCCCTCCTCGTACATGTAGGGCAAGACCGCGTGAGTGGCGTTGATGATTCCCTGGAGGTTTATCTCAACCGTCTTGTGCCACTCCTCAAGCGGTTGATTGAGGAAGAAGCCGGGGGCCATGTAACCGGCGTTGTTGATCAGGACGTCGATCCCGCCGAGGAACGTGAGGCTGTGCTTTACCGCGTCGCTTACGGCTGCGGCGTCGCTCACATCGCAGGTGAAGGGCGCCACCTCCCCGCGGCCGCTGAGCTCCTCCACCGCCCTCTCGAGGGCCTCGTGGTCAACGTCCCACAGCGCCACCCGGGCGCCGTGGTCGAGCAGCCGCCCGGCAATGTGAAAGCCGATACCTTTCGCTCCTCCGGTTACGATTGCGCCTCTTCCCTCCAGATACGTCATACCATGCCTCCGTCATTCCCTGCCCGGGCTGAAGCCATAGACGGCACGCATTTGTCGCCACAGCCCCGGATGGCCGCGCTCGAGACGCCTTGGCCGCTCGAAGAAGAGCTCCGTGGCACAGGCGAAGAACTCCGCTCGGTTCTCGGCCCCGTAGGGATCGATGAGCTCCGTACCCCGCCGCACCCGGCGACAGTGTTCCCTGTAGGCGCCCTCCAACTCGCGTCGCCACTGCGTGGGATCGACCTCCTGGGGCAGCGCCGGTACGCCATCGAGCTCCCCGTTCGTGAGATCGACGATGTGCGCCATCTCATGAATCACCACATTGTAGCCGGTACCCTGCCCCGACGAGGCAATGTCCGGCGCGGAGAGCACCACCGGCCCCTGCTCCGCCATCTCGCCGCTCGCCTCCTCCCGCCCTTCGTGGACCACGCCGGCTTCATCGACGTAGCTGGTCTCGGTCTCGTAGTAGCGCGGGACGAGATAGATCGACCGCAGCCCTGCGTACCAGCCGAAGCCACGGTGGAGGACCGGGAGCGCGGCCAGCACCGCAACGGCGCCGCGAAGGTCTGCATCCGACTCGAGCTCCGGGTGAAAGTCGATGTGGACGCGTCGCAAGAGCTCGTTCGCGCATGCGAGAAGCGCCGCGGAGTCATCCGGGTTGAGGAATGTGAGAACCAGGTGACGCTCTTGTAGCCGCGCGAACTGATCCCGGTCGATGCTAAGCGTGGCATTGAAGCGGGAGAACCACTGCCGCAGACCTTGAAGGATATTCACTGGGTTGAATCCGCCTGGACAGACGGTACTCCAGCGGGTGGCCTTCGGTAAAGCACAGGCCAAGCACATTTCCCGTTGACACATTCCGCTCGTCGGGAAACCATGAAGCATGGAACATCGAACACTCGGACCGACCGGCGAGTCGATCTCGGCTCTTGGCTTCGGCACCTGGCCCTTGGCCGGCATGATGGGCAGCGTCGACCGTAGTCAGGCGGTCAGCCTGATTCGTCGCGCCATTGATTCCGGCGTCACCTTCATTGATACCGCGGAAGCCTACGGCGACACGGAGGAGATCCTCGGGGAAGCGCTCGCCGACGGCTACCGGCAGCGGTGCTTCCTGGCAACGAAGGTGAGTCACGACTTCTCTCCAGCAGGCGTTCGCAGAGCTGCGGAGAGGAGCCTCTTGCACATGAAAACCGATGTTATCGATCTCTATCAGCTCCACAACTATGATCCGTCCGTGCCGGTGGAGGAGACGCTCCGTGCGGTGCAGGAGCTCCAGGACAGCGGCTCGGTGCGCCACCTAGGCGTGTCAAACTTCTCTACCGCCCAGCTCGGAGAGGCCACCGAGACCGCGCGGGTCGTCTCAAACCAGATCAACTACAACGCGCTGAACCGTGCCCCCGAGCGGGAGCTCCTTCCCGCGGCCTTTGACGCAAACGTGGCCATTCTTGTCCACAGCTCCTTGGCCAAGGGACTTCTCTCGGGCAAGTACACACTCGGGCACACCTTCGAATCCAACGACGAGCGCTCGACCTTCCCCGGGTATTCCGGCGAGCCGCTGAGACGCTATCTGACCGTGGTGGAAGAGCTGAAGCAAGCGGCGGCCGCGTTCAAACTCTCCATGCCGCAGGCCTCGTTGGCCTGGCTCCTTGCGCGACCGGAGGTAACGAACGTCTTGGTGGGTCCGAAGAGCGCTGCACAGCTCGACGAGGCTCTCATTGCGTTCGAGAAGACCTCCCCGGAAGACCGGGTGGAGCTGCGAAATCGCATGGATCAGGTGCTGGACAGCCACGACATCGAAGCGCTGTGTCCTTTCCCCGATCAGTCGGTGTAGTG
>CAYPTH010000047.1:0-9989 GCA_964413635.1 uncultured Spirochaetaceae bacterium
CGCAGCTCCGCGTCCGGGTTCATGATCTCGGCAGCGGCGTTCACGCCCGCAACCTCTCCTTGCCGCAAGGCGTCGCGCCAGAGATGGGTCACGCGTCCGTCGGGAAGCTGCGCGCAGTCGCCCACCGCGTAGACCGCCGTCGAAGAGCTGCGCAGATGCTCGTCTACCTTCACGGCACGCGAGACGCTCAGCCCCGCCCTCTCCGCTACCTCGGCCCGGGGTACCAGACCAACCGCAACTGCGACGACATGCGCATTAGCCCGCGCGCTGCGTAGCGCCTCCTCCTCTTCGAGTCGCAAAAACTCCATGCCGTGCTCTTCGCAGATGCGGCGGAGCGCTTCGCCCGCGTGGCGATCCAGATTCCGGGGAAGTGGGAGCGTCTCCCGGCCGACAACCGTCACCTTACAGCCGAGCTTGTGCAGATCGTGGGCCACTTCCATTCCCATTACGCCGTTCCCGACGACCAGCGCACGGTTGCTGCCGCTCTCGATGCCGCGCAGCGCCTCGGCCCGCAGCGCCTCGATATCCGCGATGTCGTTGGTGTGGAAGGCGTGTGCCGCTTCGGTGACGACGTTCCGTGCCTCGGCCGGCGGCGACGCGCCGGTAGCAAGAATGAGACGCTTCCAGGATAGGGTCGCCGTGTCTGCGCCGCCGTCCCGCCGAAGCCGAAGAGCTCCAGCATCCACATCAAGCTCTTCCACCGTACACCCCAGGTACAGATCCACGCCGTGGTCGGAGTACCACGTCTCCGGCAAAATGGCCCACTCGTTCGGCTCGAAGCCGTCGGCAAAGGTCTTTGATATCTTCGTTCGCTTGTATGGGAGGCGAGCTTCATCGCTAATCAATGCAACGGACAGTGACGGCGCCGTCTCAACGGCGGCCTGTACCGCCGACGTGCCGGCCGCCCCACCACCGACGATCACAATGTCGTAGTCGTTCCGATTCGTCATAACCCAAATATACAATCAGCAAGCGTCAGTTTGACAAATAAGGAAGCTCCAGTTGCCCCGAGTCGCTTTTCTCGCTCTCGCATTGTGCACCGTCGTGATAGCCGGGCGCCACGCCGAGGTGGAGAAGATCCTCGGCGCCATGGACGCCGCCGCGCAGGCGGGACTCGGGCCGGTTAAGGTGAACATGGACGTTGGAAACCGCAACGGCTGGGAGCGCTCCCACACGGTAAGCTCTGCGGAGCTCCGAGAACGGATTGGGCGCCACCGAAGGGGACATCCACAAGACTATCTCGCGCGTGTGGCGCGGACGGCGCGATCAATACTCTGAGGATCGACTCCACAATAGAGAGCACCAGGACGAGAAGATCGAGATGAATCGAATGGGAGGCTAAGTGCCTGGTCTCGCCGCTGCGGCTCCATCGACCGACACTCAGCGGTTTTCCTTCCAAACGTGAGACTCGTCCGCAAGGATTTCGCGGGCAAAAATGGGAACCTCGTTCTTGATGCGTTCCACGAGTGCGCCCACCCCCTCGAGGGCGGCCCGCCGGTGCGCCGACGCGACGGCCACGATCATGCATATCTGTCCAACGGCGACCTGCCCGAGGCTGTGACGAACATCGGTACGGATGAGCGCGTATTGCCCGGCAATCTCTTCGGCCACGCGCCGGAGCTCCTCGTCCGCCATGGGCCGGTAGGCCGAGTAGTCCAGGTGCGTAACGATCTTCCCCTGAATCCCGTCCGCCCGGACCTGCCCGTGGAAAACCGCATGCGCTCCAACGCCGGTCTCTTCACCGTAGCCTGCGACAATTTCTTCCGTGAGCTCGGGCGAGAGCGCACCGTCCTCGAAGCGTGCATCAATCTTGGCGGAAATAGCCTCATTCATTCTCGTGCCTCCCGTTCTCGTGCCTCCCATGCCAGGCTCCCTCCCGACAGGCTGTAAACGCATTCCCAGCCCCCGTATTGGCGAAACCAGCCGGCCAAATTGCGACTCCTTCCCCCGCTGTCGCAGTAGAGGACAATTGCCCCCTCCCGGGGCAAGAGATCGGTGCGGTCTCGAATCATACTCCCGGGTATGCGCACGCCGCCGAGGTCGGGGCCGAGCTCGCGTTCCCCCGCGTCGTTGACGAGGTAGCGCGTCGCGAAGTTGTCCGATCCGTCGACTACGACATCGAAGGCACGAATCAACTCCGCCGCATTTGCCGGTCCCAACTCCCTCGCGAATGCCTCGACCTCTATCTCACTGTTCGCCGCGGATACCCGATCCGCTGCCGCGTGCGCCTTGTTTCGGCCCACGTCTGCTTCCGTAAACAGCACCTGACGCTGGAGGTTGGACACGTCCACCGTGTCGAAGTCGACAATACCGATCCGCCCCACACCGGAGGCGGCCAGGTACTGGAGGGCCGGGGCTCCGAGGCCGCCGGCGCCGATCACCAGTGCGGAGGAGGCGCCGAGGGCGTGCTGAGCGGGCACACCGAATCCGGGCAGCCGCAGGTGGCGGGCGTAGCGACGCCGCTGCGAATCACGCAAGGATTCACCGGAGACCACCGTCAGCCTCCCGCGAAGGGGGGCAGGATGGCGATTTCGGCGTGTTCAGGGATGACGGTTTCACCGTCGGCCATGCGTCGGTCCACGGCTACTCGAAACGTCGCATTGGACAACTGCGGAAACCGCTTGGTTAACTCCGCGCGTAATGCATCCACGGTGCAACCCTCATGGACGGCAATTTCTATTGCTGAGGCATCAACAGCTTCGGCCACCAAGCCAAAGCAGTGGGCATGTAAGGTCACGAGGCACATTCCTTCGTTTCCTGATTGTAACGTATGCCGAACCTTGTTGAAAGGCGAACGGGTAAACCCCGACCACACACAGCTTTCGGTCGGTCCCACACATGTAACGCTCGTTCGCGAGTCTGAGATACGATAATTCTCGGATACGCGGTCGTTTCGGCGTGTTCTTTCAACAAGGTACGTAATACATTCTAAGCGTCGCCGGCCGAAACTTCCTGCTTCAGCGCTTCGAGCTTCTCTCGTGGGACCCGCCGATTGGCGCGAACGTCCCCAATGCCAATCTCCCCGGTGACGAGAGCAAAGAGGTCCTTGTTGGCCAGAACGGTGTCCGGCGGGAGGTCGAGCTCGCGGGCGTAGCGGTCACGGATGTCGTGGATGCGCTGGAACTCTTGCTTCTGCGTACGGTTCAGTCGCTTGTGCCGGCCCGAGCGAAAAACACCGGGTTTGCGGTCCAGATCGGGTGCGCGATCCTGGCGCTTCAGGTTCTCGAGTATGTACGCCTCGAGCTGACCGGTCCGGACAAGATCCTCGAGGAGCGCATCCTTGAGCGCAAAGAGATGGCGCACGTCTTGCATTGCATAGGCAATGGCATCCGGGTCAATCGGGCGGCGCGTCCAGTTGTACTGTTGAAAGCGCTTCTTGCTGCCCGACTCCTGGATCCCGAGAGCGGCATCCAGCACGCTCGCAAGATCTTGCTTCTCGAAATTGAGCAGCTCAACCGCAGGCCGGAGGTCCAAGATCGAGTTCATGACGATGCCGTGGCTCTTCGCCAGAAGCACGCGGTCGCTCGCGCAGTCGTAGGTAATCTTCAAAAGATCGCGGTCCTCCAGCAGTTTCTTCAGGAGATCACGCGATACCGGCAGAGGATCAACGGCTACCTCGCGCTCGCCGTCGTAGAGTTGCAGAAGGCAGAAGCGCTCGCCGTAGACATGGAGGTTAAACTCTCCCTCAACGTCCATGGCGATTGAGGTGATCCCGTTGTCCTTCAAGCCCTTCAGGTAATCACTGAGGGCCTTGTCCGTATCAATGTAGGTGTATTCGTTCATGTGCTAGCTCGTAAGGTAGCAATAGCGAAGCGTTTGAGATAGCCCGATGTCGTCAGGCGCCCCCGGTGCCGGATTGCTCCATTCCCGCCCCTGCGTATACCCGAGCCATGCGGTGAGCGTGCTCGTCGTATGCCTGCTCGAACAACTCCGCCGAACGCTCAGCGCCGACGACCATTGCTCCGGTAAGCACCGGCGGCGGAGAACCGGCCTCGGTGAGGAGCCGGGCCAACTCGGCCTTGACGGCGTTGATGAGGGTGCAGCCGCCTATGGTCGACAGCGGCGCAACCGGGGTTTCCAAGCCCGGGATGCGCACCGTCGCGTCTCCCGGCGGCGCTCCCGTGTCCAGGACGATGTCCGCAAAGTCCCCGAGCTTCTTGCCGTCTTCCCGGCGGCTCGTGGCGGCTGCGGAGTGGGCGCGACTCAGGATTGCAACGACGGGGATGTTGCGCTCCCGGAAGAGCTCCGCCATCTCCGTGGGCACAAGGGTCGTTCCGCTGGAAGACATGATCAGCGCACTGTCCGCTGCCTCCAGCCCGAAGTTGCGCAGAATGCGTGCGGCAAGCCCGGATACGTTCTCTAAGAACATGGCCTGCCGCTGGCCGTTGGCCCCGACAACCAGATTGTGAAAGGTGAGCGAGAGCTCAACGATTGGATTGAAGCCGGGGAAGGAGCCGTAGCGCGGCCACAGCTCGTCAACGAGAATACGGCTGTGCCCGGAGCCGAAGACGTGCACCGGGCGACCCGCCAGAATGGTATCCGCAAAGGTTCGCGCGGCGGCGCCGATTGCGTCCTGCTGTGTATCAATGGTGTCGAGAACCCGACGGCACGCGTCGGTGTACTCCTGCGCGGGAGATGTCACGTGCTTCTCCTTTCGTACTGCCCTTCACTCACGGTCCACCCGCCGTCAATGCTTATCACCTGCCCGGTCATGAATGCGGACTCATCCGAGAGCAGATAGAGCGCAGCCCCGTCATAGTCCCCAGGTACGGCGATCCGCCCGCCGTCGAGGGGTTGCTTCGTCTGCACGAAGTCCATGATCTCCTCGTTGCCGGCGGCTCGTTTGGCCATTGGGGTGTGGACCAAGCCCGGGGCAATGACGTTCGCGCGAATGTTATGTGCCGCGTAGTGGGCCGCCGTCGCCTTTGATAGGCCGATGATTCCGGCCTTCGTTGTTGCGTAGGCGTGGGTCGCAAAGTAACGGGGTGACGGTGAGTAACCGAGGACGGAAGCCATGTTCAGAATGCAGCCACCGTCGCCCTGCTCGAGGAACTGTCGAAGGGCGGCACGGTTCGAGTAGAAGACGCTGTCCAGATTGAGAGAGAAGGTTTGCTGCCAACCCTCGTCGGTGATTTCGTGCAGCGGCCCGTCGCCGAAGGAACGGCCACTTCCGCCGGCTACGTGGTAGAGCGCGTCCAGACGGCCGAAAGCCTCCACCGTTGCCCGCACTGCGGCGTTCGCGTCCGCCGAGGAGCGCGCGTCGGCGGCACGGCACACCGTGCCCTTCGGCAACGCTGCTTTTGCCTCACCGAGCTTTGCTTCATCCCGGCCGGTAACCGCCACACGGGCTCCTTCCGCAGCCAGTGCCTGCGCCGCCGAGAGCCCGAGTCCGCTGGTCCCCCCCACAATGAGAACGACCTTTCCCTCGAGTCTATTACCCATATGGCGTCATGGTACGAAGATTCGGCGACCGGCGCAAGCCTTTCTATATCGGATGTTCAAAAAACTGATATGACGTAATCCGGTTGGAGGGGCGGCGGGCCCCTCCCCGGGCTCAATCGTAGAAGAAGGCGCTGCGCACAATGGGAACGGTGCTCAAGACGTACTGAACGCTTGTCTGCGTGTCCCCGGCCAGTCTGCGCTGGGCAACCTCGACGATGCGCTGTGCCATTTGCTCCCATGGAATGGCGATGGTCGTGAGGTCCATCTGCTCTGAGACCGGGGCGTTGTCGAAGCCGATGATCCCGGGAAGCGGCAGCTCCTGATCTCGATAGTGGCTCACGACGGCTGAGGCGAGTCGGTCATTCGTGCAGAACACGGCGCGTGGCGTCTTTGCCGCTAAGGCGGCGGCGACGGCATACCCGGCGTCGAATCCCCAGCTCTCGGCGGAAAGGAGGGACGCCTCCGGAAGGACCGAGAGGAAGCCCTCCACGCGTTCGGCGTTGCGCCGGTCGTCTCGCGGGCCTTGGAGTACCGCTACTTCGCGGCCCGAATTCACCCGCGGACGAATGAGATCCGCTGCGGAGACACCTCCGGAGTGATCGTCCACGGAGACGCTGTCAATATGGCTCTTCGCCAGCCCCGGCGGCGGTCTTTCGTTGACCAGCACGGCAAATCCGCGCCGTGCGATCACGCGCTCAAGCGTTTCCGGGCATTCCCAAATGACGGGCAGAGCCGCCGCTGCGTTGCCCCCGTCCTTCGCCTCTACCCCGTCCCAGAGAACCTGCCACGGAAGGCCCGCTCGTCTCAGCTCAACTATCACGAGGTTCATGATTCGCTCGCCGAAGGTCTGCGGGTGGGCTGCGCGACTGCTGAAGCAGAGGGCTACGCTCCCCGGCCGCTCGACGACACCGGAGACGTAGGAACCGGAGTACTCGCGCCGCTCAATCCAGCCTTCGGCCTCGAGCTCCTGCATGATTCGGTGCGCCGTCTGATAACTGATCTCGAAGTACTGTGCCAAGCCGCGGTTGGAGAAGAAGCGCTCCCCGGCGCGATAGTAGCCGGACCGAAGGCGGGTTGTGAGCTTCTCTTTCACAACGGCAACTCTTTTCGAACGTCCCCGAGGCATGGCCTTATCATACCAGTTTTTGGAGAATCCGATAGAGTTTTTCTTGCGATCCCTCCACCCCATGCTATACTGAGGCATACGACACGCATTGATAGGGACATGTCTCGGATGGGAGTCTACATCGGAGTTGACGTCGGCGGTACGCACATCAAGGTAGCCGCGGTCGGCAACGACGCAGAAGTACACGCGCAAACTCGTATTGAAACCCGTGATTCGATTGCCGACACGCGGGAGAAGACGCGGTATTGGCTCCAGGCCATCCGGGAAGCGTCTCGAGCGGTCGCGAAGGAAGCAAAACGGGAGGCCTTGGGCATCGGCATTGCTGCTCCGGGGCTGGTGTCGAGAAACAGCCTGGTCATCGAAAGCATGCCCGGTCGTCTCCAGGGACTCGAGCAGCTCAACTGGACCGATGCCCTCGAGCAGTCGCAGCCCGTTCCCGTCATGAATGACGCCCAAGCGGCGCTCCTTGCCGAGAGCTGGACCGGCGCCGCCGTGGATGCGCAAAACGCGGTACTCCTCACCCTGGGTACGGGCGTGGGTGGAGCGCTCCTCGTAGAGGGGCGGATCGCCCGGGGACACATTGGACGCGCCGGGCACGTGGGCCACATCAGCCTGGACATCAACGGCAAACCCGACATCTGCGGGACCCCGGGAAGTCTGGAGCTCATGGTGGGACAGGCAACACTTTCGGAGCGTTCCGATGGCGCATTTTCCACCTACGAGGAGCTGCTTTCGGCCTACCGCGGGGGCAATGCGCGCGCCGAGCAGGTGTGGACGGAGTCCATCCGGGCACTGGCGGTCGGCATCATCTCCCTCATTAACGTCCTCGACCCGGAGCTAGTCCTCCTCGGCGGAGGCATTGCCGGGGCATCCGAACTATCGGCGCCCTTAGCGTCCTACCTGGATTCCTACGAGTGGCGTCCGTCCGGCCACGCCGTGCCGGTACGTCCGGCACAGCTCGGCAGTTACGGCGGAGCAATCGGCGCGGCCCGCAACGCCATGCTGTATAACGAACAATCATCAGAGAGCTAAGGAGAGAGGTATGGCACAGATTACCATGCTCGGTACGGGACTGATCGGCACCTTCTACACCATGACGCTGCACGGCTACCGCAGCCGCGACCGCGTCGGAGTCGTGTACTCACGCACGGCGGAGAATGCCGAGAAGTTTGCGAAACAGTGGGAGATACCGGAGCACACGAACGACCTGGCAAAGGCAATCAACAATCCCGGCACCACGGTAGTCGTGATTGGACTCCCCAACAATCAGCACGAGGAGGCGGTCAATTTGGCTGCCAAGGCGGGAAAGGCGATCCTCTGTACAAAACCCCTCGGCCGCAACGCCGAGGAGGCCAAGCGCATGCTCGACACGGTCGAGAAGGCCGGCGTCTTCCACGGCTACCTCGAGGACCTGGTCTACACCCCCAAGACCTTGAAGGCTCTTGCATCGTCTCAAAAGGGGGCTCTGGGAAAGGTGCTCTGGGCGCGCTCCCGGGAGACCCACGGCGGACCGCACAGCGACTGGTTCTGGAACAAAGAGGTCTCCGGCGGCGGCGCTATTGTCGACATGGGCTGCCACTGTATTGAGATTGCCCGCAGCTTCATTGGCAAGGACGTTCGACCCGTGGAGGTCATGTGCTGGGGCGACACGCAGGTGCACCCGATTGAGGCCGAGGACAGCGCCGTCGGCCTGGTCCGCTACGCAAATGGCGCCGTAGGCCAGTTCGAGGTGAGCTGGACATTCCGCGGCGGCATGGATCTGCGGGACGAAATCTCCGGAACCGAGGGGACCGTCTGGCTCAACCACTGGCTGCGCACCGGCTACGAGTTCTTCACCTCCGTCGGTGAGCAGGGCTACGTGGCGGAGAAGGCCGAAGGTGACACCGGCTGGCTCTTCCCCGTCGGTGACGAGGTCGCTGCTCTCGGCTACGTCGACATGTTCCGCGACATGCTGGACGGCATCGACAAGGGCAAGAAGCCCATGGAGGACTTCTACGACGGCTACGTCGTAAACGCCATTGTCGATGCAGCCTACCGCTCCATGAAGAGCAAGAGGTGGGAGCCCGTTGAGATCGATGATTGGCGCGGCCGGGATGATGCGGACGCCGACCGTCAAATGACCGACTACGACGCCGACCACTTCCTGGTCAAAGAAGAGCGCATGCCCGACGGACGCACCAAGCTGATCCTCAAAGAGAAAGAGGGCGGCCGGATTGTGCAGAAGTTCGTCGACGGGAAGTGAGCCCCTGCATATGAGCTCATCTTCACGGGAGGGGGCATCCCCCCGGGGGCGCGTTCTCGCGGCGCTCGAACACCGGGAGCCCGACCGAGTGCCGCTCTCGCTCTGGGGAAGCTGGTACGGAGTGACGGACAAGCTCTACCTCCGCATCGTCGATGAGCTGGGCTGGGAGCCGGTCGAGCCCTTCCGGCCCGAGAAGGTCCACTCGGTAAACTACTACGACGACCGCCTCCTCGAGCGCTTGGGGGTCGATGTCCGGCACGTCGACCCCGGCTCCACCGCCGCCACCAGCCATATTGACGCGGACGGTACCGACGCCTGGGGCTTCGAGTGGGACTACAGCGGCCTCTACCGCTCCGTGAGGCGCCACCCGCTGGAGGGTGCTTCGCTTGAAGAGATTGCGAGCTTCCCGGTGCCGGCGGCCGAAGAGGCTGTGGACGTAGCAGCGGTCCGCCGGCGCCTCGACGCCATCCGCGCCATGGACACGGAGTACGCCGTCGTCGGGCGCGCCGTCGCCTCCTACGGCTTCTTCGAGATGGCACAGAGCCTCCGCCGCAACGATCAGCTCCTCATGGATTTGGCTCTCGACCCGGGTGTGGTGGACGCAATCGTGGCCCGGATCTCAGAGTGCTACGAGGACTTCTACACCCGCTTCCTGGAGGCGGCCGGCCCCGAGCTCGACATGATCGAGCTACCCGGCGACGACTTTGCCGGAAACGATGGCCTTCTTATTTCGCCGGAGATGTTCGACCGCTTCTTTCGGGAGCCCTATCGTCGTCTGATTGACCACATTCGCAGCCTTGCCCCGCAGGCGAAGATCTGCTTCCACTCCGACGGAGTGATTGCACCGCTCCTCCCCGCCCTGATCGACCTCGGCGTGGACTGCGTGCACCCCCTCGAGCCACTCCCGGCAAGCGACCTCGCCGCGGTAAAGCGGAACTTCGGTAGCCGGATTGCCTTCATGGGCGGCATCGATATCCGCTCCACCATGCAAGGGCCGAGGGCCGGCGTCACGGAGGAGGTTCGCACACGCCTCGCCCAACTCGGCGCCGGCGGAGGCTACATCCTAGCACCGGCGAACCACCTGCAGTGGGACGTGCCCACGGAGAACGTCTTTGCGCTGTTCGAGGAAGCGCGGCGCTTGGGGAGCCGATAGCTCGCGGGTGACTACACGGCGCGCCG
>CAYPTH010000047.1:10089-14832 GCA_964413635.1 uncultured Spirochaetaceae bacterium
GGCGCCGAACGCCCGCGCCCTAGCGCTTCCGCCGGTGCGACACGTACACAATCAGCAGAATGAAGAGCACAATCCCGAAGCCCGTCCACTTGCCGGCGTCGCCCCAGCCAAGTGCCACGAGCAAGTTGGTGAGGGTCTGCAGGAAGATGGCGCCCAAGATCACGCCGAGGTAGTTGCCGTCGCCGCCGGTAAGGGCGACACCTCCCACGACCGCTGCGGCAATGCTGGGCATGACGTAGTTGGAGCCCATGTCCTTGAATGCAATGCCCATGTTGCCGATCAAGAGCAGGCCGATGAGGCTGGATACGATCCCACTGACGATAAAGGCCGTGGCACGGACCCGGCGGACATCCACCCCGGAGAGGTAGGCAGCGGTCTCGTTGGCCCCGGCGCCGAAGAGCTTCACCCCCAGCTTGGTGCGGTTGAGAATGAAGGCAACGATTGGTACGAGAATCAGAAGCACGAATACGATGTTCGGAAAAATGCCGGTCGACTTTGCGGCAATGATTCGCAGGACCGGCGACGGCCGGCCGGTGATGTTCTGTCCCGCGGTGTATACGTTGATCACACCCTGAATGATATTTGCCATGGCGAGGGTCACCACGAGGGGAGGTAGCTTGGCGTAGGCCGTGAGAAGGCCGTTCCCTAAGCCGACCAGGAAGCCCGAGCCGAGGGCAAAGAGCACCGCCAGCCACAGGTTCGCGTTCGAGCCGTCCATGATGGCCGCGGTAATGACCGCAGTGAGGGTCGCGTTGAATCCGACGGAGAGGTCCAGGCCCGCCCCTCCCGCGGAGATGACCAGGAGCTGACACAGGCCGAAGAGCGCAATGAAGGAGGCGAGCTTAATGGTGAGCAGAACCTGCTCGAGGGTGAGGAAGGTCTCGACAAGGATCTCGCCCAGGACAAAGAGCAGGATGATGAGGCCGAGGGCGACGAGGATCTTCTGATGCTTGCGGGCGATGTTCTGCAGCGCCGCCGAATTGCGAATGCTGTTTAGGCTGCTCATGAGAGTTTGGTCTCCTCCTTCGTCGCGCGGTTTGACAGCGCAACGAACTGTGAGGCCGCAATAGCAATAATGACAATAAGCCCGCCGAAGAGCGTCTGGTACGCGTTGGGAATGTTGGCGAAAAAGATGAGCTTGCTCACAAAGCTGAAGATCAGCGCACCAATGATGGCGTAGTAGACGTTACCACGCCCGCCCATGAGGTAGATGCCGCCGACAAGTGCGGAGGCAACCGCCTTCAGGGTGAGCGGGTCACCCATCCGGGCATCCCCGGTCTGGTTCTGCCCGACGAAGTAGAGCGCCGCCAAGAAGACGAAGCTCATGTTGATGATACTGGCCTTGATCTGCACCCCGGCGGTGTTGATGCCGCTCTGGTAGGAGCTCTCACTGTCGCTGCCCACCGCGTAGATGTAGCGTCCGGTACGCGTGCGCGACACAATGTACCAGACGGCAATCGCAATTACGATCAACATGAGCGACGGCGGAATGACCTCACCGAAGGACGCCAACCACTGCGGCGCGCCCTCGACGTAACGCACCTTGTAGAAGGCTTGGAACCAGCTCACCGTTTCACCGCCCGGGGTCGGGCGAATGAAGAGGGAGATTCCCAGCCAAATAAAGGAGGTCGCGTAGGTGACAATGACGGCGGGAATCCGGAAGTATCCCATGCCAACGCCGTTGATCACGCCAATCGCGACGGCCGCCACAAAGGTAAGAAGGATCGCGTAGACGCCGGTAATCGGCTCCCCCTCCTTCATGACGGCGGTAAGAATGACCGTAAACAGGGAGAGCGCATTGCCGACGGAGAGATCCAGCCCGCCGGACAGGATGATGATCGCTTGCCCCATGGTAAGCAGAATCAATGGGGCGAAGGAGTTGAGGTTCCGCACGATGGCGCTCTGGCTGAAGAAGTTCCGCTGCAAGACCGCCGTGGCACCGAACATGAGGAAGAACATCACCAGACGCGAGAAGTCGGGAGATGTAAGGAATCGTTTGGCGCGGTCCGAAAAGCTTGGTTCAGTCGATCTGTTCATGGCTGACCTGCAAGGAGGCGGCGATTATGGCATCTTCGTGTATGTCGTCACCTTCGAGGGTCGTGACGACCTGTCCTTCGTACATGATCATGAGGCGATCGCAATAGTCGATCAGCTCTTCACTGTCACTGGCATACAGAATCACTCCCAGATCCTTCTCATGAACCAGCCGGAGGATGTACTCGTAGAGATCGTGCTTGGCACCGACATCGACACCCTTGGCGGGGTCGGCGAGGAGCAAGACATCGATGTCGAAGGGCAACCACTTCCCGACGACGATCTTCTGCTGGTTTCCGCCGGAGAGCGTGTTCACGGGGCTCTCGAGATTGTGCGTTACCACGGACAGCGCATCAATGATCTCGTTTGCCTCTTCCTTGTAGCGCTTTTCCGGCACGCGCAGGGGGTGGCCCCTGAGGCCGACCCGTGGAAACACGAGGTTTCGGAATACCGAGTGCTGGAGGAACAGTCCTTCGAGCTGTCGATCACCGGGAACCAACAGAATGTCGTTCTCTATGGCGCGGGACGGCTTGGTGAGCTCCACGCGGCGTCCGTTGATCTCGACCTGACCCGAGAGGCCCGGATAGTTGCCGGCAAGGGCGAGCATGAGCTCGTGCTGTCCCTGTCCCGCGAGGCCTCCGACGCCGAGGATCTCCCCTTTCCGCAAGGTGAAGCTGATGTCTCGAACATACCGGCCGTGGTTCAGCTTATCGACCTCGAGAAGGGTCTCCTCCCTCGCCGCGGATTGACGCCTGCTGATCTCCTGTACCCGGGATTCACCGGTAATGTAGTCGACGATTTTCTGCGGGTCCTTCACATCCTCGGTGTAGTCAATGCGTGCGACGTCCTTCCCGTTTCGAAAGACGACAATGTCGTCGCAGATATCCATGACCTCCCAGAGCCGGTGGGAGGTGAAGATGATTCCCACCCCGTCTTTCGCGAGCCGGCGCATGGTCTCGAAGAGTTTCTGAACCTGCTCCTGTTCGAGTGCTGCGGTGGGCTCATCCAAGATCAGCAAGCGCGGCTCCATGGAAAGCGCCTTGGCAATCTCGACAATCTGCATTTCGCCGGGGTGGAGATCGTGGACGGGAAGCTCGACATCCAACCCGGGCTGAAGCTGGTCGACAAGCGTGCGAGAGAGCTCCTTCGCGTGGGCATCATCCACGAAGACGCCCTTCAAGCGCTCAGCGCCGAGCACAATGTTTTGCCACACCGAGAGGTTATTCACCAGACTCAAGCTCTGGAAAACCATGGCAATGCCGTCTTGCCGCGCCTCGTTGGGGTTCTTGTAGACGACCTGTCGGCCCTCGTAGGTGACGGTGCCGCCGTCGGACGCGTGAACCCCGGTGATGATCTTCGACATGGTACTCTTGCCCGACCCGTTCGCACCGAGCAACCCGGTTATGCGTCCCTTGCAGCACACCAAATCTGCCCCGGTAAGCGCCTTTACGCCACCGAAGTTCTTCCGTATGCCCTTGGCCTCGAGTACGACTGCGTCTGACTTGCTCACCACTCTATCCTGATCACTCACCTGATCACCCAAAAAAAAGGATTCGAGCGACAGAATAATCTGCCGCCCAAACCCTACTCTGCTTTCCGTGAACAGGCAACTATTCGCGTTGTTTACTCGAACAGTGCCGCAACGTCCTCTTCCGACATGATCTCGGTCAGCAGGAAGTCGTCGGGCTTGTCCTTCAGCTCTTCCCAACCCTCTTCGAAGTTGTCATCCGTAATGAAGGTGCTCACTTCGTAGAAGTAGGTGTTGCCGTCGAGGAGGCCGTCCTTGAACTCCTTGCCCTCGTAGAGCTGGAGCGCCATGCGGAATGCAGTACCGCCAATTCCCGGAGGATTGGGCTGAGCGCAGGCCTTGAAGTCGGCTCCCTGGTCGCGTAGCGCCTTCCACTCTTTGAAGAATGCCGTGCCCGGGTCGCCGATCATGACCTTCGGCAGCCTGTTGGCGTCCTGGAATGCCGAGAGGCTACCAAACGCCATGCCGTCTTGGGTAATGACGGCGTCAATCTGTTGTCCGCCACCGATGATTTGAGAGACGACCTCTTTGGCCTGGGTCTGATCCCAGCCGCCGGTCGTGTCGGCAATCAGCTCGATGTCGGGGTAGTTTTCAAGAACATCGTAGGTTGCCTGGACGCGGTCGTTATTGGCCGGGTGGCCTTCGAGTCCCTGGATCTGAATGGCGTTGCCGCTCTGCAGCTCGGAAGCGAGCCAGCTCACGTTCTGCTCCATCCAGGCGTAGTGATCGAGGGTCACGTTAATGACATCCGGCGCCGTCACCGTAGCGTCGAAGGCCATGACGAGGATCCCCTCATCCTGTGCCTCGCGGATGACGCCGTTCAGCGAATCCGGAGAGTTCGGGTTTACCAGAATGACGTCGACGCCCTGAGAAATGAAATCCCGGAGGATATTTGCCTGCTCGGTGGCGTCACCATTCGTTACGTTGTTCACCAGCCGATAGTCGGCAATCCGGCCCGCCTCGACGTACTCATCTCCGACTTGCTCGAGGCCGTCGATCATGATGTTCCGCCATGAGGTACCGGACGATCCGGTGGAAATGCCCACGACCGGTAGGCCGGAGTCTCCACCCTCTTGCTCGCCGCCGGCGAACAGCATTCCCGTAAGAACCATCATCATTACGAGAACAATGCCGATATGCTTCAGTCCCTTTTTCACGCGCAACCTCCTTAGCAATTGCGA
>CAYPTH010000047.1:14932-21470 GCA_964413635.1 uncultured Spirochaetaceae bacterium
TGCGATTTGTGCACTGACTTAGCGCCACTATACGCCGAGCATTATATTATGTCAACATAACAATTGGCATAACAACTGCCGGGCCCACCGACGTGTGATCATGCCTCCTCTCGCTGCACCTCGACGTGCCGTCGAAACTCCGCCTGATTCGTGATCAGGTGGAGAGAGAACTGGAGATAATCTCCCCGGCCAACGGAGCGCGTGAGCTCGAAGGGCGCACCGTCCGCCAGATTTGCGAGCCGCCGAATATGGAATACCGGCTGATTGCGCCGATATTCGAGGAGCTTTGCCTCGTTCGTTCCGACAATGCCGACCTCGTAGGTCTCCTCGGCATCGTGCAAGGTGAGATTGTACTGGTCTCGTAACACTCGATAGAGAGAGTCGCGTTCCAGATTGGCGGATAGGAGCTCCGGGCAGAGATAGTGAGGAATGAAGGTCGTCTCGAGGAGAATAGGCTCGTCGTTTGCACGTCGCACACGTACGAGCTTGAAGACATTTCGATCATGCTCCGGAAGCTTGAGAAGCTTCGCGTCCTGGGGTTCCGCCGCGGTGAGCTCAAACTCCACGATGGTCGAAGTCGGATTCAAACCGAGCTCCTTCATGTCCTCGGTGAAGCTATAGAGTCGTGGAAGACGGCGCCTGAGCTTCTGCGGTGTGACAAAGGTGCCGGTCCCCTGCTTCGTGTAGAGCAGATTGTCTAGCACGAGCGCCTCTATTGCTTTGCGCACGGTGATTCTCGAGACCCCGTATTGACGACAGAGCTCTACCTCCGGTGGAATCCGCTCGTCGGAGTGAAACTCCCCGGACATGATCTTTTCCCGGAGAATATTTCTCAGTTGGTAATACAGAGGAACGCCACTCGTACTCTTTGCCTCAAGCACTGCCCTACTCCGTGAGCTCCTTGCGAAACGGTCCGAGCACTTCGGAACCGTCCCGGGAGATATAAATATCGTCCTCGAGGCGCAGTCCGCCAAGCTCGCGGGAATACACCCCCGGCTCGACGGAATGTACCATGCCCTCCTCGAGGACTTCCTGACTGCCCGGTCGAATGATGGGCGACGGCTCGTGGTAGGCAAAGCCCAGACCGTGCCCCGTGATGTGCGGAAACAGGTCGCCCTTGCCGACGCTTTCGATCACTGAGCGCGCCGCCTCATCCACGCGGCCGGCGGGCACCCCGGGCGCGGCAGCGGCGATTGCGGCCTCCTGCGCGCGAAGGACCAGCTCGTAGGCCTCCGCCTGCTCCTCCCTTGCGTGGCCGGCAACACGAGGTCGCGTGCGATCAGACCAGTAGCCGTCGACCACGACGCCGAGCTCCAGGAGAGCCGTGTCGCCGTCCTGCAGCCTCCGCGTCGTCGAGATCTCGTTCGGCCGGAAGCCGATAGCGCACTCGGCGCCGCCGGTAGCCACTTGCGCGTATCCACGGACTCGGCGCGCTCCCTTGTACCCGGTACCCTCGGCCATGATCGCGTGCTCGACCTCAGCCACGAGCTCCACCCCGCTACGACCGGGGGCGACGGCACGCGCGAAGGCCTCCATGCCGATGTTTGCGATTTCCGAGGCAAGCCGCATTCGCTCCAGCTCCCGGGCCGTCTTGCGCTTCTTGAGCTCGGTCAACACCGGGGAGGCGTCGACCAAGTCGGCGGCGGAGAAGGCGTCTGCGTAGAGCGCGCGCGTCGGCGCGGCCGGGAAGAGCATGTCGGCGGAGTTCCACGCCGGCGCGGCGGCTTCTACGGTGCCTTCCCAGCCGACGCGCTTCCACGCCGCCGCGCCGGGGAGCGACCGCAGCAGCTTGGCGACGGACTCGAAGGGCGGCGGAGAGTCCTTCCGCCCATGCGGGAAGAAGAGACCCCGCGCCATGGTGAGCTCCCGCTCCACATCCCCCTCGTAACAGTTGGGAATTATCGCCACGGCCTCACCCTCGGCGGGCACGATCACGTGGCTTGCGCCGATCATCGGCCAGAAGCCTGAGAGGAGGAGGACGTTGTCCGGCAGGCGTACAATCAGGGCGTCGAGCTTGTGCTCCTCAAGGGCGCGTCGCACGGAGGAGACGCGCTCCGGGTCGGGGCCGGTGAAGGTGACGTTCCCCCGAGAGTCGTCGACCGCTGAGGCGCTCGGCGACACGGCGGCGCCGGAGTTGTGGCCCATGGGTCTTCTGCTTCCCGTCATACTGGTACCCCCCTCCTCATGCACTCCTCATATCGAGTAACTCGAAAACCCGCCGTCAATGGGCACCACTATTCCCGTAACAAAGCGCGAGGCCTCCGAGAGGAGCCACACCACCGCGCCGAGAAGCTCCTCGGGGTCTCCGTAGCGGCCCATGGGCGTGTGCCCGATAACCTGCTGCGCCCGCGGGGTAAGCTCCCCGGTCTCCTGGTCGATGTGGAGAAACTTCAGCTGCTCCGTCATGAGAAAGCCCGGGGCAATGGCGTTGACCCGGATTCCCGTATGGGCAAAATGGACGGCGAGCCATTGCGTGAAGTTCGACACCGCTGCCTTCGCCGCGGCGTAGGCGGGGATCTTGGTGAGCGGTGTGAAGGCGTTCATGGAGGAGATGTTGAGCACCACGCCGCTTCCCGCGGCGGCCATCTTCTCCGCAAAGACGCGGGTCGGCAGAAAGGTGCCGAGGAAGTTCAGGTCGAAGACCTTGCGAAAGCCATCGGTCTGCAGCTTGAAGATGGTCGTGAGCTCCGGGTCCTGCAAGTGCTCCTTTTCCAAGAACTCCCGGTCCGTGGTGGCTGACGGGTGATTGCCGCCGGCCCCGTTGATGAGGATATCCGGCGGGCCCCACTCCTGTTCAATGCGGCGGCGGCAATCGTGCAAATTGCTCTCGTCCAACACGTCGGCGGCGAGCGCCATGGCGCGGCCGCCGGCTTCACGAACCGAAGCCGCCGCGGCTTCCGCCTTTTCCCGGTCGATGTCGAGAAGCGCAACCTTCACGCCGAGCTTTCCAAGAGCCTCCGACATGCAGCTGCACAACTCGCCACCGGCGCCGGTAATGGCGGCAACTCGGCCCTCCAATCGAAACTGATCGAGTACCGTACCCTCCATGCAACCCTATCTCTTGGGGAAGAACTGCTTGCAGTAGGTCGCGCTCTGAAGCAGAGAGGCCTTTCTCGTCTCCAGCGATTCCTCGTAGGCGCGGTCCTCAACCTCCACGCAGGTCGCCCCGTCGTAGCCAATATCGGTAAGGGCCGAGAAGTAGGCGCCCCAGTCGACATCCCCGAGCCCGGGAAGCTTCGGCGTGTGGTACTCGAGGGGAGTGGCCATGATTCCTACATCGTCGAGAAGATCTTCCCGAAGCTTCACATCCTTCACGTGGGCGTGGAAGATGCGATCGGCAAACTCGTAGATGGGGGCAATGTAGTCCATCATTTGCCAGATCATGTGGGAGGGATCGTAGTTGAGGCCGAAGTTCGCAGACGGAATGATCTCGAACATGCGTCGCCAGTTCGCCGGGGAGGAGGCAAGGTTGTTTCCGCCGGGCCACTCGTCCCAGGTAAAGAGCATCGGGCAGTTCTCGATCCCAATCTTCACCTTCTCCTTCTCCGCGTGCTTCACAATGTCGGGCCAGATCTCCTTGAAGCGGGCAAAGTTCGAGTCCAGGTCCTTGCTCTTGTCGCGGCCCACGAAGGTGTTGGCCTGATTGATGCCGAGCTTAGCCGATGCGGAGATGACCTTCTTGAAGTGCTCCACCGTGTAGGCGGACTTCTCGGGATCCGGATCGAGGTGGTTCGGGTAGTAGCCGAGCCCGGAAATGGAGACGCCCTTCTTGCTCAGATAGTCCTTGATCTTCTTGATCTGCGCCTCGTCGAGGGTGTCGACGTCAATGTGAGTCACCCCTGCGTAGCGGCGCTCCGCCTTTCCCACCGGCCAGCAGGCAATCTCGACGGCGTCGTACCCGTAGTCGGCCGCCAGATCGATCACCTCTTCGAAGCTGAGGTCGGGAACAATTGCACTCAAGAAACCGAGCTTAATCATGGAAAACCTCCTTAGACGCGCACCCAGGCGCGCTTCTTCCTGAATTCTGCGATGCACTCGCCGAGGACAAGCTCACGCGCTATCCGGCGCCTATGAAGCCTGGATAGAGGGTCATGCCGCCGTCAATGTATATTGTAATGCCGTTCACGTAATCCGATTCGTCGGAAGCGAGCCACACGGCGGCGCGCGCCACGTCCTCCGGCTCACCAATGCGCTTGCTTGGAATAAGTTGCAACAGAGACCTTTCAAATGCCTCCGGGCTCGTGAGCTTCTCTACGTTCATGGGTGTGCGAATGGCACCCGGGGAGAGCCCGTTCGCTCGAATCTTGAGATGCGCCAGCTCCTGGGCGACGCTCTTCATGAGCAGCATGATGCCGCCCTTTGCCGCCGCGTAATTGGCGTGGCCCTCCCAGGGGATAAGGTCGTGGACCGAGCTCATAAAGACGATCTTCCCGGCGGAGTATGAGATGCGCTTGTCGATTCCCTGCCGGCGAAAGGCCTTCACCGCTTCGCGGGCACAGACGAACTGCCCGGTCAAATTGATGTCGATGACCGTACGCCACTGATCCATGGTCATTTCGTGGAAGGGTGCGTTGAGCTGGATCCCGGAGTTCGGCACGCAAATATCAATGCGCCCAAAGGCGTCGAAGAGGGCCTGGTACATGGCCAGGACTTGATCCTCCTTCGAGACGTCGGCTTTGTAGAGCACGGCACGCCGGCCGGCAGCTTCAACCGCTTCCGCGGTCTCGCGGGCACCCGCCTCGTCGGAGTGGTAGTTCACCAGCACATCGGCTCCGGCCTGCGCCAGGCCGATGGCAACGGCTTGCCCGAGGCCCTTGCTAGCACCCGTCACCAGGGCGGTCTGTCCCACCAGTACTCGGCGAATTTCTGCCGGCGGCATTTCGTTCGGGGGACTGTAGTGCATGTCTTCGGCCATTGGCTGGATCTACCTCGCCTGAGATGTGAGTTGCAGTATAGGCCGAGGCAGTTGTAATGTCAACATATCGTCATCGTGTGTCGGGGGGGCTAACGCAGGGGACCATACAAGCGTCCCTGCCACTTCTCCACTTCACCATTGGACATCCGCTTCTGCATGATGGCGCGCCATTCACGGCCGAGCAACTCGAGGTCTGACGCCTCCCGTAGAAAGGCCGAGTCCAGCGGCGTCGCATAGAAGGCGTTGACGAGGCGTTGCAGTGGCCACTCCGGGCAGGGGCGGTCGAGGAGCTCAATCGTCATGCCCGCCGCCACCGGTCCTGGTGTCACGACGCGGTAGTACCAACCGGGGACCGCGAGATCTTGCATGCGCCCCGGGACTTCGGGATCCCCGACACTGTGACCAAGTTTCCAGCAGGGCTGGCGCGGCTGGCTTACTTCTACGACAACCTCGTCGCCAATCCGGTAGCGGTCGCCGAGGCAGACCGTCGTCTCGGTCATACCGTGGGTGGAGAGATTCTCCCCAAAGGCGCCAGGATCCATGGGGGTTCCGGCGGCGGCGGCGGCGAGAGTCTCGTAGTCCTCGGCCGCGAAGTGCAGCAGCGCCTTGTCCGGGCCACCGTGCCCGGAGGAGGCGTGCTCATCGCCCTCGAGCCCGAGCGGACTGAGGAGGACCTGCCCTTCGACCGCGCTCTTGCGGGTTGCGCTTGGCTCACCGTTCGGTCCGAAGGAGACCACACGGCCGACCAGCACAGCGTCTAGGGGAACCCCGTCAACGGGGAAGGTCCCGAAACCACGAGTGGTGCCGGTAGACATCTACCGCTCCCCGGTCTTCTTGATGATGTGATACCCGAACTGCGTTCGAACCAGGCCGGAGGTTTGCCCCCTGCGCAGCTTCACAAGCGCCTCCTCAAAGGGCTTGACCATCTTTCCGGGGCCGAACCAGCCCAGATCACCGCCCTTCGACTTGCTGGGACAGGTCGAGAACTCACGCGCGAGGGCTTCGAAACGAGCACCCGACTTGAGGCGTTTGTGAACTTGCTGGGCCAAGCCGCGGTCCTTCACCAGTATGTGACTCGCTCTCCATTCCATGCGTGGCAGTATAGCCTCCCACAGTGCATTTTAGGAATTGCGTTCCCGGTGCAGGTGGCATAGCATTGCGAAAACCCAAGATTGAGGAGTGCTCCGTGAAGGTAGCCATTGTTCACGACTCGCAGGCGGGAAACGGTGAGCGCCTTGCCCACACGATGCGAGAGGCATTCGAAGCCTCCGGCGCCACTGTGACGGTGGGTCACGTAAAGGATATTGACCCCGAGTCAATCGTCGCCGAGGAACCCGATCTTCTGGTCGTTGGCGCCGCCATCCGCGCCTTCATGACGAGCCGCACGTCGAAGCGGTGGATCCGTGGGCTCTCTCGCAGCCTCCAGGCTACAAAGAGCACCGTGCGACACGCCGCTGTCTTCGTCACCCACGGCCTTCCCGTCGACAAGGCGGCCGGCTGGGGCCGGCGCTTCCGCAAGCGCCTCGACCGTATGCCACGGGTCGAGAAGGTGTATCCAGACTGGCTCTCCGGGCGCGTCGTCGGACAGCTGGGTCCTCTCCAAGACGGCGCCGAGGAGACGTT
>CAYPTH010000048.1:0-18282 GCA_964413635.1 uncultured Spirochaetaceae bacterium
GAGATGGGTGACCTCCTGAAAAAGCTCGGCATGTAGCCGGGCCGGCGGGGTGCGTCGGATCGAGGACGTTCGAGCGCGCTGGATTGCGGTTAACGGCGTCTGATAGATGTGCCGGGTTGGTGAAGAGCTTGCCGCCGGAAGCGCCGGAGTGTACGTTGTGACTACAACTCCGGCCGTGCCGGAGTTCTGTCCATGTAAAAGGAACACCGGTGTCCGACGATCAGCAAAACGGCCGCGACCGCCTTGCGGAGCTTGAAGAGAATTTCCGCCGCCGAAAGCATAACCGTACCCAGCTCTACTGGATGAAGTACAACCCCGCCGCCGACTACAAGTGGGATCTCGTGAACGCGAAAGAAGACGTAGAGTGGATGATCTCCGAGATCAAACGGCTTCGCGGAGAGCTCGCCATCTACAAGGAGTTCACCGAGGAGCTAAAACGCCAGCTGCAGAATGAGATCGACGGCGGCTAGATCGACGTCGGCGCCGCTCAGCTTGTCACCGCGCCGATACTCGCAGAAGAGACCGTTTGCGCGTACTTGTACAACGCGCCCCGTGTGTACTTCAGGTCGGGCGCACGCCAGGCGGCGCGCCGTCGCTCGAGCTCTTTGTCACTTAGGTCCATGGAGAGCTCCGCCTTGTTGCTGTCAATGGTGATAATGTCGCCGTCTTGGACCAAGGCAATTCCGCCGCCAACCTGCGCTTCCGGGGCCACGTGCCCCACAACCATGCCGTGGCTCCCGCCGGAGAAGCGCCCATCGGTGATGAGTGCGACATCTCGAAGCAGTCCGGCCCCGGCTATCGCCGAGGTGGGGGCGAGCATTTCCCGCATCCCCGGACCACCCTTCGGTCCCTCATAGCGGATCACGACGACGTCTCCCTTGCCCACGCCGCCGTTCAGGATGGCATCCAGCGCCTCTTCCTCATTGTCGTAGACCCGGGCGGGGCCGGTGTGAACCACCTCACCGAGGCCGGTGGTCTTGAGGACCGCCCCATCCTCGGCGAGGTTCCCACGCAGGATCACGAAGGGGCCCTGCTTCTTGGCCGGGGCGGATACCGGAAATACAACTTCCGCCGAGAAGTCGGGCTCGTCGACCTCGCTGAGATTTTCGGCAACGCTCTTGCCGGTGACGGTCAGGCACTCTCCGTGGAGGAAGTCCTTGTTCAGCAGGTGTTTCATGACTGCCTGCACGCCCCCGACCTTGTAGAGATCCTCCATGACGTATTTCCCCGCGGGTTTCATGTCGGTGAGGGTGGGGGTTTTGGCACTGAACTCATTGAAGTCGTCGATCGAGAGATCGACATCAACCTCGTGGGCAAGAGCGAGGAGATGAAGCACTGCGTTCGTGGAGCCGCCGAGCGCCATGACGACGGTCATTGCGTTTTCGAAGGCCTTGCGCGTCATGATGTGGCGCGGTCTCACATCGTCTTGAATGAGGCGATGCAGGGCCTCCGCCGAGTCCAGCATGACGTTGTCCCGCTCGTCGAAGACCGCCGGTACCGAGGCGTTGCCCGGGACGCTCATGCCAAGGGCCTCCATGGCCGCCGCCATGGTGTTTGCGGTGTACATGCCGCCGCAGGCACCGGGGCCGGGGCAGGCGGCGCACTCAATTGCGTGGCGCTCCTCTTCGGTGATTTTTCCCTTGCTGTAGGCGCCCACGGCCTCGAATGCGGAAACGATGTCGACGGCTTTCCCCTTGTAATGACCCGGTCGAATGGAGCCGCCGTAGATGAACACGCCGGGCACGTCGGCTCTCGCCAAGCCCATGACGGTGCCCGGGATGGTCTTATCGCAGCCGCCGACACCGAGGAGGGCGTCCATCTGGTGTCCCAGGGCGTCGAGCTCAATGATGTCCGCAATGGTGTCGCGGCTAATGAGGGAGGCCTTCATCCCTTCGTGGCCCATGGCCTCGCCGTCGGTAATCACGAAGGTGTGGAAGCTGACCGGCATGGTGCCGAGATCCTTTAGTCGCGTCTTCGAGATCTCGGCAATGTCGGCCAGGTGGACGTTACAAGGGCTCACGTCGCTGTCGGCCGTGGCAATCCCGACAATCGGCTTGTCAAAGTCTTCGTCTGTAAAGCCGACGGCACGCAGCATGGCGCGATTCGCCGTGCGCGCAACGCCGCCGGTCATCTTTGAGCTGCGCGTGTTCAGGCTGTGCTTTTCCATTCATTCATCCTTTCAGAGCGGGGGCCGTTAGCGCGAGAAGGCGTTCATGTAGGGCAACTCGGACACGGTGTCCGTAATCTCTTCGAGATTCGAGAGCAGTGTCGAGGTTGAGTCCCAGGTTCCCGCAATAAGTGCGCTTCGCGATGCGGGAGGCAGCTCAAAGTCGAAGGTCAGGTCATCCGCGACAATGGTACCCTCGCGAACGTCAATTCTGATAGTCGTGTCCGGGTACGCTTCCACCCGATCCATGAGAGAGACGACGTCTTCGTGGGGAATAGCAACGGCGGGGATGCCCATGGCAGTGCAGTTTCCGGCAAAGATTTCCGCAAAGGACTCGCCGATTACCGCCTCAATGCCCCAACGCGCCAGCGCCTGCGGCGCATGCTCCCGGGATGATCCACACCCGAAGTTGGAGTTGACCAGGAGGACCTTGGCCCCTTGGAATTGCTCGTCGTTGAAGGGGTGGTCGGTGGGGTTGCCGTCTCCGTCATAGCGCTGATCGTAGAAGGCGTACTGGCCGAGGCCGTCGAAGGTCACGACCTTCATGAAGCGCGCCGGGATAATCCGGTCGGTATCGATCTCATTCCCGCGAATGGGAATACCGCGGCCCTCCACGGTAACGACGGGGTTTCGAGATTCCGCTTTTCCAGTTCCACTCATAGTCTGTTCCTTTCTATCCAACGGGCTGTGGCTCGGTGTCGAAGCTGAACTCACGAACGTCGACGACCTCTCCGCTTACCGCTGCGGCGGCGACCATGGCCGGACTCATGAGCAGAGTACGCCCTGTCGGCGAGCCCTGCCGGCCAATGAAGTTACGGTTGGAGGAGCTCGCACAGAGCTGGTCGCCCTCGAGCTTGTCAGGATTCATGGCCAGACACATGGAGCATCCGGCACCGCGCCACTGAAAGCCGGCCTCTTCAAAGATCGCAGGGAGGCCCTCCTGTTCAGCCTGTCGCGCCACGCTCTTGGAGCCTGGCACGACGAAGGCGTCGACATCCGGGTGAACGTGTTTGCCGCGTACGAAGCGGGCTGCCTCGCGGAGGTCGCTGATGCGGCTGTTCGTACAGGAGCCGAGGAAGGCGACATCGATCTTCTTGCCTTGAATCTGCTCCCCTTCACCAAAGCTCATGTGGGTGTATGCCTTTTCGGCAACCTCACGGACACCCTCTTCCAGCTCCGACAAACGGGGTGTCGTGTCGGTGATGCCGATTGCCTGGCCCGGGTTAATTCCCCACGTCACCATGGGCTCGAGGTCTTCCGCCTTCAATGAGACAACGTCGTCGTAGGTGGCGTCGGGATCGGAGGCTATCGAGCTCCAGTATGCAACGGCGCGCTCGAAGGCCTCGCCCTTCGGTGCGTACCGGCGACCCCGGACGTACTCGACGGTTGTTTCGTCGGGATTTACATAGCCGACGCGGGCGCCACCTTCAATGCTCATGTTGCACATGGTCATGCGGCCTTCCATCGACAAGTTGTGGATGGTCTCGCCCCCGTACTCGTAGGCGTAGCCAATGCCGCCGTGAACCCCGAGGTGGGCAATGATCTTTAGGATGATGTCTTTTGCGTACACCCCGGGGCGGAGCCGGCCGTTCACCTCGATACGGCGCACCTTGGGCCGCGAAAGGGCGAGGCACTGCGTTGCCAGAACGTCGCGAATTTGGGACGTGCCAATGCCGAAGGCGATGGCACCGAAGGCCCCGTGCGTCGAGGTATGGGAATCGCCGCACGCAATGGTCATGCCGGGCTGGGTCAAGCCAAGCTCGGGTCCTACCACGTGGACAATTCCTTGATGGTCCGTGCGAAGGCCGAAAAACTCGATGCCGTGCTTCTCGGTGTTCTTCTCGAGGGCGCGCATCATTTCCTCGGCCAGGGGATCCTCGAAGGGGCGTTCTTGACTCGCCGTGGGCACAATGTGATCCACCGTGGCAAAGGTGCGCTCCGGATGCAGGACCGGCAGGTTGCGCTCCTCGAGCATCTGAAATGCCTGAGGCGAGGTCACCTCATGGATCATGTGCAGGCCGATGAAGAGCTGATCCTGTCCGGATTCCAGCGTCGTCACCTTGTGTTTGTCCCAAACTTTGTTGAAGAGATTCTCGCCCATGCCGTCCTCCTTACCGTCAGTCACGGAGTGATCTGTTCACCCCGGGCCATGAGCACTTTACCTGTCCGGATCATCTCTTGTACACCGTAGCGCTCGAATACGCGGTATGCGCTGTCGAGCTCGCCGGAATCTCCAGTGAGCTGCAGGATGGTTGCATGCTCGCTCACTTCGACGATCTCTGCATTCATGGCGTGGGCGAGTTGTAGTACGGCGCTGCGCCCATCGGGTTCACATTTGATCTTGAGGAGTGCGAGCTCACGACTGATAATGTCCTCGCCGGTCCGGTCGGAGGCGTGAATCACGTCGACCAGCTTGTTGAGCTGCTTCAAGATTTGATCGAGAACTTTCTCATCACCGGAAGCGACCAAGTTCATGGTTGAGTAGCGTGGGTCGCTGGACTCCGAGACAACAAGACTGTCAATGTTGTAGCCCCGGCGTGCAAACAGCAGGGCTACCCGGATCAGTACCCCCGGCTTGTTGGCAACGAAGACGCTCAATGTGTGTTTCTTGTAGGTTGGCGTTTCGTACTGTGGTTTTCCCATGTTACTCCTCCTGGCCGACCATTGCGGGGCCGGCGGGTGCAAGTGGGGCACTCTTCTTCTTGGGGGCCTCGATTATCATCTCCTCGTAGCTCTTGCCCGAGGGGATCATCGGATAGACGTTGTCTTCCTTTTCAACTTCTACGTCTATGATGCAGGGGCCGTCGTTGTAGTCGAGGGCATTCTGCATAATGCGTCGCACGTCACCGCTACGGCGGACGCGAAAGCCCTTGGCCCCGTAGGCTTCAGCCAGCTTCACAAAGTTCGGGTTTCCCTCCATATCCACACCGGAGAGACGATTGTCGTAGAAGAGATTCTGCCACTGTCGAACCATGCCGAGGTAGCGATTGTTGATGAGAAGAATCTTGATCGGCAATTTGTGCACGACCGCGGTGGCGAGCTCCGACAGGGTCATCTGGAACCCCCCGTCTCCAACTACGGCAATCACTGTCGCCTCGGGGTGGGCGAACTGCGCTCCGATGGCTGCGGGAAACCCAAAGCCCATGGTTCCCGCTCCGCCGGAGGTGATCCAATGGAACCGGCTGTCGGTACGGTAGTACTGTGCCGCCCACATCTGATGCTGACCGACGTCGGTGGTCACGTAGGCCGTTCCACCGGTCTGCTTGTAGATCTCGTCAATAGCGTGCTCCGCCCGAAGCTTGCCGCTCTTCTTGAATCGAAGGGGGTATTGCTTCTTCCACTTGTCGATCCGGCGCAACCAGTCCGAGGTGTCCCCACGCTCGGCAACGGTGACCAGCGCCTCACAGACGCGCTTGGCATCACCCTGGATGCGTACGTCCATGGCGAGGATCTTGCCAAACTCAGCGGGATCAATGTCGACGTGAATCTTCTTGGCCCCGAGGGCAAAGCTATCAGGTTTGCCGACAATCCGATCGTCCCACCGCGAGCCGATGGACATAATGAGGTCGGCGTCCTTGATTGCCAGGTTGGCGTAGGCCGTTCCGTGCATGCCGAGCATACCGAGGCCCAAGGGATGGGTCTCCGGAAAGGCCCCTTTCCCAAGGAGCGTATTCGTGACCGGAATTTGAAGCTTCTCGGCGAGATGCTGCAATGGCCGCTCGGCTCCGGAGATGACGGCCCCGTGGCCGGCGAGAATCACAGGCCGGCGTGCAAGCTTCAGCAGCGTCGCCGCTTCCTCGACATCTCGCATGTCGGGCTCATTAGCCACGTGGTAGCCGGGAAGGTGGAAATCTTCGGTGTAATCGGGCTCGATAAGTGCGCTCGACACATCTTTCGGCACGTCCACGAGAACCGGGCCGGGTCGACCGGAGTTGGCCACGTAGAATGCTTCTCTCATTACACGGGGAATCTCAGTCGCGTCCTTCACCAGGTAGGAATGCTTCACAACCGGAAACGAGATGCCGGAGACATCGGCTTCCTGAAAAGCGTCGAGCCCCAAGTTGTTGGTAGTCTGCTGCCCGGTGATAATGACCATGGGCACCGAGTCCATGTGAGCGGTGAGGATCCCGGTGATGGTATTCGTGGCGCCGGGTCCGGAGGTGACGAGCACGACACCGGGTTTGCCTGAGGCTCGGGCGAATCCGTCCGCCATATGGGCCGCGCCCTGTTCGTGGCGCGTCAAGATGAACTTCACCGAGCTATCTACAAGCGCGTCGAAGATGGGAATTGCCGCTCCGCCGGGAAGACCGAATATGTAATCCACGCCTTCCTGCTCTACTACGTCGACGATTGCCTGTGCGCCGGTTCGTTTTGTCGTGCTCATGGTGACCTCCTTGGGGTGCATGAGGATGCAAGCAAAGTATTCGCGAATATTACGGATGGTTACCGTTTCGGTCAAGGGCTCTGTACGAAAAAGTCGTGCAAATTTGGGTCTAAATGCTGATGGTTAGAGAATCTGTACGTTCAAAATCCAGAAAATCGGCTCGGTGCGCGGATTTAGTCTCAAAACACGCTTTTATGTCGGGTAAATTTACCGTTGATCTCGACCTGTGCCTCAGATCCATGCAATCTTGCGCCCAATCTCGTGAGGCGGAAGTCTTTCCCCCTTTGGGTGGGTATGCTACGCTGCCGTTCTCAAGCATGGCAACGAACGAGCTCCCATCCGGAGTATCACAGCATAGGATTCTCCTCACCTATCTCCCCCTTGCCGCCATGTGGATCATGATGGCAATCGAGCAGCCGGCGTTGAACGCGGTCATCGCCCGGATGTCGGACGCCACCATTCAACTCGCCGCCTTCGGCGTCACCTTCGCACTTGCCCTGGTGGTAGAAAGTCCAATCATCCAGATGCTCTCCGCGGGTACGGCCCTGACCTACGACAAGCGGCATTACCGGCAGTTGATGCGACTCATGCACGTCTTGGCGGTTGGCCTCTCGGCCATCCATCTCTTCTTGGCGCTTCCACCGGTTTACGATTTTCTCATGAGGCGCGTTGCAGGAGTGCCCGAGGAATTGATCGGACCGAGCTGGGAGGCGTTCGTGTTCATGGTTCCGTGGGCGGCCGCCGTGGGGTATCGGCGTCTCTGGCAGGGCGTGCTCATCCGACACGGCCGGGCGAAGGTTGTGCCCATTACCATGATCATCCGCTTGGTGGCAACCGCCCTTGGCCTGGCCCTCGGCTACGC
Source organism: uncultured Spirochaetaceae bacterium (assembly GCA_964413635.1). GTDB lineage: Bacteria > Spirochaetota > Spirochaetia > DSM-27196 > PWMO01 > CAYFQV01. Next base: position 7,414 of record CAYPTH010000048.1, read on the forward strand.
CTTCGATCTGGCCCAGGGTGCCACTGTCGCTGCGGTGGCGATCATCCTCGGCGTGGTCAGTGGAGCAGTCGCCTCTTTTCTGTATGCGCGCCCGGTGGTGCGAGATTTTCTCCCTGAAGAGTCGGGGCGCGAGCTCATGGGATACGCGGATTTTCTCCGGTTCTACGTCCCCTTAGCGGCTACTTCCGTAATGGCACTTGCCTCGCGTCCCATCCTGACCGTTGGAATTGCTCGAGCTCCGGCCGCAATGGAGTCGCTGGCAATCTGGCCGGTCTTGAACGCGTTCAACTTTCTCTTTCACTCTTTGGCGCTCGCCTTGCAGGAGGCGATCATAGCGCTCCTCCGGAGTCGTGAAGATCTCCGACAGTTGCGAATCTTCACGCGACGCCTCGCCTTGCTCCTCGCCGCTCTATACTATGCCCTCGCGCTCTCGCCACTGCGCGACCTCTGGTTCCGACACGTTGCGGGGCTAACCCCAGGGCTCGTGACAATGGTTCCGATACCCCTACTCATCATTGCGGTCTTCCCAAGCATGGGCGCCTTCACGGCGTTCTTTCGTGGTGTATTGGTGCAGCAGAAGCGGACAACCCGAATAACAAAGGGTGTCTCCATTCATGTCGTGGCACTTGTGGCGTTGATGTTTGGCGGCGCCGCTGTGTTCGCCTTTGCCGGAGTAATAACGGCTGCGATTGCATTTTCTGCTTCTCTTTTTGTCGAAGTTTTGTATCTTGCGTATTATTCTACCGAACAACGGTTAGAATTGCCCGAGAGCGCCCCGGCGGTTTAGGGTATCTCACCGTTGATCGACACAACGCCAAGTCAGAGGCCGCCCTTCATGTCAAAGACTTCGCCGCTACATCGAGAGATCTTCAAAAACGGGAGTAAGACCTACTTCAATTCCAGTCTGTTCTTTCCGCCGGAGGTTCGGAACGACGTCTTTGTGCTCTACGGCTTCGTTCGTACGGCAGATGACTTTGTGGATTCCGTGCCGCAAGATGTCGACGGCTTCGCTGGGTTCGTCGAGCGCTACCGGCGCGCCCGGGGAGGAGCGCACGTTGAGGATCCGGTCGTTGATGCGTTCATTGATCTCGCTCGACGTCGCGGCTTTGAAGATGCCTGGGCGGACGCATTTCTCGAGTCCATGGAGATGGACGTAACGAAGCAGAGCTATGGGACCATTGATGAAACCCTCCACTACATCTACGGATCGGCCGAGGTTATTGGTCTGTTCATGGCTCGAATTCTCGGATTGCCTTCGGAGGCCGACCGCGCGGCAATGATGCTCGGTCGGGCCATGCAGTACATCAACTTCATCCGCGACGTAGACGAGGATCGGAATCTGGGAAGGACCTATCTGCCCCTGCACGAGACCGAGCTCTCGGATTTCTCGCCGGAGAGTGCAGGCAATCGTCCGGAGGAGTTCCGGACCTTTATCCGCGATCAAATCCGTCGCTACGACACGTGGCAGCAAGAAGCGGAAGCGGGATTCCAGTACATTCCCAAACGCTACCTCATCCCGATCAAGACCGCCTCCGAGATGTACAACTGGACGGGACGGGTTATTGCGGCCGATCCCTTCGTCGTATATCAGCGAAAGGTGAAGCCCTCGCGATCACGGATCCTTCTCGAGGTCATGAAGAACACCGTTCGGCCGGAAGCGGGGGTGACCACGCATGGCTGAGGCATTGACGGATCAGCTCAAAAGTGCGGGTGCCCTCATTGCACCGCAGCTTCGGGAGCATCTGCGTAGCTACGGACAGGAGCTCAACGGTATTAACAGTTGGGGGGACGACGTGTGTGGCCGCGTCGCCGAGTACAGTGTCCGAGGAAAGCTGATTCGAGGCTCCTTGGTCATTACCGGCAACCGCGCATTCGGAGGAAATGATTCGAAGGACGTGGTGGACGCCGCCTGTGCAATGGAGCTGGTCCAATCTTTCCTGCTGATTCACGACGATATTATGGATGGCGACGACACTCGTCGTGGTGCGCCGAGCGTGCACGCCCAGTACCGTGACGGAGCCGCGGGATGGGCCGTATCGGAGGGAGTCCCCTTTGGCCGCTCCATGGGCATCTGCGCAGGCGACGTGACGCTCCTCTTGGCGCAGCGCCTTCTGGCAGGGCTGGCGATTGATGGACCCGTGTACCGTCGGATCAATCAGCTTGTAGCTCGTGAAATCGCCTTTGTGGGTGTTGCGCAGATGAACGACCTCTACTTCGGCTATCTCTCTCATGCGGCTTCCGAGGAGGAGGTATACGACCTGTACCGCTACAAGACCGGCCGCTACACCTTCTCGCTGCCACTCGCCCTCGGAGCCGTGTTCGCCGGCGCTTCTCCCGAGGCGGTGGAGGCGGTCATGCGTTTCGGCGAAGAGGTCGGGATTATCTTCCAAGTAATAGACGATGACATCGGTATCTTCGGTGAGACCGAGTCAACCGGCAAACCGGTTGGCTCCGATATCGCCTCAAACAAGAAGACGCTCCACCGGCGCTACTTCCTCGAAGCCCTCGCCTCGGCGGATTCCATTGTTCCGGCGGATCGCGAACGACTCTCGGCCTACTTCGGCGCCTCGAATCTGAGTCGTGCCGCGATAGAAGAGCTGCGGTCGGCCTTCGCCGACTTGGGTGTACGCGACCGGATTTCCGAGCTTGTGGAGCGCCACGCCGCGAGGGCACGGGAGATCGCCGATGAGCTGGCCGACCGACATGTGCATGCCTCGGTCCGACCGTCGATAGCGGACTTTCTCAGCAAGGTCGTAGAGTTCAACTTGGCCCGGCGTCGATAGCCGCACGAAGGTTGCTCAGGAAGTAGCGGTGCAGGGCGGGTTCGCGGGCAAGCTCTGGATGAAACGTAGCGGCCAGATGTCGGCCGTATTGGACCACGACGGGGTCGCCGTCGTAGTACGCGAGGGCCTCCACGCCATCCCCAATCTGATGGATAATCGGCGCGCGAATGAAGACGCCTTGGAGGGTGTGTTGTGGTGCCTGAATCCGCTCCGCGACTCCTGTTACGGATATCTCGAAGCTTTCGATCTGCCGTCCGTAGGCATTGCGCTGCACCGTCATCGGCATGAGGCCGAGGCGCGCCTGCTCACTGCCCTCGATTTCCTGCGCTAAGAGGATGGCACCGGCGCAGGTCCCGAATACGCCCATGCCGGCTTGGCTGCGCCTCTTCACGGCTTCGAGGAGCCCGAATCGCTCCATGAGCATACCGATGGTCGTACTCTCTCCTCCCGGAATAATGAGACCGTCGAGCCCTTCCACGTGTCCCGGTTCCTTGACGGGAACCGCGGATTCCTTCATGGAGGCGAGAAGTGATAGGTGAAGCGAAAAGTCTCCCTGCAGGGCGAGGACGCCGATTTGCATTTTCTAAGCGTGCAGTGTGGGCAGCGGCGGCGACGGTTGGAAACTCGCGCCGCTTCCGCTGTTTGAACGCTACCAGCCGCGGACGGCCAGTCGCTCACCCTCTTGCATGGTCCCGACGTTGGTTCCCGACATGGCCTCACCGAGACCCGCCGAAATCTCCGCCAACTTCGCCGGCTCGTTGTAGTTGGCCACCGCGTCCACGACCGCTCGCGCCCGGCGGGCTGGATCCTTCGACTTGAAGATCCCCGAGCCGACAAAGACCGCCTCCGCTCCAAGCTGTACCATGAGCGCGGCGTCGGCGGGCGTTGCAACCCCACCTGCGGAGAAGTTGGGTACGGGAAGCCTTCCCGTGGCGGCGACCTCCGCAACCAGGTCGTAGGGAGCGCCAAGCTCCTTGGCCTCGGTCATGAGCTCCTCTTTCGGCAGCGACTGGAGCCTCCGAATGCCGTCGGTAACCGTTCGCAAGTGGCGGACCGCTTCGACAATGTCGCCGGTACCCGCCTCACCCTTGGTACGGATCATGGCCGCCCCTTCACCAATACGACGCAGCGCCTCGCCGAGGTCTCGGCAGCCGCACACAAAGGGCACGCGGAATTGCTGCTTGTCTACGTGGAAGCGTTCGTCCGCGGGGGTGAGCACCTCGCTTTCGTCGATGAAGTCCACGCCCAGTGCTTCGAGGATCTGCGCCTCGACGAAGTGGCCGATCCGGCACTTGGCCATTACGGGGATCGAAACCGCGGCCTCGATCTCCTGTATCATCTTGGGGTCCGACATACGTGCAACACCGCCCATGGCACGGATATCGGCGGGAACGCGTTCGAGGGCCATGACGGCCTGCGCGCCCGCTTCCGCGGCGATCTTTGCTTGCTCCACGTCGGTGACGTCCATGATGACGCCGCCCTTGAGCATTTCGGCCAAGCCCACCTTGGTTCGCCACGTAGATTTCTGTCGCTCGGACCAGAGTTGTTCACTCATGAAGGGATGCCTCTTCGATTCGGGAAGTACTAAACGCATGCTAAGGTTACTTCCGGACCGGGTGAACGTCAACACGAAGTGAGTTCTTGGGAAGCACGGACTGTCGCCTGTCCTGCCGCTCTGTTACAATGCCCGGGACATGGAAAGCACTGTTGCAGCGGCCTTCGCGCGTATCACCGAAGAGGTGCGAGAAAGCGCCGAAAAGGTGGGGCGCAAGCCCGGAGACGTACGAATCATGGCCGTGACCAAGAACCATCCGGCCGACGCGGTCGCCGAATGCCTCTCCGCCGGCGTCACCCTCTTCGGAGAAAACCGCGTTCAGGAGGCCGGTGCCAAATACGCCGACTTCCCCGAAGCGGAGCTTCACCTTATCGGCCATCTCCAGCGCAACAAGGCACGGGACGTTCCGGGTCTCTTTTCCGCGGTCCATTCGATTGACGCAGAGCGAACCGGCGCGGCTCTGGCCAAGGCGTGCGAAAAGGCGGAAACGCGCATGCCGATCCTTATTGAGGTGAACACCTCAGGTGAGCAGTCTAAGGAGGGCGTCCGGGGTGAGGACGAGCTCCTCGGGCTCATCGAGGAACTTCTCGAGCTCGGAGAGCTCCGAATCTCGGGACTCATGACCTTGGCTCCCTTTACCAATGAGGAAGCAGCGATTCGCCACAGTTTCCGCACGCTCCGCTCCCTTCGCGATCGTGCCCGCGAACGCTTTCCCGAGTGTCCCCTCGAGGAGCTGTCAATGGGAATGACCAATGACTACCGGATCGCCGTCGAAGAGGGGAGTACAATCCTTCGGATCGGTACGGCCCTATTCGGAGCGCGCAGCTATGCAGTTTCATAGACTGCTAGCCATACTCCTCCTCATCCTCTGTGCGCCGCTCATGGTTCCCCCGGTTTTCGCGCAGAGTACCAATCGCGCTGAGGCATCGCCGGGTGAGCAGGAGCCCATTCCATATAGTGAGGAGGAGTTTCCAGAGTGGCTCGTGACGCTGCGACGCTTCGAGGTCATCACAATCGGCTCCTTTCCAGCGGCACTCCTGTTCACCAACCTGGGCTACTCACTCTACCGCTTCGTTCAAGCGAGCATTGAAGCGGGGAGCGTCACCGGGGAGAACGTACCGGTCTTCTTTGGTGCCGCCGGTGCTCAGGATCTCGGCCAGGAGGAGCGACGTCGCGTTCTCACGATTTCGATCAGCATATCCGGTGCCGTTGCGCTTCTCGATCTCATTCTCGGACTTGCCAATGACGACGGAGAACGGGACTAAGCGAGTGCAATATAGGGAACACAGGGTGGAAGACGACGCCTGTGCGGGTATGCGGGTCGACCGCTACGTGGCGGATGAGCTCGGCCTCGCTACGCGAAGTCAGCTCAAGGCGCGCGAGGCGGAGATCCAGATCAACGGGAAGACCGTGAAGTTGTCGAAGCCCATCTCGCTCGGTGACCTCATTACGGTCCGCCTTCCTGCGCCGGAGCCGATCTCCCTCGAACCGGAAGACTTGCACTTGGACATTCTCTACGAGGACGAGCGCATGATCGCGGTACACAAACCGGCGGGTCTCGTGGTGCACCCCGGGAACGGGCACCCGACCCACACCCTGGTTCAGGGCGTTCTCCATCACGTAGATCAGTTGGAGGCGCGATTTCCCGGCGAGGGTGTCCGCCCGGGAATTGTGCATCGTCTCGACAAGGACACGTCCGGCGTCATAATCGTAGCCAAGGATGCTGATGCGCACGAGGTGCTGTCGCGGCAATTCCGCGAACGGACAACCGACAAACTCTACTTCGCGGTGCTTCATGGCCGGCTGCCGGCAAATCGCGGTGAGGTGCAGGGCTCCATCGTTCGCGATCCGCGCAATCGGAAACGATTCACCTTGCGGGACGAGGGCGAAGCGGCCGGCAAGGGCTCGTTCACCAGCTATCGAGCTCTCCGGCGGTGGGGTCGCTACGCCTTCGTTGCGCTGTCTCCCCGAACCGGGCGAACCCACCAGCTGCGCGTCCACATGCGTTACCTGAACGCACCCATCCTCGGCGACCCAATCTACGCCCGCCGCGACCATCTCTACCCGGATGCCCGGCTCATGCTGCACGCGTATCGCCTGCGGATTCGGCCGCCCGATTCGGCGGAGCCAATTACCCTTCGCGCCCCCCTTCCCGAGGATTTCCGCCGGGTGCTGTGCAGTATCTCTCAAAACCCATCGGCGTGATGCGGATCTGCGACGTCTATGTTCGTTCGCCGTTCGGTGTCAACGGAGGTGGGAGGACCAATGCTTGGGAGAATAAGCGTATCTCCGGGAAGACTCAGCAGGCGCTCGCGGACCATTGTTCTCACGTCAATTGTTGCGTAGCTGTCGTCACCCATCATGATCGTCCCCGCCTGGAGAACGTTGCCGGAAAAGAGCACTCGCTGCCAGGAGAACGCGACCGCGTCCACTCGGTGAGTTGGAAGGCCAATTACGGCGATCTCCATCCCTTCGAGATGCAAGATCTGGCCGTCCGACACGCGCTCCACCCTGCGTGCCTGAGAAACGGGTGCAGCTGCGAACACCACCGTGTCATACACCCGCTGAAGTGTCTCGAGCCCGCCGGTGTGCTGGGGCTCCGCGGTGGTGATCAGCACGTAGCGTGGGTAGAGCCGATGCGCCTCCAAGGTATCGAGCAAGGTTACGTCGAAGGAACCGGGATTCACGAGGCATGCGGCGCCCCCCGATTTCTTTGCGGCAATGTACCCGTTCGTGAATCCGGACAGCATGTAGTGTGTCAGCAAGATCACGGAACACGCATCTCCTTCAGGAAGCGAGCCTCTTCATGGTTCGAGCCCATAAACTGCACGTCGTGGCGGTCGCTCTCATAGAAGACGACCTCCTTTAAGTTGCAATCACGGAAGGTCACGGTCGACAGGGAAGCCTCGACAAAGCGGGAGTGGAGAAGGTCGCTGTGCTGAAACGTCGTGTCGGAAATACTGCAGCCGTTAAAGTTGCTTTGCAGGACATCACAGTAGTGAAAGATGCTGCCTCGGATCGTGGCGTTCGCGAAGATGCAGCTTCTCAGTTGGACTTCGTGAAGGTGTACGTTCTGTAGGCGCGCCTTTCCGAGCCGGCAGAGCTCGAAGGCGGCATCCTTGAGCAGGCAGGATTCCAAGGTGGCGCCTTCGAAGTTGCAGGCCACAAAGATCTTGCCGCGGAAATTCAGCCTCTTGATGGGAATGCCCGGCGCGTAGAGGTTATAGACAAGCTCTTGAGATGAAATGCGCTCACGGAAGGACTCGAGATACTGCCGTTGATCAACGATATGACTGAAGCAGGTGTCGGCGCCGGTGACGGCACCTTGCCGGCATCCAGTGTGGCTGCACAGCGATGCGGGAAACATAGGGTAGCGTAACGTGGGCATGTCCCAGTCGCAAGGGGAGAGGCGCCGAAGGGGGCGCGAGCTTGAGGCGTAGAGGCTTCACAGGTAAGATGCCCATATGCCGGTATGCCACGCTTGTGGAGCGCCAATTGACGAGCCTCGCGCCGTTTCGCGCCATTCGGTCTGCGAATCCTGCGGACGCGATCTCCGAGTATGTTTGAACTGCAAGTTCTACGATCCCTCCGCTCACTGGGAGTGTCATGAAGACATCCCGGAACGTGTGAAGGAGAAGGATCGGGCGAACTTCTGCGACTACTTCATGCTCCCGAAGGGCGACTCCGCGTACAAGGGAAACGCCGGAGAGAAGAAGAGCTCTAAGGCTCGTAACGATTTCTTGAATCTATTCGGTGACGGATAGCCGGGGATGGCCGTGCCGGTTGCATTTCTCGACTCGGGAATCGGAGGCATTCCCTACTTGCTTGCCGCGCGCAGGCTTCTCCCATCCCGCCGTTTTGTCTACCTCGCCGATACCAAGTACTTCCCCTACGGTGAAAAGAGTGCGGACGTGATTCGCAAGGCGGCGTCGGAGGCGGTCGAACGACTTCTTGCAGTAACTCCAGTCGGCGCGGTGGTCGTGGCGTGCAATACGGCTTCGGTCGTGGCCCTCGAGGATCTACGGAGACGCTTTGATATTCCCATTGTGGGCGTTGTCCCGGCGGTGAAGCCTGCGGCGGAGACATCCGCTTCCGGCCGGATCGGCGTTCTCGCTACTCCGCGGACTGCGCAAGGTGAATACTTGCGCGCACTGATTCAACGCTTCGCGGCCGACGCGGAGGTAGTGGTGCATCCAGCGCCCGATTTGGTTGACTTCGTGGAGCACCGGCTGCCGGATGCACCGCAGGAGGAGCGACACGAGGCCCTCCTCTCCGCGGTGAAGAGATTCTTGGCGGCGAATGTCGACCGCATTGTCCTCGGTTGCACGCACTTCATTCACCTCCGCGGTGAGATCGAGTCTCTGGTCGGGCCGGACATACAGGTGGTAGACTCCGTAGACGGTGTGACGCGTCAGCTCGTCCGGGTCCTCAACGGCGTGGAAGAAGGCGATGACACCTATCCCGACGATGCCCTATTCGTGACGAGCAGCATCCGTGCGCCGGCCCGGTACGCTTCCATGGCGGACTCGGCCGGCTTACGGTACGCCGGAGAGCTCGCGCCGTGACGGTGTGGAATTGATGAACGCACACGCATTGGATCGCCTCGAATTCCCTCGGCTCCGGGAGCGCGTCCTCACCTGGTGCCGGAGCGAGACGGCGCAAGAGCGTCTCGCTTCATCCGAGCCTTCGGCTTCTCCCGAGGTCGTGGAGCAACTCCAGCGAGATGTTGCACAGTACCGGGAGGCGCTCCAGGAGGAGGATCTCCCCGGTGAGGTCGCCTTTCCGTCGGTGGACGATCTTCTCTACCGCGTCGAGAAGGAAGGCGCGGTTCTCGAGACCGGCGAGCTTCATGAGCTTGCCACCTTCGCCCGGGCGGTGGGGCGGCTTCATCGCTTTTTGGACAAACGCCTCAGCGAGGGGCGCCTCCGGGAGCAGGTGGAGGCCTTGCCCGATCTTGCGCCCTTTCACAAGCAGGTCCGTCGCTACATCGATATACGAGGTGAGCTCCTCGAGCGCCACATTCCCGAGCTAAAACGCCTCGGTAGCGCCATTCGGGCGGCGCAAGGCAAGGTTGAGCGTGTCGCGGCTGATTTCATGAAGGAACGAGCCCAGGACTACTGGAACGTAGACCACCCGGTGGTGCGAGAGGGCCGGATCGTGCTGCCGCTCAAGTCGCGGTACCAGAGCCGGGTCGACGGCGTCGTCCACGAGCACTCTCAGACGGGTCAGACCGTCTTCATTGAGCCGACGGTATTGGTCCAGGCGAACAACGACCTCCGGGGCGCTCAGGACCGCTACCGGCAGGAGGTCTTCCGCATTCTCAAAGGTTTGAGCGCCGAGGCGCGGAAGTACCGGCTCGCCCTGGCCCGGGCGGACGAGATCGTCGCGGATCTCGACGGTGTATACGCGCGGGCGCGCTACAGCCAAACGACGGACGGTGTTCGACCGGAGCTCTCCGTGGGCACGATTCGGCTGACCCAAGTTCGTCACCCGCTCATCGGTGCCGGTGTCGTGCCGATTGATGTGGTGCTGGAAAATGACACGCGCCATCTCATTGTTACCGGCCCGAACACGGGTGGGAAGACGGTGGCACTCAAGACCGTCGGTCTGGCTGCGCTCATGCACCAGTTTGGTCTGCAAGTCCCCGCGCTTCCCGGCGCGGCTCTCCCCGTCTTCGACAAGGTCTTTGCCGATATTGGCGACGAGCAATCCCTCGAGCAGTCGCTTTCGACATTCTCCGGTCACATGCGCCAGATCGCCGAGATCCTCTCCGACGCGAGCGACGCGAGCCTGGTCCTCCTAGACGAGCTCGGCGCGGGGACCGACCCTGCCGAAGGTGCCTCGTTGGCCATGTCTATTCTGGACGAGTTGCGCAATCGCGGCTGCTACTCGGTGGTCACAACCCATCACGGTGCACTCAAGAGTTACGGCTACACCCACGAGAATGTGCGGAACGCCTCTGTTGAGTTCGATGTAGAAACCTTGTCGCCGACGTACAAGCTTCTCATCGGTATACCCGGTTCGAGTCACGGAATCACTATCGCGGAGCGCAACGGTCTGCCGAAACAGGTCGTTGCGCGGGCCGGCGAGTACGCGGAAGAGGGCCGGGGCGACGCCGCCCAGATCATCCAACGGCTCGGAGAGGAAGAGCACCGACTCTACCGCGAGGCGGAGGAGGTGCAGCGACGCCGGCGCCGGCTGGAAACAGAGGAACGGGAGCTGTCTCGCCGGTCCGAGGATCTCACGGAGAAAGAGCGCAAACTGCGCGAGCAGGAGCTCGGCGAGTTCCAACGCTTCGCCGGTGAGGCGCGACGCAAATTGGAGAACCTGGTTCGGGAGCTCCGCGAAGGTGAGATTACCCGTGAGAAGACCAAGAAGGTGCGGGAGTTCGCCGAGGAGCTCGAGACGGCCGCTCGAGACGAGCAGGACGAGATCCGGGAGATCGGTGCCGATGTCGACGCGCAGGACGGTGCAAGCTCCACGCCGGCACGCCATGAATCGCCGCCGTCCTTCGAAGAGGGAATGGAGGTC
>CAYPTH010000048.1:18382-21023 GCA_964413635.1 uncultured Spirochaetaceae bacterium
CTCCACGCCGGCACGCCATGAATCGCCGCCGTCCTTCGAAGAGGGAATGGAGGTCATTCTCAAGTCCAACCGGAAACGCGGGGTGTTACAGCGCCGTGCAAAGAACAAGCACTGGGTCGTCGCTACGGACAGCATCAAGGTGACCCTCCCGGAAAGCGACTTGGAGCCGGTGCCGGGCTCTCGTGGGGGTGGAGGCGTTAGTGCGGAGCGAGGTGGCGGGACAAGTGTGCAGTTCGAGTCCGCGGGAGAAGGGCCTCGGGCGACACACGAGCTGGACCTCCGCGGACGGACCCTCGCCGAAGCCATCGACATCCTGGACAGTCAGATTGACGCAGCGCTCATGACCGGTCTCTATCGATTCGGTATAATCCACGGCAAGGGGACAGGGGTCTTACAGCGCGGCATTCGCGAGCATCTCGAGCGCTCGGCGGTCGTTGACTCTTTTCAGTACGCCCCCCCCGAAGAGGGCGGGTACGGGAAGACCGTAGTCGAGATTACGAGGGAGTGAAGGAACAAAGCATGATTCGAATCAATGGAAATACGCGCCGCGCGGGCCTAAGCGTTCTCGGCATGGCGGTTGTACTACTGCTCACCGGTTGCCTGGACCTCACCGCCACCCTCGACATGAAAGACGACGGTTCCGGGCGCTTCGAGCTCGAGTATCGGCTCAGCCGTGAGCTCTTCGAGATGGGGGTTTTCGATCAGGAGAGTTCCTTTGTCCCCATCCCCATCCACCGTGAGGATTTCGAGAATGCCGTTGCCCGCGTAGATGGGGTACGCCTCGACCGGTATCAGATTGAGCGAAGTGAGGGCGAGGTAGTCGTGCGAAGCGCCGTTCGCTTCGACAACCTCGACGCCTTGAACGCCTACTACAGTCCGGGGGAGGAACGCATCCGGGTCAAAGAGGCGAACGGGACTCGTAGGCTTGTCCTCGACCTTCATCCCGACGAAGCGGGAGAGCTCGACCCGGAGACCCGGTCCTTCGCCGAAAGCTATCTTTCGGAGCATTACGTTACCCTGCAACTTCGGGCACCGAGGGCCATTCAGTCCGCCGAGAACGCCACGATCGGCGACGGTGGTGATTCGGCGCACGCGCGCTTTTCCCTTGCATCGCTCTTTACCGGAGACGCGCCGAAGAACGTGTCCGTCATCTGGTAAGGGGCAGTATCTTGACGGTATGCCACACCCACGGACGAATGAATTCGATAAGAAACTGAAACGAGTCTTCGACCGGGTCGACGACTACCTCGAGAAAACCTACGGCGGTGAATACCCGCTGCATCCCTCGCGACCCCACCGCGGAGAAACCTCCAATAAAGCCCAGGATGGCCTCTTCAACGTCGGGGCGTCCTTTTCCGCCGGCTACGGCTCCGAGATCGGCCGAGGCTACGTTGTAGATGTCGACATGGTGACGCTTGTGCACATCCCGACAGATGTACGCGAGCAGATAGAGCGGGACGCCGTGCGCAAGATAGAGGATTACCTCGAAGAGGAGTTTCCGAACCGCAAGCTCCACGTCTCGAAGGATCGCAATACCTTCAAGATTCACGGTGACCTCAGTCTGGGGTCAACCGGATCCTAAATCCTGAGGCCGGAGTGGGGGCGCAGTGGCCGGCAGTCGGTTGATTTAAAGGAAATGCTTCGCTACACTCTGACAGTCGCTACAAAACGAGCGATTTGACAAAATCAGAATCGTCTACCAAGGTGCGTAGCAATGGATGCTCAACTAAAAGAAATTATTGATACCATCAAGCAGGAAGGTGTTGCCTCCGCGGAGAAACAATCCTCGGAGATCGTGAGCCAGGCCGAGGAGCGCGCAAAGGACATTGTCCGCGACGCCGAGCAGCGGGCCAAGCAGATAGTCCAGGACGCACAGAATGAAGCGGCGCGGCTCGAGCAAAACGGAAAAGAAGCAATTCGCCAATCCGGTCGCGACCTGCTTCTCAGCTTACAATCGCGGATCATTTCGGTTCTCGACGAGGTGATCAAGCGCGAGGTGAGCAGCAGCTACTCTGAAGACGTCGTAGCTGAGGCAATTACCAAGCTGATTGAGCAGTGGGGCGCAAAAGGGAGCGACGATATTACCGTTCTTCTTCCGAAGCAGCAGCTTGACGCCGTGCAAGCGGCGCTCCAGAAGAAGCTGCAAGAGCATCTGCGCTCCGGCGTTACCATCCGTCCCCACGCCGACCTGGACGCGGGCTTCCACGTTGCCGAGCGCGAGGGATCGGTGTACTACGATTTTTCAGCCGATGGCATTGCAACTGTCCTGGCCGAGTATCTGAATCCGCAGCTCGGTGAAATCATTCGCAACGCAGCGAAAGAATAGCGCCCTTCAAAGCGAGGATACTTCGGTGGCTCAGTATTACTACTTGGTGTCGACACTCCCCATGCTCTCTTTTGATTCGGAGAAGTACCCCGCTGAGGGCGACTTTCTCGATGCCTGCGCCGCGCGCATGAGCCAGGGGGAGTACCGGCGTCTGATTCATACGCAGCTCGAGGTCGAGCCTGACTATCAGCCGCAAACTGAGGTGCAGGCCTGGTGGTATCGGCAGGAGCTTGCCCTTCGCAACGCTCTCGTGCGCGTCCGCGCCGCGGCGCTGAACCGGGATGCCGAGGAGAACATCCGCCGCACTCCTGAAGG
>CAYPTH010000049.1:0-20912 GCA_964413635.1 uncultured Spirochaetaceae bacterium
GAAACCGCGGCTCACTCCTGCTGAGTCACGTCCGCCGCCTCCGCCCGCTCTTTCAAGTGCTTGGAGAAGCTCATCTTGGGCACGCCGCTCTCGGGCTTGGCGGGAATGACCATCTCCTCACCGGTGGCGGGGTTGCGGCCCATGCGGGCCTTCTGTGCGCCGCGGAGTCCGACGTAGAGCCTCCCGAGTCGCCCCACGGGTACCCGCTCCCCCATGAGCGCACCCGCCTCGGCCGTCATGAGGTAGTCGTCTACGACCTGGCGCGCAAGGGTCTGGGTAATGCCGTTCTTGTGTGCGACGTACTGCACCATCGACTTCGTCGTGAAGTGCTCGATTTCCCCCGCCTCCACGGTGAGGGTACGGTTCAGCTTCACGAAGCCGTTCGTGAGAAAGATCGTCGCCTCCCGGACGCGGCGCTCCTGGTCGCTCACCGATACTTCCGGGTCGCAGGCGACCATGTGCAGGACGGGTGAGCTCTGCTCAATGCTCGAGTCGGAGAAGACGGCCGGCTCGTCGCGGCGGAGCGCGGCGGCAAGGCCCACGCCCTCTTCGCGGACGAGACTCGGTACGTCCGCCCGAAGCGGCATGCTGGCGTACTCGAAGTGGCGTCCGGCACCTTGGGCCGAAGCCCCCGGGGTCTTCGCTCCGGCTGGGGTGCTCCCGGCGCCACCGGCATCCGCGGCCCCGAGGCTGACCAAGGAACCGGAGTACGTCAGCACCAGAAGCGCGCGACCGTCCTCAGGGGCGAACTCATCCATCTCTTGCATGTCCAAGAGAGCCGTCTGCTCTTGAAAGAGGTCGCGCTTCTCGAGCCAATTGGCGGTGATGCGTGAGAGTGAGTCTTCTCCGGGCGGAAGACCGGAAGACTCGGTTACCGATCTCAGATGCTCTTGAATCCGTGGCGGAAGATCCTCAAAACGTGTCATGCTGTGCCTCCACGCCCTACTATAGCATCCACCCGCGCCACCGACCTTGAATTCGGCACCGTGCGGGTTAGACTTTTGGCAGAATCCGAAACTGCAGGGGAGGAAACCCATGGGAGAGTATCTCGATCAGGTTCCCGAAGAGATCCACGACCACATTCGACAAATCACCAAGACCTCGGGCCTGCCCGACACCGAAGAATCGGTGGAGCAGATGGCCAAAGGCTGGCTGGACAAACAGGAGGCATTCGAGGCGAAGCTCAGCGAGCTGAACATGGAGGAGGTCGATGAGCTCGGCGCCCAGGAAGAGCGGGGCGCTCTGGTACTGACCTACTCCGGCTCGATTGTCAACGTTGGTCCGATTGTCGAGGGCGTCCGGCGTGCCGAGTACGTCAGCATTGGCTTGCGGCAAGACGTGCCCGAGTCGGCCACCCACGCCGAGGCGGTCCTCGGAGAGGACATTGCCATTGACGAGGTGGTGACCTTCGAATCCGGACCCATCAAGAAGAGCTCGCCGGTCTACAAGATCGCGATGAACCGCGAGGAGATGGAGGCCGCCGAGGAGGAGCAGAAGCTCACCGAGGCGACGCAGGTCCTCACCAGCGAGTTCGTCGAGATCAACAAGACCATCAGCCGGGGGTAAGGCATCGACTCGTTAGCTCTAGCCGAAACGCTCCTCGAAATCTACCGGCGCCCAACGGCGCCGGAGCCCGAGGCCCACCTGGAGCTGCTGACCGAGGCGGAGGAGCTCTTGCGCACGGAGCCGGCGGACTATCGCCCCGCGGCTTCGGACGGGGCCGCAGGCGGGCTCGTGTACCTAGACCCGCGGCGCATAAGCGTTGTGGTGCCGGACGTCCACGCGCGTATGGACTTCGTCCTTCGTGTCCTCTCCCAGCGCCTCGACAGCATTGGGCGGCAGGAGCGACTCTCGTCCCTCCTGCACAGCGGAGAAGCGCAACTGGTGTGCGTCGGCGACTACGTCCACGCCGAGGCGCGCGCCCGGAACCGGTGGCTCCAAGCCTACGAGGAGTTTTCCGGAGGCTATGCCGATCACGCAGCAATGGATGAGGAGATGCGCGAGAGCCTCGGCACGGTGGAGATGCTCCTCACCTTGAAGCGCGCCCTGCCCGACCGCGTCCACCTCTTGAAAGGCAACCACGAAAACGTGACCAATGAGGAGGGCCACGGCAACCTCCCCTTCGGCAAGTTCGCCTACGAGGGCGCCATGGTGGCCGCCTACATGGAGCAATTCTACGGGGACGAGGTCCTCGAGACCTTCGCCCGCGTCGAGCACTCCTATCCACTGCTCACGGTGGGACCGCACTTCTTAGTGACGCACGCGGAGCCGCGAACTTTTTACGGATCTCAGGATGTGATAGAGTACCGCAGCAAGCCCGAAGTGGTCTTCGGCCTCACCTGGACACCGAACGACGGGGCGGAAGCGGACAGTGTCGAGCGGATGCTCCTGCACTATCTCGGCACGGATGAGGCCTTCCACTTTGGCGGTCACCGTCCCATTTCCGGCGCCTACGCCCTGCGCGCCAACGGACGCTACGTGCAGTTGCACAACCCCATGGCGCAGATCGTCGCCGTAATTGCGCCGGATCGGCGCATCGATCTATCTCGAGACGTAATTGTATTGACCGGCAACGAGGATCGGTAACATGGCCAAGATTCCGGAGAAGATCGGAAAGTACAAGGTGGTGGACCGGATAGCCACCGGTGGCATGGGAGCGGTCTACAAGGCCGAGCACCCCACCCTCTCGCGCTACGTCATTGTCAAGAAGCTCACCCTGCGGGGCGACGCCTCCATGCGCGAGCGCTTCCGGCGCGAGGCGCAGATCATGATGGACTTCACGAGCGACTACATCGTGAATGTCTACGACCACTTCCGGGAAGGCTCGTCATATTACATCGTCCTCGAGTACGTCGACGGGCCGTCGCTGGAGACACTGCTGCGGAAGGAGCGCTACATCCCTGAGTACCTGGCGCTCCGCATCTTCCGCGCCTCCTGCCGCGCCCTGCAGTACGCCCACGAGCGCGGTGTGGTGCACCGTGATATCAAGCCCGGGAACATCCTCATTTCCCGGGAGGGCAACGTAAAGCTGGTGGACTTCGGCATTGCCAGCATCCACGGAGGCGAGAACGAGGAGAATCTCACCCGAGAGGGAATGACACTGGGAACGCCGTCGTACATGCCGCCGGAGCAGTACGAGAATTCCCGCAACGTCGACAAGCGCGCGGACATCTACGCGATGGGGGTCATGCTCTACGAGATGACCACCGGCAAGAAGCCCTTCTCGAACACCTTCAACGCAGAGGCCATCCGCCGCATCCAGCAAGGCAAGTACACCAAACCGCGCAAGCACAACCCACAGATTTCCGGGAAGACTCAGCGCTTGATTCGCCGCTGCATGAAGGCCAAGCCCGACCGTCGCTTCCAGACCATGGAGCGCGTTCTGCACCGAGTAGATCGCGTCATTGGCCGGCAGGCGAAGCAGAGCGATGTCCAGATTGTCGCCGATTCCCTTGCCGGCACGGGGACGCCGCCGCAGGGACCGAACCGGCGCCGCCGCGCCGTGGTCAGCCTCGTGGCGATTGCGGTCCTTGCGCTCGCCGGCGCGGCGGGGTACGGCTACTACGCCGGCTACCACTACGAGTACCTCTACCCCGACGAGTACGGCGCCCTGCAGGTGTCCGTCCGCATGCCGCGGGGCGCGAAGGCCCCCGAAGACGTATATGTTGCCGCGCAACTCTTTCACGACGACGGAGAAGAGATCCCAGCCGTCGAGGACGGACAGCTCCACTTCACCCGTGATCCCCTGCAATCGACGGAGGACTCCTTCGTCTTGCGCTCGCAGAAGCTCTACATTCCCGCCGGCTCCTACCGGCTGAAAGTCACGGCCGAGCAGGACTTGGTCTGGCGCTCGATCTTCCTGCGCCCTCGGAGCATGCAACGGGAAAGCGGAGTCGGTGAGGCGCGACGCATCAGCGTCAACGCCCTTCCCCCGCCGGCGCTCCCCTTGAATCTCCGCTTCCGCGCAACGGACCGCGCCACCGGGGAGCGGCTCAGCTCCCCCTTCGAGGTCGACTACCGCGCCGGCGGACGGTGGGTTGAGCTCACCGACGAGGTGCGCAGCGAGCTCGAGACCGGTACGGTGCACCGCTTCCGCTTCCGCGCCGAGGGCTTCTACCGGGAGGAGTATAGCCTCCTGCTCGAGCCCTACCAGAGCGACCTCTTGGTCGAGGCCGACCTCACGCCCTACCCCGCCGTCCTCCGGCTCCTCGGGGACACCGACGGCGGCGAGCTTCTGGTCAACGGCTCCCGACAGTACCTGCGCGGCGGGCGCCAGGTCGAGCTCGTTGCCGTGCCCCAGCTGGACGCGGAGAACGACGGCCCCCTCGAGCTCACCCTCTTGCCGGGAGAGCACCGCATAACCCTGCGGCGCGGTTCCGCGGAGGCAAGCGAGACCCTGCGTCTGGAGTCGCAGGAGCGCGCCCGCCTTCGCGTCGAATATAACGCGGAGAGGCAGGATCTCCAGCTCGCAGGAGACGAAGAATGACAACAACAATACGGCGCTTGATCATCCTGGCAATGGGGCTCCTGGCCGGGCTGGCCGCATGGCCCTTGATGGAGGCTCTCGTACAGCTGCAAGCGCGCTTTCCGAGCTTTCTGCTCTTCACAATCGTATCCGGAGCGATTTTCGGCACGGTTTTCGGCGCATTCTTTGCATCCGCCCAAGGGATTATTGCGGGAAACCGTCGGCGGATTCGCGACGCTGCTCTCGTCGGTGCGGGAATCGGCTTTCTCGGCGGGATTCTCGGATTCCTCGCCGGGCAGGGAGCGCTCTTCCTTCTCGGTGAGCTGGTCTTCGCCCGGGCGCGAGAGCGGTCGCTCATTGGGCTGCCCGTGGCGCGCGTGGTTGGCTGGGCGCTCTTGGGGCTCTTCGTGGGCGCCGCCGAAGGTGTCCGTGCCCGCTCGGGCCTGAAGCTCGGCATGGGCGTGGCCGGCGGTGTCATTGGCGGCCTCCTCGGCGGCGCCGCAATCGAGTACGCCCGGGTACTTCTGCCAGGAGTGGCTTTGGCGCGCCTGGCCGGACTCCTCTTGTTTGGGCTCCTGGTTGCCGCGAGCTACGCCCTCATTGAGCGCCGTCTCTCCCACGGCGTCCTCCGGCTCCTCAACGGCGCCCGCAAAGGCTCGGAGTTCATTCTCAACCAGCAGCGTTTCCGCGTCGGCGCAGGGAGTGACAACGACATCGTCCTCACAAGCTACCGGAACGTGGCGGATACCCATGCCCGCATCTGGACGGAGGGCGGAGAGCTGCGGATTGCGGCGGCGGAAGGAAGCGATCTCGTGGTGAATGACGAGAAGACCTCTGAGTCGCGTCTGCGCTACGAGGACGTCATCAAGATCGGCACGGCGAAACTGTTCTACCGACCGGAGTAGGAGACATGCGCATGGAACACAGGAATGCACGAATTGGCCGCATGAGCGGCGCCGGGGGCACGCTGCGCGCTGGAACCCTTGCGCTCATCCTCCTTACCGTTGCCGCGGCGGCAGCATGGTCGCAATCGCTCACCATCTCGCAGATCGACTCGTCTCGCCTCCTCACCAGGCAACGCGTAGACCTCTACGTCAGTCTCACCGATGCACGGGGTGAGCCGATCGATGGTGCCGAGCGGGCCGACTTCCAGGTTCTCGAGTCCGCCGATGGACAGGACTTCGCCGAGGTGCCGCTGCTGCAGGTGGATGCGGACGCCACCGCAACCGAGGGCATCTCCTTCTTCCTCCTGGTCGACAACTCCGGCAGTATGTACGACACCCTCACGGGCGAACCGACCGAAGAGGCGGAGCGTCGGCGGATTGCGCACGTTCGGCGAGCTATCCGCACCTTTCTTTCGGAGATCGACAATCCGCAAGATCGCCTCGGACTGGCATCTTTCAACACCTTCTACACGGTCCATTCGAAGCCCAGCCGGGACCAAGGTCTCATCGATTCCCTCCTCGGGGAGATCGAGCGACCTGAGCGCGCCGCAGCGTACACGGAGCTCTACGCTGCCGTCCGCGCCGGCGTGGATGATCTTGCCGTCGCCGAGGGCCGGAAGGTGCTCATTGTGCTCTCCGACGGAGAAAACTACCCCTACGCACCGAACGAGGGGGAGCCGCACCCGGAGTACGGAGAGCGCATCTTCGAATACGGGGAGGCCGTGGAGCGAGCGCAGCGAGAAGGCGTCTCGGTCTTTGCCGTGAGCTTTGGACCGCAAGGGGACTCGAATCTGAGTGCAATTGCCACGGAGACCGGGGGCCGCGTCTACGATGCCCGCAACCAGGAGGAGCTCGCTGCGGTCTACACCGATATTCGTCGCCGCGTCCTGGAGGAGTACCGCCTGAGCTATCGGCCTACGGCGGAGCCCGCCGAGCGGAAGTACGTTCGCGTCCGCTACGAGGGCAGCGACGGCTCGGCACAGACGACGCGCTTCTACTTTGCCGACACCATCTTCGGCACACCGGCCGAAGGCTTCACCCTTCTGTGGCTCATCCCGCTGCTCCTGGCCCTTGCCGGCTGGTGGGCAATCCAGCACGCTCGCTTCCTCAACCGCCGCCGCGATGCGAATCTCGAAGTGATTGGCGGTCGCACCCAGATCTTCCCGCTCGAGAGCGCCCAAACCGTTGTCGGCACGAGCGACCGGGCGGACGTCACGGTCGCCGGCACCGGCGGTCGCGGCGGAGGCGCGGGCGGCGGAGGCGCGGGCGGCGGAGGCGCTTCCTCGGCAACGGTCGTGTACGACCCGAAAAGCGACAGTTACACCGTCCAGTCCGATTCACCGATCCGGGTGAACAACCAGCCGGTGAAGCGGAAGCGCCTCGAACCGGGGGACGTGCTGACCGTCGGGGAGGGCACGGTGGTGTTCGACGATACGCGAGAGGAAACGCCCGGCGACTCGCGCTAGCACCTCCCTCGGCGGACCGCGGTTGGCAGCTATCGCGCCCGAGAGCTAGAGCACGCCGAAGCCAAACCTGGCAAGACCGAGCAGTGGCTCCCAGAGGTAGTGCATGAGAACCCCAATCACCAGGGCGGGGATGACCGTGTAGACCGTCGCAATTAGCGCAGCCTTTCGGTCAATTGGCAGCACGATGTGCGGTCCGCAGCCGGGTATGAGGCCTACTGCCGCCCCGGCAATGGGAGCCAAGACGCCGGCGCTTGCCGCAATGGCCGCACTGTTGGCAATGACTACTCCTGGGTCGACCGCCTTTGGAGTACCGCTCCTGTGGCCTTTGCCTGGATATACGCCGCACGCTCCTTCTTCCCGCCGGCCGTGGAGACCGTGGCGAGTCAGCAGCCCGAGGAGGGTCTGCAAGCGGATCTTGATCGAGGCTTTCTAACGCACGGCTTGTTTCGCTTCAGCCGCCACCCGAATTACTTTGGAGAGCTCGGCGTTTGGTGGACGATCTACATCCTCGGAAGTGCGGTGGGGGGCGGCTCTGACCGCGGTCCCGTCGTTATTACCTGCATCGCGGTACTGAAGGTATTACGCAGACTGTTGAAGGAATACGCGTAAATGACCGCGCGGCCAAGGATTGGCGTATCACGAACGCGACCGAAATCGCGACGTGATCGGGACTTGGCCACTCGCCTTTCAACAAGGTGCGGCATACATCATGGTTTGACAGCTGCGCCGGTTTCGAGTTTACTACTAGTTAATCGATAATCGATTCTTAGACCATTACGGGAAAGCGAGGCACGGATGAGAGTTCAGGGAGTTGGCCACATTGCGCTGATTGGTGTCGGAATGATCGGATCGAGCTTGGCGACCTTGTTCACCGGCAACGGGTACAAAACGACACTGTATGCCCGAAGCGACAAGAGCGCGGAGAAGGGCGTGACGCAATACCGCAAATTCTTCGACACCTTGGTCGAGAAGGAGCTGGTCACGCGTGATCAGGTTGGCAAGTGCGAGAACTACCTCCATACCACCACGAGCTGGGACGACATTGCGGATGCCGACGTGGTTTTCGAATGCGTCCCGGAAGAGATGGAGATGAAGCACGAGGTCTACGCAGAGGTTGAAAAGCACTGCCCCCAGGTGAAAGCCATTGCCTCAACGACCTCAGGGAAAGCACCGGACGATCTGGCAAAGGGATGCTCGCAGTACAAAGACCGCATCATGGTGGCGCACCCCTTCTTCCCACCGCACCTCATCCCCTTCATTGAGATTGTGAAGGGCGAGGTAACCACGGACGAATCGGTGAAACTGGTCTACGATCTCATGGAGTCTTGCGGCCGGAAGCCGGTCATTGCAAACCGCGCCCTCCCCGGCTTCGTGGCCAACCGGCTGCAACACGCTCTCGTTCGGGAGGCGGGTTACCTGGTGGATGAGGGGATTGCCACCCCGGAGGACGTTGATCGCGCGCTCATGTACAGCTTCGCGCCGCGCTACTCCGTAGTCGGGCTGTTTCAGCACCAGGATGCCGCGGGCCTCGACATGGTGAAGCGCATACAGGACTACGTTGTCCCATCCTTGAGCCGCAAAATGGAAACGCCGGACTTCATCAACACGCGCTACAACAAGGGCGAGCTCGGCATGAAGACCGGCAAGGGGATCTACGACTGGCCGGAAGAGAAGCAACAGGAGTTCCACCGCAAGGCTGCCGAGCCCTACTTCCGCTTCTTCAACTGGGACATTCCCGATTAGGTGACCGTGGCGGCGCGCTCAGGCTCCCCGCCGGGAACGCTGAGCGCCCGTTGCCCTCGGGCAACGGTTTTCGTCATACTGTCGCCCTATGAACATTGGAATCATCGGTCTGCCGAAGTCGGGCAAGACCACGATCTTTAACGCCCTGACGGGGCAAAATGCCGAGGTCACCGAGTACGCCTCCGGCAAAGTTGAGCCCAACGTCGCCGTGGTTGACGTCGGCGATCCGCGGGTGGACGAGCTCTCCAAACGCTACCAACCAAAGAAGACGATCTACGCCACGATTGAGTTTATCGACTTCGTCGCGGGAGCCGGAGGCGGTAGTGGTGCCGGCGGCTCCAAGGGTGACGACGACCGGAGCTCGGGCATCTTCTCCGGCGAGGGGATCACCCTCGTGCGCAGCTCGGACGCCCTGCTCATTGTCTTGCGCAACTTCAGCAATGCCGCACTGGATGAGGTCTACGGCAATGTCGACCCCTTGCGCGACCTCGACACCGTGGAGGGCGAGCTCATTCTCTCCGACCAGGTCATTGCCGAGCGCCGCATCGAACGGATTGAGAACGATCACAAGCGCGGAAAGAAGACGCCCGCCTCCCAGGCCGAGGAGAAGGTCATGCGTCGCGTCGTGGAGCAACTCGATGCCGGCGGAATGGTGCGGGAGCTGGAGCTCACACCGGAGGAGCAACGAACCATTAGCGGCTTTCGCTTCTTGACCGCGAAACCCATCCTCATCGTCCTCAACTCAAGCGAGGACGAGTACGGATCCAACCAAGAGACCGTGGAACAGCTCGAATCGCGATACCCCACCATTGAGTTTGCCGGGAGCTTGGAGATGGAGCTCGCCGGCATGGAGCCCGATGAGGCCGCGGCCTTCCTGGAGGACGCCGGGATCTCGGAGTCCGCTCGCGACCGACTGACACGCTTCGCCTACCACATGCTCGGCTACATCAGCTTCTTTACGGTAGGAGAGGACGAGGTGCGCGCCTGGACCATACGAGACGGAGAAAACGCACAGGAAGCCGCCGGCACCATCCACTCCGACCTGGCCAAGGGCTTCATCCGCGCGGAGTGCTTCACCTACGACGATCTGGTACGCGCCGGCTCGGAGCACGCGGTGAAGCAGAAGGGGCTCTTCCGCCTCGAGGGCAAGGAGTACCGCGTCAAGGACGGGGACATTCTCAACATTCGATTCAACGTCTGAAGCGGCGCGCGGTAGACGCGGCTGTCGCGGCGGGAAATACTACCGCGCTGCCGCAGGTTGCGGTATGATGGCAGTCCCATGAGACGCATACCGCTTTCGACAAAGATCATCTGGGGCCTGGCGTCGCTGGGCCTGACGATGATCTCCGGGATCTACGGATCTCTCCTACCGATCTTCTACCAGGACTACCTTGGGCTCGCCGCGCGCTGGATCGGAATTGCTTCTGTTGCCTACGCAGTGTGGAACGCCGTCAACGACCCCCTCTTCGGGTTTCTGACGGACAACACCCGTTCGCGCTGGGGCCGGCGGATTCCCTACATGCGCTTCACGGCACCCTTTTTGGCACTGACCTTCTTCCTGGTATGGATGGCTCCGGAGGGCACCGGGGACCGTGCCATCTTCTGGTGGATGGTCGTCGTCATGCTTCTCTACGACAGCTGCTTTACCATGATCGGTCTCGTCTACTCCGCCCTCCTGCCGGAGGTCTCAGAGAACGAGGACCAGCGGGCACACCTGCAAATATCCACCGCCCTCTTTGGGCTCTTTGGTTTCGGCCTGGGCTTTCTGATTCCTCAGCTCTTTCGTCCACAGGCGGGTGGCGCGACGACGCTTTTGCCCTTGCGGCTCTCCATGCTGGCCGTTGGCATTATTGGAGCGACACTCATCATCATTGTCACCTTCCGGGTCAAGGAGCGCCCGGAGCTCTCGCGCGGCGCGGAGCGGCTGAGCTTCAGGCAGTACATTGCCTTCACCTTCCGCAGCACGGCGGCCCTTATTCTTATTGCGGAGAACTTCATGCGTGTGCTGGTGCAGGCCATGGCCATGGGCGCCATCTTCTACGTGGCGGACTATTTGGTGCGCATGAACGCGACTATTCTCCTCGGGGCGGTCTTTTTTCCCATGGTCATAGGGATAGCAGTGAGTGGTCCCATCCGCCGAAGGCTGACCGTGCTCCGAGCCCAGCAGGCCTATCTTGGCATTGGCGCGGTGGGCTTCTTTCTGGTCATGTTCGTCCCACCTCCGCTCATTCCCGTCGCCTTCGCCCTCATCGGCTTCGGCATGGCGGGACCGGAGGCCTACACTTACGTCCTCTTTGCCTTGGTGGTGGATGAGGACGAGCTTCACACCGGCCAGCGCCGGGAGGGCGCCTTTTTCGGCGCAAACGCCCTTCTCACCAAGCCCGCCCAGTCACTGGCAATTGCCGTCCCGCCCTTCATTTTAGAGGCCACCGGCTTCGTGACACGCCAGGCGAATCAAGGCATTGCGCTTCTCGAGCAGGCCGAGAGTGCACTGACGGGAATCCGCCTCTTTGCGGGGCTGATCCCGGGGACGGCGTACCTGGTCGGCATTGCCATCCTCATCTTCTTCCCGATCCGCGGCGCATACCAAGAGTCCGTGGAGCAGCAAGTCCTCGCGCGCCACGACGCGCAGGAAGCGGGCGCGGCGGTGGACAAGCTCGGCGACGGGAGCACCCATGTCCCGACCACGTGAGGTCGGCGTCGGCATTGTCGGCGCCGGGCTGCGCGGCGCACTCGTTCTCGGGGCGCGCATTGCCGAGCTCCGCCGGGAAACCGGGCTTCGCCTGCGCGCCCTCTGCGACAAGAGCCCGCAGCGCATGCGGGAGGTCTCGCTCTATCTCGGGTACGTGGGCTTCCGCAGCGCCGCAGCCGGGCGCGGCCTCCCAGGCCGCCCGACCAAGTACACCAACTACCGGGCGCTCGTGGATGACCCGAACATCGACCTGATTCTTGTAACGACGCCGACCTACGCTCACCGGGAGCCGTGCGAGTACGCCCTCGACTCGGGAAAGAAGGTCTACCTGGACAAGCCGATTGCCGTGACCACCGAAGACTCCGCAGCAATCGTCAACAAGGTTCGTAATACCGGCAACCAGATCACGATGGGCTTCACCCGCCGCTACGAACCCTCCTGGCGCCGCGCCTACGAACTCCTCCAGGAAGGTCGCATCGGGCGCCTCACCATGATGCAGATCCGCTCCGTTATCCCCTACACGCGCTACTTCCACACCTGGCACCGGCGTAACGCCTGGTCCGGCGGGGCGCTCAATGACAAGTCGAGCCATCACTTCGATGTATTCAACTGGTTCGCCGGCCACCGCTGCGTGTCACTCTCAGGAATCGGTGGCCGGAGTCCCCAGTTCGCCCCCGAGGAGAACCCGCCGACCGGTTGCTTCTCCTGCACCCGTGACTGCCCCTACGACCTCCGGAAGGATCCCGATTTCCAGGAGATGGGCATCCGCTACCTCCCGCCGAGTTGGAAGAAGGCGCAGGCGGAGGAGGACCGCATTGACACCTGCGTCTTCAAGCCCGGGGCCGACATCACCGACCACGCCTTTGTGAGCCTTGCCTACGAGAACGGCGTAAAGGCCTCTCTGATGCTCTGCATCTTCGGCCCGAAGGCGCCGGATCAGGAGACTCTCGAGCTTGTGGGCACGGAAGGCCGCCTCACTCTCACCCGGGGGACCGGTATCATCGAGCTATACTCCGAGCACGGAAAGAGGCACGAAATCATCGACACCAAGGGCGATGAGTTCTCGTCCAGCCACTTCGGCGCCGATCTTGCCCTCGTGCGCGACCTCAAGCGCTTCGTCGACGGAGAGCCTCCCGTGGCTACGGTCGAGGATGGCCACGAGTCACTGCGAATGGTGGAAGCGGCGCAAATGTCGATCGACGCCGGCGGCGAGTTGCGTCGACTGTAGCACTGAAACGGAGCGATCTGTGATATGGTCGTTTCCAGCTATGCGAAGACGCCGTCGTCGCCGGAGACCGCCATCGCGGCAGCGCCGCTCGTACTCCCTTGGCTACCTCCTCTCGCAACAGCCGAAGACGCTCCGGAAGGACCCACGCTACGCAAGAGTGGTGGAGCGGCTCGAGGCTTCCGCCGGCCTCCTCCGGCTCCGCGTTCCTCGTCGCTGCTACTCCCTTCTCCACGGGGCGCGGATAAGCCCGGAAGACCTGTCCTCCTTCTATCGCACCTACGGAATTCCGAAAGACCCTTTCTTCCCGCTCTTCCTCGAAATCAAGCGCGACTACCTCGCCGACCGAGAGCGCTATCGGGAAGAACGGAGACAGTACATTCTGGCGACGGTCCGCTCCGTGCCGCAGCCGACGCTCGACTTCATCAAATACCTGGGGTATCTGGAGGAGCACTACAACCCGCGCCGACTCCATCCGCTTTGGCAGGCCGAGCTCTTTCCGCGCAGCAAGAAGCAGGCGAAGGCCTACCTCGGATACGGCCACGGAGAGTGGGTGAATGTCTTCCGCCGGCACCTGCGGCTTCTCTCTGCTCGTTATCGCGGCCTGAGCGAACCCTTTGCGGAAAAGCTTCTCGCCTGTTACCTCCTCGACTGCCTCCCGCCGGAGATACCGCCCCAATGGCCCGACGACGCCGCGGTCTCTCGGGCCTACCGGCGCATGAGTCTTCTCCACCACCCAGATCGCGGGGGAGATCATCGAGTGTTCATTCAGGTGAGGCGAGCGCGGGAAACCTTGATCGGCGAATAGCCAACGGCCGCACCCGGCGCTCAAGATGATCGAAGATGGCTACGACAATGCACAGATCCTCTCCGAGACCGGCCAGGCCGTTGGGGTGGTGGATGCGAGAGACTATGCCTGAATCACTCGGCCGTATTCTGCTATACTACTCCGACATGGCAAAGACAAGCGACGACAAGAAGATCATCTACACCATGCATCGCGTTTCAAAGGTGCGTGGTTCCAAGACCATTCTCAACGAGATCAGCCTCTCCTACTTCTACGGCGCCAAGATCGGCGTCATTGGCCTCAACGGTTCAGGGAAGTCCACCCTCATGCGCATCCTCGCCGGGGTGGATGATGAGTTCTCCGGCGAGATCTCCGTCTCACCGGGATACACGGTAGGCTACTTGGAGCAGGAGCCGCAGCTCGCACCAGGCAAGACGGTAAAGGAAACGGTCGCCGAAGGCGTGAAGGAGATCACCGACCTCTTGGCGGAGTTCGAGAAGGTCAATGAGGCATACGGTGACCCCGACGCCGACTACGAGGCGCTCGGCGAGAAGCAGGCGGAGATACAGGACAAGATCGATGCCGCCGGCGGCTGGGACCTGGACTCTCGGCTGGACCTGGCAATGGAGGCCCTCCGCTGCCCGCCCGGGGAGATGCAGGTGGATGTGCTCTCCGGCGGGGAACGGCGTCGCGTGGCCCTGGTGCGACTCTTGTTGCAGCAGCCGGACATTCTGCTTCTGGACGAGCCCACCAACCACCTGGACGCGGAGTCGGTGGCGTGGCTGGAGCGACACTTGCGCAACTACGCGGGCACGGTAATAGCCGTCACCCACGACCGCTACTTCCTGGACAACATTGCGGGGTGGATTCTGGAGCTCGACCGCGGCGAGGGTATCCCCTGGAAGGGCAACTACTCGTCGTGGCTGGAGCAGAAGCAGCAGCGCCTGGCCCAAGAGGAGAAGGGAGAAAGCAAGCGGCAAAAGACTTTGGAGCGGGAGCTCGAGTGGGTCCGCATGACCCCGAAGGGTCAGCACGCCAAGAGCAAGGAGCACATCAAACGCTACAACGAGCTCCTGTCCCAGGGCAGCCAACAGCGGGAGAAGGCTGCGGATCTCACCATCCCGCCGGGACCGCGCCTGGGTGACATTGTTGTGGGGGCCGAAGGGCTCACCAAGGCCTACGAGGAGAAGCTCCTCTACAAAGACTTCGACTTCCAGGTGCCGCCGGGTGCCGTTGTCGGCATTGTCGGTCCTAACGGCGCCGGAAAGACCACGCTCTTCCGCCTCATTGCCGGGCAGGAGGAGCCGACCGCAGGGACCATCCGCGTCGGCGACACGGTGCGCCTCGCCTGGGCGGATCAGATGCGGGAAAACCTGGACGGCGACAAAACGGTGTGGGAGCAGCTATCAGGCGGTCACGACTTTATCCGCCTCGGCGGAATAGAGGGCGGCGGCCGGGAGGTGAACTCCCGCGCCTTCTGCAACTGGTTCAACTTCAACGGACCGGATCAGCAGAAGCGCGTGAAGGATCTCTCCGGAGGCGAGCGGAACCGCATTAACCTGGCCATGATGATTCTCGAAGGGGGGAACCTCCTCCTGATGGACGAACCGACCAACGACCTGGACGTGAACACCTTGCGCTCGCTCGAGGACGCAATTGACCAGTTCGCCGGTTGCGTCATGGTGATCAGCCACGACCGGTGGTTCTTAGACCGCGTCTGCACGCACCTCATCACCTTTGAGGACGATGGGGTCTTCTGGTACGACGGCAACTGGAGTGAGTACGAACAGCACCGCCGCGAGAAGTACGGCGCCAAGGCGGACCGTCCGCACCGATTCGTGCACCGGAGCCTGACGCGTTAATTGCCGCGTAATTGCCTCCCGGTTACTGCGCCTGGGTTTCCTCAGCGTAGGCCTTCCGGCCGGCTGTAATCATGGTACGGAAATTCTCCGCCTGCACCGACGAGGTGATGGTGTTCCCGGAGGACAGCAGGTGTCCGCCCCGCGGCGCGAGCGCCCGAACCAGAGTCTCGGTGACGGACTGTACCTCCGCCGCGGAGCCCCGGGATAGCAGATCAACGTCAACGTTCCCGATCACCGCCACGCGGTCGCCCCACCGGCGCTGGATTTCCGCCAGATCGTTGCCGGCGGCGGGCTCCAGCGGACCGATCCCGTCAACACCGGTTTCCACAATGAGATCCAGGATGCCGGACACGTCACCGTCGGTGTGCTTGACGCAGAGTCCCCCGGCGTCGTGAATGGCGCCGACGCTCCGCCGCAGCAGCGGCAGGACGAAGCGCTCGAAGTGTTCCCGCGACATGAGCGTGCCACTCTTGTACGCGTAGTCGTCGGTGAGGAAAACGACATCGACCCCGGCCTCGATTGCCAACTCAAAGAGCCGCGCGTAGTAGTCGTTGACCATGCGTCCCAGACGGCCGACGAACTCCGGATCGTCAATGAAGCTCATGAGCAGCACGTCGAAGCCGCAGAGGAACCACGACGCGGCGAAATCGTTGCGACTGACCAGGACAATGGCTCGGTCGGGAAGTCGACGCTTCACATACCGGATTGCCTTCAGAATCGGACTCTTCTCCGGTTTCGGCGGCCTAAACTCGTTGAAAGCGGCGGGGGTCGGCAGGGGGTGACCAACCGGGACCGGCAACAGCTCACCGGCGAAGCGGCTACGGACGCCCCATTCGTCCGTGTAATACTCAACGAAGGGCAGAACCCATCGGCGCCAGCCCATCAAATAGAGCGCCTGGTTCACCGGCGCGGCATCCAGGTCGAGCCCTCGTATCATGTCGGCGTAGCGGCGGTATCCGAGACCGCGCATCACCGCCCAGTCGATCGCCATCTCCACCACTGGAAGCCGGTCGACGGGCTCACGCCGCAATGCGGCTACAACACGTTGCTTCGGCGTCATTGCGTTCATACCGCAGCAGTGTGGCCCGGTCCTCGCCTCAGGTCAATCCAGTAGCGACACACCTCTTTCGCGCTCTCCGGTGAGCGCACCGTGGAGTCCAGGACACCGCCACACTTCTCAATGACTCGAGCTGAGGCAGGATTGTCGGCGTTACAGGTGACCAGCACGTTCTCCATGCCGAGAGCTTTCGCCCGCGCGAGGAGGAGCGCAAGCATGCGCGTCGCGTAGCCGCGGTTGCGGTAGGAGGGGCGCACATCGTAGCCAATGTGGCCGCCTTCGACCCGCAGTGAATCCGTCAAGAAGAGT
The DNA here is from genome assembly GCA_964413635.1 of uncultured Spirochaetaceae bacterium. Classification (GTDB taxonomy): domain Bacteria; phylum Spirochaetota; class Spirochaetia; order DSM-27196; family PWMO01; genus CAYFQV01. Next base: position 16,551 of record CAYPTH010000049.1, read on the forward strand.
CGCAATCGGATCCCGCCGATGAGCGTGCCGTCCCCTTCTTGGAGAAAGAAGTGGTAGCTTGGCACCAGCCCCTCAGGGACGGTCTCCGCGTCGGCGAAGCGTTCGATCGAGGCCAGGTACTCCGTGAAGCCCCGCACGGTCACATGCTGCTGGTACCGGTCGTCGCCGACACGGGCGAAATCCGCCGCCATGTCGCAAAACGCCTCGTAGAGGTCGCGAGAGAGTTGAACCAACTCCACGGCCGCCCCGTCAGTCCACCAGGCTCAGCGAAATGCGCTTGCGCTCAGCATCCACCTCAACGACCGTCACCGTAAGCGTCTGATTGACGCGAACAACCTGGCGAGGATCCGAGACAAAGTGGTCGGCAAGCTTGCTGATGTGCACCAAACCGTCCCGGTGCACGCCAATGTCCACGAACGCGCCGAAGTTGGTCACGTTCGTCACGACCCCCGGGAGCTTCATGCCGGGCCGAAGATCGTCGATCTCGTGGACCTCCTCACTGAAGGCGAACTCCTCGAAGCGGGGACGTGGGTCGCGGCCGGGCTGCTTGAGCTCGGCGACAATGTCTCCTAAGGTCTCGATCCCCGTCTGTTCATTCACGTAATCATTCAGGTCGATGCTATCGCACAGCTTCTCGTCACCGATCAACTGCCTGACTTCCACGCCGGCGTCTCGCGCCATGCGCTCCACGAGCTCGTAGCGTTCCGGGTGAACTCCGGAGGCGTCGAGGGGATGCTCGGCGCCCCGAACCCGTAAGAAGCCCGCCGCCTGCTCAAAGGTCTTGTCGCCCAAGCCGGGAACGGCTTTCAGCTCCGCCCGGGAGGTGAAGCCGCCCTGCTCCGCCCGGTGGCCGACAATGGCCCGGGCGAGCCGGTGCGAGATGCCGGAGACGTAGCGGAGCAGATGGCTGCTTGCAGTATTCAGATCTACCCCGACGGCGTTGACACAAGAAACAACCGTGTCAACCAAGCGCGCTTCGAGGAGTTTCTGGTCCACATCGTGCTGATACTGCCCGACGCCGATCGACTTCGGATCGATCTTCACGAGCTCCGCCAGCGGGTCCATGAGACGGCGACCAATTGAGACCGCTCCGCGGACCGTGACATCGTGATTGGGAAACTCCTCCCGCGCCACCGGGGAGGCCGAGTACACGGAGGCACCGGCCTCGTTCACCGATATCACCGATACGCCGGCGGGAGCGCCGATCTCTCGGAGAAAGCTCTCGGCTTCCCGCCCGCCGGTGCCGTTTCCCACCGCAACGACCTCGACTGCGTAGTCGGCAAAGAGGTCCCGGATCCGTTGTGCCGCCTGCTCCCGTTTGTTGTGCGGCTCGAGGGGATAGATTGCCTCATGGTGCCGGAGCTCGCCGCGAGCATCCAGACACACCACCTTGCAACCGGTGCGAAAACCGGGATCCACGGCCAGAACCGGTTTCCCGCCGAGAGGCGCCGCGAGGAGCAACTCCCGGAGATTCTGGGCAAAGACGGCGGCGGCGGTTTCATCCGCGTCCTTTTTGAGACGCGCCTTTGCCTCGTTCTCCAGGGATGGCGCGAGAAGGCGCTTGTACGCGTCCTCCCGAGCGCGGCGGAGCTGCTCGGCCTGCGGCCGGGAGGTCGCCGTACCCGTGTCCGGCCCGGCGTAGCGCTTCTCGAGGAGCCCGAGCGCCCGCTCCTCCGGCGGAAGCACATGGACGGTGAGCACACCCTCCCGCTCGCCGCGGAACATGGCAAGCACCCGGTGCGACGGGGCGCGGCCGGCGGCCTCCCGCCAGTCAAAGTAGTCACGATAGACCTGGCTGTGATCGCCGGCGGCTCCCGGCGACCGCCGGGAACTGAGCTCGGCCCGGGCGGCAAAGAGCTCGCGAAGCTCTCCGCGAAGCGTCGGGTCCTCGCTGATCCACTCGGCGATTATGTCCCGGCCTCCGGCAAGCGCCGCCTCCGTATCGGGCACGTTGGCATCCGCGTTCAGGTAGGGCCGCGCCTCCCGCTCGGGATCGAGTCCTTTTCCGTGAAGAAGGCGCTCCGCCAAGGGTTCGAGGCCGCGCTCCCGCGCCTGGGAGGCCCGGGTCTTCCGCTTCGGCCGGAACGGCAGGTAAATATCTTCCAGGATCGTTTTCGACCGCGCCGCGTCGAGACTCGCTCTGAGCTCATCGGTGAGGAGCTCGCGCTCTTCGAGGGAGCGCAGTATGGCGCTGCGTCTGGCATCGAGATCGGCCAGCTCCTGAAGCCGATCGCGGAGCCGAAGCAGGACCTCCTCGTCCATGCTGCCGGTGCGCTCCTTTCGGTAGCGGGCAATGAAGGGAATGCCGGCGCCTTCCTCGAAGAGGGCCGCGGCACCGGCAATGTGTGCCTCTCGGAGGCCGAGCTCATCGGCACAAGTGGAAAGGTGGGTGCGTGTCATAGCTCAGTGATAGCATTGTAACGGGAAGACGAGCACGCGCAAGGCCTAGCACGGTCTCCACGAGGGCGGGGGCACAAAAAGGGCCGCGATCGGCTTAAGACCGCGGCCCATGAAAGACTGCTTGAGATCCGAGGGGGATCTACTGCATCTCGAGGCGAGCAACCGCCAACTGAATCAGGGCGAAATACTCGGGGAAGTCGGATGCCGTGGCGCCGGTGGTGGCGTCCGCGACGCTCCAGGTGTTGTCGTCGGGATCGCGGGTGAGCTCGTCCAAGCTGTAGCCAACGCCGTGCTCTTCCGCGGCAGCCTCGATCTCGTCGATGTTGCCCTGCCAGCCAATGCCGAAGTTCCAGTACTCGGAATCACGCTTGGTCAGACCGCCGTAGGGGCTCTCGGTAACGGTCATGGGATCCCCGCCCCACTCCGTGTAGACCGCGAAGGCGCCATCGAGGATGCCGTTGAACCACGCCGCCAGGGTGGATTCGTTGCGGATGATCGAGTTCTTCTCGAGGAGATCCTGGTTCACGTCGGTGGCGGGGTTGCCGGAGTCGTCGGCGGGGACGTACACGAGGGAGGTACCAACGGTCCGGCCAACGTAGTCGGTGCCGTCGTAGGAGACCCAGCGCGCAACGTGGTTGACCTCGCCACGAACCGTGTAGGTTACGGTGTTGTCCTCGGTCCACTCGTCGGACTCAATGTCGGCGTGAGCGAGGGTGTGAGGCATGAAGGCCTCGTCGAGGGTGACATCAATGTTGCCTTCGCCATCGGTGGTGACAACGGCCTGGCCGACGTAGCCGTTGTGGACATAGTCGTAGGCCTCAACGGTCTGGTTCGGGGCGTAGCCCTCTGCGACGGCGGTGTCGTTTCCATTGCCGCAGCCTACGAGCGCGACGGCAGCAAGCGCTGCAACTAGTATGAGAATAGTGGAAGTACGCATGGCGGAACTCCTCCTTGTGAGAGTTTTACCGGCTGTTAATGTGACCGGAATGTTGATGTTAATGCTACACTACTCGGCGCAATATGTAAAGTATTATCGATAAAATCATATGTTTTCGGCATTCTTCATCATCGGCCCATAGATCAGTACCTTCACCCTAGAGGCGCAATATGGCAGACACAATCACCGCAGAGGAACTGAAGGCAAAAATGGAACGCGGAGATGACTTCCATCTCGTGGAGACCCTCCTTCCGAAGGAGTATGACCAGTGGCATTTGCCGGGCGCCATCAATATCCACTTCAATAAGATCGGGAAGCAGGCGCGCGAGCAATTCAATGTGGACGATGAAATCATTGTCTACTGTCACGATGAAGACTGCAACGCCAGCCCCCTCGCGGCGAGCAAGCTCGAGAAGCTCGGTTACAAGCGGGTGCGTGAGTTCAGTGGCGGCAAAAAGGCGTGGAAAGAGGCGGGGTATCCGGTTGAGTCTTGAGCGAAAACGAAAGATCCTTTTTGTGTGCACGGCCAACCAGCAGCGAAGCCCGACGGCGGAGCGCATGTACACGGATGACCCGCGCTTCGAGGTCCGCTCCGCCGGCACGAACGCCTTTTCCGGAAACGACATTACCGCGGACACTCTCAATTGGGCAGATACCGTGGTGGTCATGGAAGAGCGGCACGCCCGGGAAATTCGCACCCGCTTCCCGGGCGAGGCCGAGGAGACCGAGATTGTCGTTCTCGACATTCCCGACGTTTTCGAGTACATGGATCCGCGCCTCCAGCGCGAGATTCGGGACCGCTTCGAGGCGATGGTGGGTTAGCGCTCGGCTACCGCGGGCGCGGGAGAACGCCCGATCCGCGTCGATTGCCGGAGCATCCCCGAAAGCTCCTCGAGCTCTGCAGGGTCATAGGAGTAGTTGTAGTCGGTCTCTTTTGGATTGCGTCCATGAAGGCGCAGGTAGCACACCGGGCCGTCCGAGCGAGGCGAGCGCCGGAAGTTCCGGACGTGCTCCTCCGTCGGTCC
>CAYPTH010000050.1:0-20784 GCA_964413635.1 uncultured Spirochaetaceae bacterium
GAGATCGTTTCACGTGACTGGAGTTCAGACGTGTGCTCTTCCGATCTGAGGGCCGTGGCCCCGATCAGGGTCGCAAAGATACCGAACTGTGCCGCCGCGCCAAGCAGAAAGGTCCGCGGCCGAGCCAGAAGCGGACCAAAATCCGTCATGGCCCCGACGCCGAGAAAGATCAGGGGCGGAAAAACGCCCGTCTCGATCCCGAAGTAGAAGTAGCGCAGCAAGCCATCGGGGCCGAACATTCCGGCCAATGGAATGTTGACCAACAGCGCTCCGAATCCGATGGGCACCAACAACAGTGGCTCGTAGCGTCGCGCAATCCCGAGATAGATCAGCACCAGACCAACCACGATCATTGCAGCGGCCTGCCAGGTGAGCGACGCGAAGCCGGTCGACTGGAGAAATGATACGAAGATGTTACCCATGGCTACTCGACTTCTATCAGGGACTGGCCTTCACGAACGCTATCACCGACTCCGACGAGGATGTTGGCGATCTTTCCGCTCTTCGCTGCGTTCACCTCAATGTCCATCTTCATTGCTTCCATGATCACGAGGCGTTCCCCGGCTTCCACCGAATCACCGACGGAAACGAGAAGCTCCTTCACGACGCCGGTCATGGGTGCAACGGCACCACCGGCGCCGGCAGAGGCTGCCGGAGCAGCCGGCGCCGCGGGCCGCGCTTGTGGCGTCGGCGGAGGAGTCGGGGCGGGACTCCCTTCTTTGCGGACCCGCTCATCCACCCGTTCAACCTCGAGGATAGAGACGGTATGCACCTCGTTGTCCCGCTGGACGGTCAATTCGTCCCCGTCCCGCTCTACCGTCACCCAAAAATCGTTGCCATTTTCCTTCAAGTGTATGCGCCGTTTCATAATGCCTTGTTCCTTACAACTTCAAAACTCTCACCACCAGTGCGCCCAGCAATCCAGGCGTCCGTGCCCTCGTTCCGCGTCGCAACCCACGCCCTTGATGAGGCGGACCCGCGATCCTCGAGATCTAAGTACGCAGCCGCTGCGGCGTAGACCCACAAGGGAGCACCTGGCGTCCCGCCCGTTTTCGACTGTTTCCCGCGGTCGGTTTCCGCCGGCTGATCCTCCGGCGTTTTGGGCCGATCTCCCAGTATTCTGGTGATCACCGTCATAAGTACGCTCAGGATCGCCAGAAAGACGAATACGATTGCCAGTCCGACGACGGCGACAACTAAGGTGTAATTCATTGTTTCAGGATTCACGATTTACTCTCTTATATCCAATGCCAGGCTACAGAGGTATGTTCCCGTGCTTCTTTGCAGGGCGATCCTCGGTCTTCCGCATGTACATCTCCAGTGACCGAATCAGCTCGGCCCGGGTATGTACCGGATCAATGACGTCGTCAACGTGGCCGAACTTGGCGGCGTTGAAGGGCGTCGTTACCGAGGCCTTGAACTCCTCGATTTTCTGCGCACGCATTGCCTCCGCGTCCTCTGCTTCTTTTATATCCTTGCGGAAGATGATGTTTGCCGCGCCTTCGGGGCCCATGACTGCAACTTGTGCGCTCGGATAGGCAATCACTCGGTCGTAACCGAGCTCCTTGGACGCCATGGAAATGAAGGCGCCGCCGTAGGCCTTGCGCAGTATCAGTGCAACCTTGGGAACCGTGGCCTCGGCAATTGCATAGAGGATCTTTGCCCCGTGCCGAATAATGCCACCGTGCTCCTGGGCGATCCCCGGCAAGAAGCCCGGAACGTCGACAAGAGAAACGATTGGGATGTTGAAAGAATCGCAGAAGCGCAGAAAGCGTGCTGCCTTATCGGAAGCGTTGATATCCAGGGCGGCCGCGTAGACCTTTGGCTGATTGGCAAAGAACCCTACGGTTCGTCCAGCCAGCTTGGCAAAACCCACAACCACATTTCCCGCATAGTCGCGCTGTACCTCGAGGAATGAGCCTTCGTCCACGACCTCCTCGATTATCTCTCGGACGTCGTAGGGTTGTTTCTCATCCTCCGGCAGAACGGAGAGGATGCCCGGTGTTTCACGATCCGGTGGATCCTCGACCGGCGCAAGCGGCGGAAGCTCCCGGTTGTTCGAGGGGAGGTAACTGAGGAAGCGCCGGATGAAGGCCAGGCACTCATCCTCGCTGGAGAATCGGAAGTGGGCAACGCCGCTGACTCCACAATGGGCGGCCGCACCACCGAGATCCTCTTGGGAGATCTCCTCACCGGTTACGGTCTTTATGACCTGGGGACCGGTGATATACATGTTGCTCACGTTATCAACCATAAAGACGAAGTCGGTTATCGCGGGAGAGTAGACCGCGCCGCCGGCGCAGGGGCCGAGGATAACCGAGAACTGCGGGATAACGCCGGACGCCAGGGTGTTGTTCCGGAAGATCCGGGCGTAGCCGTAGAGGGAAAGAACACCTTCCTGGATTCGCGCCCCGCCGGAGTCATTTACCGCAATGAAGGGGGAGCCGGTCTTCAAAGCGTGCTCTTGCGCCTCAGCAATGCGAGATGCCTGCATCTCGCCGAGACTTCCTCCGAGCACCGTGAAATCCTGACTGGAGAAAAAGACCTGCTTGCCTTCTACCTTCCCGCTCCCCGCGACTACACCGTCTCCGTAGAAGCGCTTCTTCTCCATTCCGAATTCCGTCGAGCGCCCCTGGATGTAGGGCTGATCTTCAACCATGGATTCCGGATCGAGTAGCCGCTCGAGCCGCTCCCGCGCCGTGAGCTTGCCCTTTTCATGCTGCGCGTCTATGCGGTCTTGACCACCCCCTGCCTCCATTTCAGCGCGCGTTTCGGCAAGTTTCTTGAGTGTCTCCTGATGTGCCAACGTAAGCTCCTTCTCGAAATTCGTTATGTATTTGCCAGGCGTTTATTTACTTTGATCATCAGCCACTTCTTGTTGACGATAGATCTGACGTGGGAACCCCGGCCCACGACGCCCGAGTCATCCGTCGCCGTCATGTGAAGTCGTATGTGGTACCCGTCAAAGCTTTTGATCTCAACTTTCACCGCGACTGTCGCGCCAAGGACGCTCGGTTGTTCATGCGTCACCTCGGCGCTCTTGCCGACGGAGATAAAACCCTCAGGAAGTTTGCTGTCGATAAGGTCGGCAGACGCTTCCGCCATCATGGCCACGAGGCTGGGCGTGGAAAGCAACTCGCCGACATCAGTCTTCCAGAAGTTACCTGCGGTATCCTCCGTGCGGACGGTTCTCTGAAGCGTGTGCGTGTCTCCGATAATGATACCTGGAAACTTCACGTGGTCCTCCTGCGATGTGTCAATGTGCCAATTCCTCAGCATTGTACCATACAAGAGGCACAGCGCAATTGATTATTGCAACAGAATTTCAAATTCCTGTTGGAAAACCGCCAGAATTGACGCTATCCAAAATGAACGGTAGGATACTGCTTCACGTAAACACCCTCTACCAAGGAGTAATCACATGAAGAGGAAACCTCCCGAGAACGTATCTCAGGAAGAAATTACGCTACCCGTCGAAGATATCGAACCGATGCTGTCCGGCCCTCAGGTCGAGCTGCCGCCTTTCGAGCCCGCAATGGTCAAGCTCAAGAACGGAAAGACCATGGTCCTTCGTGAGCTTCGCAAGGACGAAGCTCCCGCCTTTCTCGAGTTCGTGAAGAAGCTGCTCGATGTGGACAAGGATTTTTACGATATCGTCGGTGTACGTGTCTACGCCGAGGTTCTCGGCTGGCTGCGCAACCGCCTCAAGGACTCGTACCAGATGGTCGGCATTGTGGACGGCGAGCTCGCGGGCTTCTGCAACGGCCGCAAGTTCGATGACAAGATCCACATCAGCCTCCACTCCATGGCCTACATGCGCGGTGGGCGTGTCGGTGCAGCCGTCTACTACGCCAAGGCGCAGCACGCATTCGAAACGCTCGGTGCCGAAGAGTGGTGGTCGACCTTCGAGAGCTACAATGGGTGGAAGCGCTACGGTCTCGGCATGGCGCAGCCCTCGTATCCGTGGCCGGAAGTGCAGCACGAGCTCGGTGGCGCGCCGGTATACTACATCCGCCGCGAATACTGGTTCTCCACCATCAAGCACTATCTACGCGAGATGGTCGGAGACGATCTCAACCGGCCCGTTCCCGACGACCTCTTGAAGGCCTCTGAAACCATGCGGATTCCCGACTCTCCAGCGGTCTAGTCCGTACCCGGCGCAGCGTGAAACGCCGCGTCTACACAGATGAAAAGTGGCTCCCGTGAGGGAGCCCTTTTTTTCGGCGGTTTCGAAGGCGCGGCGCACGTCGCAGCCTCCGGCCCGCGCCGTCGTAGCGCGCTACTTTTTCTGCGCTTCCTTGATGAGCCACTCGTTCTCGGAAGGAGAAACATCACCGTACTTGGTGAGCTTGCATTTCGCCTTCTTCTTCATGAGCTCCTCATACCGGTCGTCGTCGACCATTGCCACGCAGCGGCCAATGCTCGCCTCACCATCGACGAACTTCCAGGGGAAGAAGCCGATCTGTGCTCGCTGATTGAGCAGCAGGTCGATGTCCCCACCGAGGCACTCGGCGTGGATGATGCCGTGGTTGAACATCTCGATGTGCATGAGCTGGTACTTGTCCTCGGTGTAGTACTCTTCCAGCTTCTTGCCGTACTTCTTCTGGAAGTGCTGATCGGCGGCCTTGGCCTCCTTCGGCATCCAGTCTCGGATCTTGGTGTTCATGGGATGGTCCGCACTGCCGCAGTCAACGCCGATCCAGCGGATCTTTTTCTTCTTGGCCCACTCGGCAAACTCTCTATCCGGTCCGGGATGCTTCACCATGTAGCGGACCTCGTCCGCCGTGGGCTGATCCCAACCGTAGCGGTGGAAGCCGGTGTTCACAATGAGAATGTCCCCTTCCTTCACTTCGACGCGCTCCTCGATCATCTCGGGGGTGTACACGTCGTAGTCACCGGCGACGTCCGAAAGGTCGACAATGGCGCCGTCGTGGACCAGGTAGTCGAAGTCGAGCTCCGCCATGTCCTTGCCGGGAGTGTAGAAGTGGATCTCACCGTCGAGGTGGGTGCCCACGTGGTTCGAATGGGTCAGGACCTGGCCGTTGGCGCCGTTCGGCGCGAGGCGTTTGAAGTACTGAACCTGCAGGGGGATATATGTCGGCCACGGAGGCGTGCCGATACCGAGGGGGATTGAAAGGTCGATGATTTTCATCGCGTAGCTCCTTGTATTGATATTGTCTATGCGCTGTACCCAGCGCTACTTTCCGTATTTTTCCGCGAAGGCTGCGAAGGCGTCATTGAAGCACTTCTCCGGTGGCTTGACCAGGCCCGCACCAACCATACCGACGCCCGGATCCTTGTGCGCTATGCCGGTGTTGATGGCCGGAAGTATCCCGGTTTCAACAATCTTCACAACGTCGATCCCCGTCGGCGTGCCGCGGAAGTCGAGCTGTGGGATCTGATAGGTGTCGTTCTCTAGGGTCGTGATCTCGTACATCTGCTGCGTAAATGTCACGGCAGTGTCCGCGTTACCGCCTACGAACTTCACGATTGCCGGCGCGGCCGCCATGGCAAAGCCGCCGAAGCCGACGGTCTCCGTAATTACGGAGTCGCCGATATCGGGCGCCGCGTCGTCCGCGGTAAAGCCGGGCAGGTAGAGTCCGTCTACCATGGTTGCCGGGGCGGTGAACCACTGATCACCGAGGCCGGAAACGCGAATCCCGAAATCCGTACCGTTCCGCGTCATGGTCGTAATGATGGAGCTGCCCTCCACTCCTACCGCGGCGTCGACCTGGCACTTTGCCGTAGGCATCGACAGGTTGAGGAAGAAGTGATCATTCTCGTGCATGAACTTGAGAACCTTCTGGATCTTCTCCTTGGGCTCCTCGAGCATGACGAGATAGGGCGCAAGCTCCCGGATCATGAGCGAGGTTCCCGCGCGCTGACGGTTGTGTCCCTCGTCTCCCATCTGCAGAGCCTGTGCAATCAGATTCTTCATGTCGATGGGACCGCGGAGGTCGAGTGCCTTTTGCAGGATCGGTGCGAGCTCATTCTGCATCCACTGGAGCCGCTCGATCACCTCGGGACCATTCGCTCCGTAGCGCAGCACCTTACCGAGCCCCTCGTTGAGGGTGCAGTACGCGCGGTTCCCGAACTCCTTGTTCTCCATGATCCACACCGGCATGCTCGCCGTGACGACGCCGGCCATGGGTCCAACCGCGGAGTGATGGTGGCAGGGCTCGAAGGTGACGTCACCCGACTTCGCGACCTTCTCCGCCTCATCGAGGTCCTTTGCCAATCCCTCGTAGACGAGCCCACCGAGGACTGCCCCGCGCAGAGGACCGCTCATGCGATCCCAGGACACCGGAGGACCGGCGTGGAGAATCAGCTTCTTGTGCATGCCCGGGATGTCGTCTTGCGCCTTTCCAATGCCGACGAGGGTGGGTTTACCCTTTAGGATGCGACGAGTTGCTTCCTCATTCGCCGCGGCCATATCGAGGGATGTATTGGCGTCGAGCTTATCGAGGAGCGCCACCAGGCGGCTGTCTCCCCCCGCCGGCGGCCTCCAGTCGATCTGGACTGCCTGAGTATCGAGTTCGCGAAGGTTCTCCGCGAAGTTCTCCAACCCCAGGTTCACCACCTGAAGCTCGTTCTGAAAAAGGGTATTTATTGCGTCTACGTTCATTTCGCACCTGCCTTCTCGAAAATTCGCAGCGCCAACATGGATGCCTGGTAGTTCGACGGCATGACGACCGCTCCCACACTCTCGAGGGCGCGGCGCTGTGCATCAATGCTCTGTGGGTCGCTGTCGGTTCCGGTGATCGAGGTGATTACCGAAAGGTAGCCGCCGTTTTCCTGGGCCTTCTCCTTGGCGCGACGGATGTGGTCCGCCATGGCACCGGCCGGATCGACGTGTGATCCGTAGCCGAGGACCACGTCCATGAGGAGCACCGCCATCTCCGGGTCGCCCATTTCGGTCTCCATCCGATCCGTCCGCGTGGAGGGATCGATCATTGGATGCGGGCGCCCGACGGTATACACATCGTCACCGAGGTCGACAATGGTGTGTCCCTGTGACTTGTGCGGATCGTCGAGTTGCAGCTTTTCGTCCTTCTGGTTATTGGAGTAGACGTCTCCAATCACGCCGTGAAGCAAGATAAGCGCCTCATCCGCGAGCGTTCCGCCGGTGTACAAGCCGCGAATATACTTCTGCTGCTTCGACATGCCCTTCGTTTCCCGGTCTACCAGCGCGTCGACTTCGGACTCGGGGATGGTGAAGGTCTTCTTTTGATAACTTTCTCCGCGGGAAAGCGCGACGGTCATGCCGGCGCACTCCTCTAGGTTGGCGGCAAAATGCACGTTGCCTTCGGGCTCTCGTGCGTCGAGTCCGATGAAGTGAACGACGCAGGGCTTGCCGGTGCCCTTTAATGCGGAGATGACCTTCTCGGCAACGGACTCCGCCGGCGGCTTGGAAATGACGCCGATCACCTTGGTGGCTTCATCGTTTTTCAAGGCCTCGATCCCCATGAGCATCATGGTTCCCCCGACCTTCTCGTTTTTGAGATCGCGGCCACCGGTCCCGATTGCCTGAGTGACCCCGGCGCCGCTCTTGTGAATGCTGCAGGTCGCCTCCTGGAGACCTGTTCCGGACGCACCGACCAGGCCAATAGTCCCTTGGCGAACCACGTTCGCGAAGCACAGAGGCTTGCCGTTGATGATGGCGGTCCCGCAGTCAGGGCCCATCATGAGAAGACCACGTTCCTTTGCAAGATTTTTTAGCTCGATCTCCTGCTCGAGGGGCACGTTGTCGGAGAAGAGCATGACGTGCATGTTGTTTCTCAGCGACTTCCGGACCTCCCGGGCGGCGTATTCCCCGGGCAGTGAGATGATGGAAAGATTGGCATCCGGCAGCACGTTCATTGCCGCCTCAATGCTTGTCGGGCGATACTCCTCCGTTTCACCGGGAGCGCTCTTCTTGCTCAAGAGCTTTGTCGCGACCTTTTCGGCCTCTTCGACAGCCTCCTGGTCCTCGCCCTCCACCGCGATTATCAAATCATTGGGCGTTGACGAGGCAATCTCCTCGTTCGACAAGCCCATATCGTTCAGCAAACCTCGGTTCATCTCCGTTCCCATTGCCACGACCGCTTCAGAGATGCCTTCGACACTCTTCACATCCTGGTTGATCGACATGAGAAAAACCGAGTCGTAGTACGAATCCTTGTGTACGACTATCCGTTTCAACGGTTATGTCCTCCTGAAATTGAGTATACCTGTTACGGGGTTTCGAGTGAGTATAGCATTCCGCCCGCTCCTATCCAAGGTGGGGGCGGGTCAGCACTTCAGCGGACGCTGCGCTGCAGGTACCAGGCAAGACCGGCCACGGCATCCATTCCGGAGGTCTCCCCGTGTCGAAATGCTGTTCGCACAGCCCGTCGCGAGAGCTCGTCGTGAGCGTCCACCGCTGCTTCGGCGAGCGCTTCAGCGAGCTCGAGGAGGTACGCGGGGAAGCGACTACGCAGGGCGAGCCACAGGAGCGTGCGGCCCCCCGCCGTGGTTTGATGAAGTGCCTGCCGGACAGCTTTGACGCCGGCTTCCGCGACCCTGTCTCCGAGAAGAGTCGCGGCAAGGAGCGCGCCGGAAATGAAGTCGTCCCCCGAAGGGGTGAAGCCGACCCCGAGCCCGACCAGTTGGCCCACCTCTTCGGGTAGACCGCGGGCTGAGCCACTCGCGGCGAGGACACTGCGCGCCCGGTTTACAAAGGGGTTCTCGTTTCGACCAAGCGCCACGCCGCGAAAGCTCGCTTCGCTTCCCTCGTTCTCCAGTGCATTCCCCAATACCGACCCGAGTCGGTCGGGCGACCACCGGCCGGCGCCCCGTCGAAAGGCGGTCACCGCATCTGATTCGGACAGCTCCCCGCGCCACGCTTCGGCGACGGCGGTCGAAACGCGCGGCGCCGTAACGCCTGCGTCTCTCGAGCCCCCCCAAGACACCCGGCTAGCCCGCTGGAGGCCCTGGGGCAGCTCGGGCACCCGGATTGCCAGGTCGGTCATGTCACGAGTCCGGGACACCAGGGAGATCAGAAGGACTTGATCCGGCGACTCCGCCTCTCCTGGGAGTTGCTCCCTGGGCATACGCCTTGTCGTTCGCGCACCGCCCTCCAAGTTGATGACGTAGTCGTGGACTGAGTAGACGGAAGCTTCCCCCTCGAGGGCAACGAAGCTGCCGAGAAGGTCGGCTTCAATGGGCACGGTTGTTCTCCCTGGTCGTTCTCCTTGGTCGTTCCCCGCGGACCGACAAAAAAAGGGGAACCCGAGGCCGGGTTCCCCACCTTAGGCGTTCAGGTACGGGCCTTAGCGCCGTTCCGACTCTTCCCGGGCAATCTCCGCGGGAGACTTCGGCGCCGGCTGCTTGAAGCTCTGAAAGTTGATGATCAGGTTCAGCAGGATACCAACAATAGCCGACAGACCCAGGCCACTGAGGCTGACCGTGTCGGTGATGTTCCACGTCGCGTTTCCGATGCCGAGCACCAACATGGCGCTTGCAACGATCAGGACGCGGGAATCGTCGAAGTTGATCCGAGCATCGATCATGTTCCGGATACCAATGGAGGCGATCATGCCGAAGAGCAGGACCGAAATGCCGCCGATGACCGGGGCCGGAATTGACTGCACTGCACCGGTGAACTTCGGAATGAAGGAGAGAATAATGGCGAAGATCGCGGCAATCCGCATGACCAACGGGTTGAAAACGCCGGTGAGCGCCAGGGCCCCGGTGTTCTCGCTGTAGGTGGTGTTCGCGGGACCGCCGATCAAGCCGGAGAGGCTGGTGGCAATACCGTCACCGAGGAGGGTGCGGTTGATGCCGGGGTCCTTCAAAAAGTCCTTCTTGACGACGTTGCCGACGGCAATGACGTCACCGAAATGCTCGACCGCCGTCACAATGGCAACCGGCACGATGAGTGCCAAGGCGCCGCCTGCAAACTTGGGCAGCATGAACCCGGGCGCGCCGAACCACGCGGCACTGGTGATCGTGCTGTAGTCGATAATTCCAACGATGGCGGACAGGATGTAGCCAAGGATGAGTGCAATAAGAACGGGTAGCGTCGACAGGAACTTCATTCCAAGGCGCTCGAGGCCAACCTTGACGAAGACACCGACCGCAAAGGTGAAGCCGGCGACGAGCCACGCGCCGTTCTTTCCGATCTGATCGACGACCGCCTGGGCTGCCGCGTTGTTGCCCTGCACATTCGTAATGTTCCCAATGGCGACGGGTGCCAGGATGAGGCCTATCAGTACAATGATCGGGCCGGTTACGTGCGGCGGAAGGATCTTGCGAAGAACCTCATACGACACAAAGGTAAAGATGATCGCAATGATCACGTAGACGCCGCCGGCAACCACCAGACCACCGGTCGCGTGGGCCAGACTGAAGGCGTCCTGGTTTGCCACTGCAAGAATTGGCGGAATGAATGCGAATGAGCTTCCCAGGAACACCGGCACCTTGAACTTCGTCAGAATGTGAAAAATCCATGTACCGACGCCCGCTGCGAATAGCGTCACACCCACATCGAGCCCGGTGATGAGCGGCACAAGGACGGTGGCCCCAAACATGACGAACATGTGCTGGAGACCAAGCACCGTCGTTCGCCCGCTGAGGCCCTCAAACTCCTTCGTTTGATTGGACATATTGAGCACTCCGTGTCAAAAGATAGTATGCGACCTGCCCGCGGCAGGTCGTGCCTAACAGGCGGCTAACAGTGTATCAGACCCGTCTCATAAATCAACGGGGTTCAACGGGTCGTAAGCAGGAATACCGGCCCGAAATTTGCGAATTTTCCGGGTCGGAACCGAAAAAACGGCGGGTAAACAGCCGTTAGGTAAGTACTTCCCCCAGGGTGATTTCTCCCATGAAGCTCATCTGGTCGACACAGGCCCAGAAGAGCCTCATACACATCTGTGCATCATCCAAGGCGCGGTGCGCATTGCCCTGCGGCAGACTGAGCTCCGCAACAAGGTTCTGCAGACTGTAGCTCTTGAGTCGGGGGTAGGCCTTCTGCGCGAGAACCTGGGTGTCAATGATGAGGTTCGAGATTGGCGGAAGATTGGCCGCATCCAATGCGGCTCGGAGGAACCCGACATCAAACGCAGCGTTGTGAGCGATCAACACCGTATCCGCAATGAAGTCGAGAAAGGGTGAGAGAACGGTTTCGATGGGAGGTTGGTCCCGCACCATCTCGTCGGTAATTCCGCTGACCTTACCGGCATCCGCCTCAATGGCAACGCCGGGATTCACCAGGGCTTCGAAGGTGTCTATGACTGCGCGGTCGTGGAACCTCGTAGCGCCGAGCTCAATAATTTTGTGCAGCGCCGGCTCGAGGCCGGTTGTTTCGAAGTCAAAGGCGGTGAAGGCAATATCCGAGACCGAAGCGTGGAAATCCATAGACAGGAGGCGTACCACAATTGCATCTGCGTGTGAAGGGTTTACACGGCTCGGCGAGTCGCAGTAGCGTTCCGCTGATCATGACCATGCAGCAATTGCTCGAAGAGTACGACCTCGATTTGGATGATGTCAGATGGTATCTGGCGCTGTCGGAGGCGCAACGGCTTATCGCCTATAAGGACCGTCCCCTCGACTTGGCCCGCGAGATTTGGGCGGGCCGCCTCGAAGCGGAGCTCTACAACATGGAGGAGCGCTTCCTCGCGGACCGCGACGAACGACTGGCGAATAAACTCACCAGCGAGCACCGCATCCGCGAGGAGCTCGGCGAGGTCCGCGTGGCTAAGCGACGGAGGCAGCGCTGATCACCCGCCCTCCGCCGCGTCGAGCATGGCGGTGATCTCCCGTCGCAGACGCTCCGCCTTGGCCTGCACCGCAGGCTTTTGCTCCTCGAGCGGTGTCCCCGCGCTCCCGGGGATCGAAGCGTAGAACTTTATCTTGGGCTCCGTCCCGGACGGACGTGCACTGACGACGGTGCCGTCGCCAAGGACGAACTGCAGCACGTTCGAAGAAGGCAGATCGATGTCGTTCTTGCTTTCCCCGCTGGGAAAGCGAGTCGTCGTTCCCGCCTGGATGTCCCGCATCTCCGCAACGTCTTCCCCGGCGAGCGCCTTTGGCGGGGTGCCGCGGAGCGTTTCCATCATCCGCTGCATGACCTGCAGCCCTTGTTGGCCACGGAAATAGCGGGATATCTGGATGTCCTCGAAGAAGCCGTGCTCCTGGTAGATCTCGTTCAGACGATCCAATACGCTCTTGCCCTGCTGCACGTGGTAGAGCGTCATTTCAGTCGTAAGCAAGACTGCCGATACCGCGTCCTTATCCCGCACCTCCGGGGTGAGGAGATAGCCGTAGCTTTCCTCGTCACCGGCAACGTAGGTGGGTCCATTCGGGTCCGCTTCGAACTCTCGCATGAGCGCGGCAATATGCTTGAAGCCGGTCAAGGTGTCGTAGACCTCGGCGCCGTAGTGGCGGGCGACGCGCCGCTGCAAGTCCGTCGTCACGATGGTTGTCACAAAGGCGGGACGCCGGGGCAGCTTTCCGAGCTCTTTCCTGGAAGAGAAGATGTAGTCCGCCAGCAGCACACCGAGCTGGTTGCCTGTTACCAGGCGAAAACCATCCCCATCGGGAACGGCAATTCCGAGCCGGTCCCCATCCGGGTCGGTGCCCATGACAATGTCGGCGTTCTCCTTCTTGCCGAGGGCGACCGCCATCTCCATTGCCGCGCTCTCCTCGGGGTTTGGAAACTTCACCGTTGGAAACTCTCCGTCCGGCTCCCGTTGCTCCGGTACCGTCAGGACCTTTACGCCGAGCTCGCCAAGCACGCGTTCCACCATCATGGCCCCGGTGCCATGGAGGGGCGTATAGACAATGGTCACGTCCCCGCCGTGCTGCTGCAGTAACTCAGGGCGCAAGGAGCTGCGCTTCACCATCTCCACAAAGGCGTCGTCTTGGTCGCTGCCCAAGTACTCCAAGAGACCCTTCGACTGCGCTTCTTCCTTCGAAAGTGTCTTGATCTCGCTGGTGACCTTACGGACCTCTTCGATAATGCCCTTGTCGTGGGGGGCAACTACCTGAGAGCCGTCACTCCAGTACACCTTGTAGCCGTTGTACTCCGGCGGGTTGTGGCTCGCGGTAATCACCACACCTACGCTCGTCTGCAGTTGTCTCGCCGTGAAGGAGAGCTCCGGCGTCGGTCGTAAGCTCGGAAAGAGGTAGGCCTTCATGCCGTTTGCCGCGAATACGAGTGCAGTCTCCAGCGCGAAACGTTCGGAGAAGCGACGCGAGTCGTGGGCAATCACGGCGGAAAGCTCCCCGCGGTCGTTCGGGTCCCCATGGGCCAGGACGTAATTGGCCAAGCCCTGTGTGGCCTGCTGAATGATGAAGGGGTTCATGCGGTTGTAGCCACCGCCAATCACTCCGCGCAAACCGCCGGTGCCGAACTCCAAATTTGTGTAGAAGCGGTCGGTGAGCTCCTTCATGTCCCCCTTTTCGAGGAGTTGCTCGACCTCACCACGGAAGGCGTCGTCCCCTTCCCGTAAGACGTACTCCCGCGCCTTATCTTTGATTGCATCGCCATCCTGACTCATCTCTGTTCTCCTTGTTCCAGTAGCGCTTGGATCTCTTCGGCCGTTGAGACAATCGCGTGTGCCCCGGCCGAGCGAAGCTCCGCCTCATCGCGAAAGCCCCAGCTTACCCCGACCGGCAGCATCCCCGCTTCACCGGCGGTCTCCATGTCGATTGCGGTGTCGCCGAGAAAGAGCCACTCCTCCGGGGCAATGCCCACACGCTGTGCAAGTCGCAATGCGCTTTCCGGATTCGGCTTCTTCGGCACGCCATCCACGGCGCCGGAGACGACGGTAAAGCCGTGATTCGGGAAGACCGTGGCAACCACCTGCTGCGTGATCTCGTCCGCCTTGTTCGAGAGCACCGCCGTCGTTATGTTGCGCTCGTCGAGGTACGCCAGGAGCGGCTCGATCTGCGGATAGGCCACGCTCTCCATGACCGGATGGGCATTGTACTCGCGACGCATATCGGCTGTGAGCTCGGCAATGAGCTCCTCCGTTGCGTTTTGCGGGGGTATGAGCCGCTCCACAAGGGCGCGGATACCCCAGCCGACGCTTCGCCGATAGGTGTCCAGATCGCGCTCTTCCTCGCCGTGACGACGCAGTACGCGATTCATGCAGGTGGCGATATCTTTGATGGTATCAACCAAGGTACCATCGAGGTCGAAAAGGACTGCCCGGTATTCCACGGGCTTTACGTTATGGTGTGCATATGGCAAAGTCAACCGCCGCAGTGAGGGGAGCACGCACGGATCCACAGACCGAATTCGAAGGCTACTACGCCGAGCTCTTTGCCGACCGGTGGCCGCGCCTTCGCGCCTCGTTGCTAGCGGAGGGGTGCTACGAAGAGCTCACCGACGGTTTGACCAAACCCTACTATCTTGATCCCGCCTCCGCCGCGGCGGCGCGGCTCCTCCCGCTCCCTGCCGGAGGACGGGTACTGGATGCCTGCGCCGCCCCGGGCGGGAAGACACTGGTTCTCGCGGGTCGTCTCCCGGAAGGTGCACGCTTGGTAGCAAATGAACGATCGGGCGCGCGGAGAGCGCGGCTGCACCGCGTTCTCGACGAACACCTGCCGGCGGAGCGGCGCGAACGGCTTAGCGTGACAGGTCACGACGCGACGCGGTGGGGCCTCTACGAGCAGAATGCCTATGATGCCATTCTCCTTGACGTGCCCTGCTCTTCCGAGCGGCACCTCCTCTCCGCGCCGTCGCACCTCGCACGGTGGTCACCAAAGCGGAGCCGGCGTCTGGCGGTACAGGCTTTTGCCATGGTCGCCGCCATGATCGACGCCCTTCGTCCCGGCGGATCCTTGGTGTACGCGACCTGCGCCCTTACCGGCCGAGAGAATGATGCGGTGATTGAGAAGGCCCTGGACCGGCGGGGGGCGCTCATTGAGCTCCAAGACCTAGCCCTGCCCGGCGGGGAAGCGACCGAGTTCGGCGTAGCGGTACTCCCCGACACGGCACGGGGATCGGGCCCGCTCTACGCCGCCATGCTCCGCAAGAAATAACAAGGTTGCCGAAAGGATATCGATGTCGACGCTCAACTATCGCAGCGAGCTGAACCCTGAACAGACCCGGGCCGTCGAAACACTCGAGGGGCCGCTCCTCATCGTTGCCGGGGCGGGATCGGGGAAGACCCGCGTCATCACCTACCGCATTGCAAACATGCTCGCCCACGGCATTCCGCAGAGCGCCATCCTCGCCCTGACCTTCACAAACAAGGCGGCCCGCGAAATGGCCGGGCGCGTGCGCATGCTCACGGGCCGTAAGATGCAGAGCCTCACCGTTTCGACTTTTCACGCCTTCGGCGTACAGGTGCTGCGCGATCACATCCATCGCCTCGGGTACAGAAACAACTTCACCAT
This sequence comes from uncultured Spirochaetaceae bacterium, assembly GCA_964413635.1. Lineage (GTDB taxonomy): Bacteria > Spirochaetota > Spirochaetia > DSM-27196 > PWMO01 > CAYFQV01. The sequence continues at coordinate 15,370 of CAYPTH010000050.1, forward strand.
TTACGATGTGCAGGATCAGCTGGCGCTCATCCGAGAGACGGCGCGAGAGGTCAACTTTGATCTGGAGCACAGCTCTCCCTACTCCGTTCTCGCGGCATTTCAGCGCGCCCGTCTGGACGGCACCACCGGTGAAATGGCTGCCGCCTTCCGGCAACTCTACGACGAGTACCGCGCCCACATGCGAACCTACAACGCGGTCGACTTCGACGATCTCATTCTGCTTCCGGTGCAGCTCATGGAGAACAACCGAGATGTCTTGGATGAGCTGCACAGCCGGTATCGCTATCTCTTGGTAGACGAGTTCCAAGACACCTCCACGGAGCAATACCGCTTCACAAAGCTCCTTGCCGGCAACACGGGAAACGTGTGCATTGTCGGAGACGACGATCAGTCGATCTACTCCTGGCGCGGCGCCGACTTTCGCAATCTCCGCCAGTTCGAGCGAGACTTCCCGGCTCTGGCCGAGATCAAGCTGGAGCGGAATTATCGGTCCAGCGATACCATCCTCGCGGCGGCAAACGGTGTCATTGCGAACAACACGGATCGTAAAGAGAAGAAGCTGTGGACGGGCAAGAAAAACGGAAAGCCCATCCAGCTCTATCACCCCGAGGACGAACGCGCTGAAGCGGCTTTCGTGGCCGAGCGCATTAAGTCCCTGGCCATGCAGGAGGGCCTGAAGTATCACGATGTCGGCGTGCTCATGCGCACCAACAACCTGGCCCGAAACATTGAGGAGATGTTCCTCTCGGAGAACATTCCCTATCGCGTTTCCGGTGGAGAGAGTTTCTTCCAGCGCAAGGAGATTCGCGACGTCCTTGCCTATCTCCGGGTGGCCGCGAACCCGGACGATGACGTTGCGCTCTTACGGGTCATCAACACGCCTCGCCGCGGTATCGGCCGCCGCACGCTGGATCAGCTTACCGACATTGCCCGCGAGAGGGGCGAGAGCCTGTACTCGACGGTGCAGTCGGTCGTTCACGCCTCCGACTCCCCCGTCGGGAAGCGGAGCTTGGAACCCTTGGCCGACTTCGTGGAGCTCGTCGAGAGCTTCCGAGAACGATTCTTCTCCGCGGAAAAACTCTCAAAGGTCGTTGAAGCCCTGGTGGATCGAATTGAGTATTGGGGGCACCTTGTCTCGGAGTTTCAACACAACGACAAGATTGCAAAGTGGAAGTACCGCAACGTGGGCCTTCTCATTGACTTCATCCGCGACTACGAGAGTGATCCGGACAACCTCAACGTCGGCCTGTATGACTATCTGAACCGCATTACCCTGACGAAGCGCGACGATGTTGATCCAGACGATACGCAGGGAAAGGTCAACGTCATGACCGTCCACGCCGCAAAGGGGCTGGAGCACCGAGTGGTCTTTCTCATTGGCGCCGAGGACGGCATTGTGCCTCACGCCCGCGCCTTGGAGGAGGACCCGAAGAACCTCGAGGAAGAGCGCCGCCTCTTCTACGTCGCCCTGACGCGCGCCCAGGAAATGCTGTTCATCACCAGCTGCCGGACTCGCACCCTGCTTCGGGAGTCTCGTGAGTGCGTCCCCTCGCCCTTTTTGGAAGAGATCCCGGGTGAGCTGGTGGAACACTGCGAGGTTGAAACGAGTGTTTCCCAAGACGAAGCCATGAGCTACTTCCAGATGATGAAGGAAAAGTTCGCGCAGGGGTGACTCCTCTTCTGAGTATCTCTGTACGAATGCGCCCTTTCGGGTAATAATGGGGACGGAATGGAGCTCAAACACACGGATATTCCGGCTGAGTTTATTACGCACCTCCCGGAAGGGATGAAGCTCGTCAATCGGCACGGACGCCGGTTTCTTGTTGTCGAGCAGGCGCTCGGTCCGAATGGCGAGAACCTCATGTCGGAGGCCGTTCGCATCCATGGCGAACCCTCGGTGCAACTCGAGATTCAGGTGGGGTCGGATCGCGGCATGGTCTTTGTAGACGCCTACTGGGGTAGCCACGCCAAGCTGTATAGCTTCCAGCCCTGCGATGCGGAGGCCTCTCCCATGGTGCAGGCCTTCGTTCCTCACACAGACACCAGCCTGATGGGCGACTATTCATGCGATATTGAAGGGTGCGACTCGAACCGCGGCATTGTGCTGCGTTTGCCCGGAGGAAAGAACACCACTACGGTCTGCGCTCGCCTCGGATGTCCGGGGCACACCATGGATATTGCGGCTCTTCCCGAGCCCGTGATCCAGAGCGTAAGCCGGTTGAATTTCTTCGGGACCAGTAGCGTGGAGGACGACTGGTTCGATAGCGCTTTCTAATAAGGGAGGCACCATGCAAAGTGGATACGATGCAAGCTCGGCCCTGAAGGGCTTTGACGGAGCGTGTAGGGACTACCTGTATACCCTGACATCGCGCGAAGATGACGCGCACACAGCCACGTCCTGGCGAGAGCTGATACTCGCGCTTGCCGACATCGATCTATCCGATCAAGAGGCCGCGGAGTGCGGAAAGGCCATTGTCGACCACCGGGACGCTCTGCAAGGCGCGCTCGGGCGCACTGTCGATCTGCGTCTCGCCCTCCTCGACTACTTCACGGAAGTGAAGCGCTTCCTCGCCTGTCCCAAAATCATTGACATGGAACGATACGTCGACACCGTGCGCTACGGGAATGCGGATCCCCTGACCGGCTTGTCAAACCGGCGACACATTGAGGACCAATTGCAGCGGGAGTTGAACCGCGCGCGCCGCTACGGGTTGCTGTTCACGGTCCTGTACTGCGACCTCGATGATTTCAAGGCCGTAAATGACAACTTGGGCCACGCAACCGGCGACGCGGTTCTCCGCGCCTTTGCTCAGCACTTACGCCGACACTTACGGGCGGAAGACGTTGCGGCTCGCTACGGGGGCGAGGAGTTCCTTGTCCTCATGCCGCGAACGGGCATGGAAGGCGCACACTGCTTGACGCAGCGGCTTCTCGAGGATCTTGCCGAGCAATCGGTCCATCCGGACGTGCGGATAAGCTTCTCCGCGGGCTTGGCTGAGTTTCCGAGCCACGGCGCCGACGTTGGACAGCTCCTTGCCCACGCAGACAAGGGCCTGTACCGCGCCAAGATGTCGGGAAAGAATCAGGTGATCATCGAACCGCCGGAGAAACGCCGTCACGAGCGCGTCCCCGCGACAACCCGGGTCACCTACGTGGACAGCGGGAGCACAATGGGAAGCGGCACGACGCGGGACGTCTCGGTCAGCGGACTCCGCATTTCGAGCGACCGGGAACCCAACGTGGGCCAGAGCATTTCGATTTCCGTTGATTCACCGAAGCACCACTCCCACTATCTCGTGGGTGCACAGGTCGTCTGGGTGCGTCGGGTCACTGAGAATCGGCAGGTTGAGTTCGGCGCGAAGTACTCCGACCGAACCCAAGACCAAGCCCGCCGACTGTTTTCCGATATGACGGCCGACGAGGCTACCGGCTAAGTCGCGCCGAACAATTAGGACGTGCCGCCGACGCGCATCTTGTTCTCGACCTTCGCCTCAGGGGCCTTTTCCTTCACCAGTTGCTCAACAGCCTGCATCGACTTATCCGACTTGCAACGTCCGCTCAAGGTGATTTCGAGACCGCCACTGCCAAGGAAGCCCTTCTTTTTCACCGCAACCGAGACGTAGTTTCCCGGACCAACCTCACTGGACGACCGAATCGCAGTCTCAAGAGTCTCCTTCAGCTTGTTCGGTGACTGTGCCATACTACATCCTCCACAAAGAATCTGTTTCTCTAGCTTGTTATCCTGCTTTTTCTTCGGCGTCAACTGAATTCGTGAGGGTCGCTTTCAGGTGCGAAAGCGCGGCCTCGGGAACGCCGGCGGCGCGCAGGTATTCGACCGGGCCGCCGTACCTGCGGTCGAGATGGTCCAAGGTGCCGCGCATGGCCTCCGGCGGACAGAGTTGAGCGCGGTACTCCTCGGCGGTGTGGATCGGCAATCCCCACCGGGCTGCGTTCCCTTCACGCTCGAAGCGCTCGATGTTGTATCTCGCGGTCTCTCCGTAATCAAAGGCAATGGTTTCCTCATCGACTCCGGCAATGGACAGGAGCAGCGCGGTTACCAAACCCGTGCGGTCCTGTCCCGCCACGCAGTGGTACATCATCGGTCGGCCGTTGACCTGTGACAGGGTCGCAAAGATCTCACGCACCATTCCTTTTCGATCGTCGAGGATCATGGCGTATCCGGTAATGAGCCGCTCGACGGGATAGCGAAAGGCACCCGTGGCGTCCCGATCGCTGAGTCGTCGAAGCTCAATTGTGTCTCCCTTGGCAATGATGGGCTCTCGCTCTCCAATGAGATCGTGGCGCAGATAGCGCGGCGCTTTTTCGTCGGCCGGCACATTTGCCAGTACATTTGGGTGGCGCTCTACCTCGTCATCACTTCTGAGATCGATGACAACGTCCAGGCCAAGCGACAGCGCCTGTTCTTTCCCCCGAGACGTGAGCTGCCCCAGATTGTCGGCGCGGTAGAAGACTCCCCGGCTCACCCGCTCGCCCTCCGTCGTAGGATATCCGCCGATGTCTCGAACGTTGACGGTCCCTTCCAGCTCAATGCGCGGCGGTGTCTGCCGCGACTGGTCTTGTGTATTCTTCATCCGTACTCCAATAGTGCATAATGTACATTAGTGAAGCCGCTTCGTTAACCGTGCGCGTTGACCCCTGTCGGGTGCAACAGTACCATGGCGCAACCGGCCGGGGTGGTGAAATAGGTAGACACAGGGGACTTAAAATCCCCTGCGCCGAAAGGCGCGTGGCGGTTCGAGTCCGCTCCCCGGTATATACCTAGCTGTTTTTCGATTGCGGAGCTGCGAGGCCGCGCGAACTTTTTTCTCTGGGATAGTTCGTACGGAAAGGACGTCCGCAGGCTACGACGAAGATGATGCCAAGCAAATCTTTCTCGGCTCGCCCACCCATGCGCTTATGTGCCTGCGGGCAATCGTGGAGCAGGCGGCGAAGGACGGTTAGAGCAACGGAAATCCCTGCCGGCGCCGACCGCTGAGGAGGGGACCCAGCGGAACGTCGTGATCCACAGGTCCGGGCAGCGGCTTCCTGTGCGTAGCGGGGAGTGTTTTGTGGGTACTGGGCCTGCCGGAAGCAGATTGAAATGAGTAACTCCCTACGGCGAATGCCGATGGAGTTCATCGAGATTCCTTACCTATGTTACAATCACTGATCTTGGAGGAAACGTAGCATAGATGGCAATTCCTAAGTACGACGAGCTCTTCAACCCAGTGCTGAAGGCGCTGCACGACCTCGGTGGTTCGGCCACGAATCAGGAGCTCGAGGACAAGGTAATCGAGATTCTCCAGCTTCCGGAGGAAGAGGCGTACGAGCGTCGGGAGGGAAAGTCCCAGACTCGTCTGAACTACCGGACGGCCTGGGCAAAGTCGTACCTCAAGAAGCATGGCCTGGTGGTCA
>CAYPTH010000051.1:0-20517 GCA_964413635.1 uncultured Spirochaetaceae bacterium
AATCTATTCGGTGAGGGCTTGCGCGACGCCGTCGGACGCTAAGCACCGCCGCGACTCCGGCATCCCGATATTCAGGCGCGGGGCTTGCACGTGGTCACGAGCGCCCAGGCCGGAAACGTACGCTTCTATCGTCACAACGGCTTCAGCTACGAGGTGCCTCGACGTCTCGGTGGGGAGCGTGGTCCCACGCTTCTCTCTTCATGGGAGAGCAGCTGTAACGGCCACGTGCCCGCCGGCGCGCCTCCAGGCTGAGGTAAAGCTCGTAGCAGGCGTCTTCGTAGGACAGTCCGGCAAGCTGTGAGACAATGCGGCTTCCCCGGCTGGGACTTCGTGACCGTCCAGACTCGCGTCGACATCGATCCATAATGCCAGTGACGGGCCGCCACTCCACCGACTCGAGTCTGCTTCGCGCCTGATTCCGTATCGGTAGATCTCTTCCACGTCCAGCGTGGGCGGAAGTGACGCGATAGTGGATCTATTCGGTTGTCGAGTGCGACAGGTCACCTTTCACCCGGATCCGCGCTCGAGAGGTGAGACCGCGGGAAGGTCGAGGATGAATCTGGTACCCGGATCGGTCGACACCGATAGCGTTGCGTGCACCTGTTGCGTCAAGCTCTCCACCAGGGTGAGCCCAAGGGCGCGCTCAGCCTCTTCGGACATGCCCACTCCGCTGTCTGCTACCTCCAATCGGTAGGTTTCGCCGTGGTCGCGAAAGGAAACCGTAATGGTGCCGTCCCTATTCCGCGGAAAGGCGTGCTCAATTGCGTTCGTCACGAGCTCGTTCACAATCAATCCGCAGGGTACCGCGCGGTAGATCTCCAGGGTAATGTCGTCGCTCTCGACGTTGACGCGGACGTTGCGGTCCACACTCGCGTCCGACAGATGTGACACGAGCTCACCGAGGTACTCCCGGAAGGGAATGAGGGCCGTGTTCTCAGCCTGGTGCAGTTGCTCGTGGACGAGGGCCATGGAAATGACGCGCTCGGCGCTCCGAGCGAAAAGCGTGGCGTCGCGGGCGTCGTGGACGGATTCCGCCTGAAGGTTTAACAGGCTCGCGATGACTTGCAAGTTGTTCTTGACGCGGTGATGGATTTCACGGAGGAGCTCGGTCTTCTCCGTTACCGTCTTGCGCAGCCGCGCCTCTCGATCGGCAACCTCCCGCCGCTGCTGTTGGATGCGATCGACGAAGCCATTGAAGCGACGCATGAGCCCCACAATCTCGCTGGGCGTTCGTCGTTGGACCGGCATCTCGTCCAAGCGCTCCGCCCGGTCCGCCGCCTCCGCCAGCCGCACGACGGGATTGGTCACGGCCCGGGACATGCGGGTTGTGAGCAGGAGAAGAGCAAGCAGCAAGCCGATGCTGAGGACGCCGAGAACGGCAACGAGTTGGAGCGCCGGCGCACGGAGCGAGTCCAGATATACGGTCGTACCGACGACCCAGTCGAAGTCCGGAAGGTATCGGTAGAACATTACCTTCGGGCGCCGCCGCTCTCCCTCACGGCCAGGCCAAGCGTAACGGACCTGCCCCTCTCGTTCCGAGAACATCTCGTTGACAATCTGCTCCCCCTCTGATCCGGGAAAGAACTCGGTCATCGATCGACCGGCGTAGTCGGGATGGGCGACGAGGGTCCCGTCCCGTGCGACAACCGTGGAGTACGACTCAATGTCAAAGGAAACCGATCCGAGGAGATCGGCAATTCGCTCGCGGTCCACCAGGCTCACGAACTCCTGCCGATAAGAGGTCGCCGCAACAATCCAGTCCAAGGGCTCGTATGGCTCCATGAAAAGCGCCTTCGGCAATGGCGCCGGCTCGAAGCTATTCTGCCACATGTACTCCAGGTAGCCCTGCCGGGTAGCCAATTGGGTCTTCACAGGCTCCTGATCTGGAAGGCGCATACCCTGGATCTCCGCGTCGGGATGAATCACGACCTCGCCGTCTGTATTGATGACGTAGATGTATCCGGTATCCGCCACGGCTATCGTCTCGAGGCTTCGTGTTATCGCGACGCGTTCCTCTTCGGACAACTCGTTCCGGCCGGCACTATTGAGCGAGCGAATGAGGGCGCCGGCCGTTTCAACCTTTGCCCGGAGGTAGGAGACAATCGACTCGCGCAGAGTCGTCTCCACAACGTCGTGGAGCACGTTTGTCACCTGTTCCACGTCGCGGAGTGTCGTGCGCCACAGTCGGTTTCCCAGAATGGAGATGGAAATCAGATTCGCCACGATCAGCGGAAGGACGGCGAGGAGAATAAGACTGAAAAGCCGGCGTCGCAGGGAGCTCACAAGCGTTTCCCAAAATCCGTCAATACGACCGGCGCAGCTCAATGAGGACTGCGTCAAAATCGCGGGCGTACCTCGTAAGGGGCAGGCCCCGCTGCATGAGCTCGGCTCCGGTGTAGCTCCGCTCTTCCTCCACATCCGCGTACACCGCCTCGGGCGCAAGCCCCCGTAGTCGCAACCGCGGCGGCACGGTCTCCCCCGGCGACATCAGATGCACCACGGAGACCAGAACGGTTCCCTCGTCTTCCGATGTAACCATCCACGCCGCAGCCTGGTTCGGCGCAAGGCCGGCCATGCCCCCGCCGTGGCCGCCGAAGGGACTGAGCAGCCGGCGCAAGGTGCCGAACTGCAGTGTTGCCCGGTGTTTTCGGTAGAACTCGATCTGGCCGCGAATGGCGGCTCGTTCCTCCTCCGGCAAGCCTCGCGCATCGAGCTCATATCCGAGCACACCCGCCATGGCGACTATGCCCCGGGTGTGCATTGGCGTTGTGCGGCCGAGCTGATGGTTGGGCACCGCCGAAACGTGGGCGCCCATGGTGGATTGCGGGTAAAAGAGGGATGTGCCGTACTGGATTCGCGTTCTCGAGATTGCATCTGTGTTGTCGCTGGTCCATATCTGTGGGGCGAAGGCGAGCATTCCCAGATCAAAGCGACCGCCTCCCCCCGCACAGCCTTCGAAGAGCACCTCCGGGAAGGCCGAGGTCAGGGTGCGCAGGACACGATAGAGCCCGAGCACGTAGCGGTGGGCACTCTCCCCGCGGCGCTCAGGCGGTAACGCGGCAGAGATTGCCGGCGCGAGGGCGCGGTTCATGTCCCACTTCACGTAGTCCACCGCGGCACGACGGAAGATCTCGGAAAAGGTCTCTATCATCCACTCCTGGACATCCGAGCGGCTGAGATCGAGAACGAGCTCATTTCGGCCTTCGGGCCGGGGACGACCGGGTACGTGGAGGCACCAGTCCGGATGCGTCCGGTACAGCTCGCTCTCCGGCGAGACGGCCTCGGGCTCCACCCAAAGACCAAACTGCATTCCCAAGGCGTGAACGTCTCCGGCCAAGCCCTCCAAACCGCGCGGCAGCTTCCGGGAGTTTTCACTCCAGTCACCGAGACTGGAAGTATCATCGTCCCGATTCCCAAACCAGCCGTCATCTACGACGAAGAGCTCCACCCCGAGATCGCGGCCGCTCTCGGCCAGTTCCACAAGCCCTTCGTGGGAAATGTGGAAGTACTGCGCTTCCCAGCTGTTGAGCAGCACCGGTCGCTGCCGACGCCGCCACCGCGGCGACACGACACAGTCCTCTACGAAGGCGTGCATCCGCTCGCTCACCCCTTCGAGGCCTTGGCTGCTGTACACCAGGACCGCCTCCGGCGTTGCAAAGGACTCTCCCGGTTCGAGGCGCCACGCGAACTCAAAGGGGTGAATGCCCATGTTCACACGGTGGTAGTCACCCCCGGCGGTGTCGACTTCGGCGAGCCAATTGCCGCTGTACACCAGGGCAAAACCGTACACCTCCCCCGTCGCCTCGTCGGCACCGGGCTCGCAGAGCAGAAACGCCGGGTTCATAGCGTGGCTACTCACGCCTCTGGTGCTCTCCAGGGCCACGACACCGGGCGAAAGTGCCCGGCGCTCTATCTGTCGCTCCCAGGCCCAGCTTCCCGAGAGCGCGACCAGCTCCCTCGAGCCCCTCGGGAGATCGACGGAGGCGCTCATGGCGCGGTCGAGGGTGATTGCCTGCGATCCCTCATTCCGCACCCATGCCGATCGGACCAGCACGTCGTAATCCTCCAGAAGGAGATAGCGCAGGTGAACGACGAGCCCGGTGTGCTGATCCGCGAGCTCAACGAGGAGCCGCTCGGGCTCGGCTCCCCGCACCGGAGCGTGAACCCGCGGCAGAGCGGCGTGGGTGTCCGTGCTGTTCTTCTCCGTCCCCGCGGCGCCGCCGGCGGCGCCGGGCTCCTCACCCCGCTCGACCGTGTGCCGCCGGTACGTGAGCGTCGAAATGGGGTAGCCCTCTGCGGTGACGGCGTGCAGCGCGGGACGCCGGAAGTCCCCCGCACCGTGGAGACCGTACTCTAAGGGAAGCGCCTCCAGCGAGGCCCCCGGATCAGCGGGATCCGCGGGGTCCGCAACGACTCGGTAGGCAGCGGGTGGCGCGGTGACGCGCTCACCTTGCGGTGAGTCGATTCGCCCTCCCCAGTGCAAGAGCGTGGGGTAGCGCTCGCCGAAGCGATCAATAATGTAGGAGCTCGAACGGCCGTGGAGGGCAGTGAGGCCGGGGTGGGAGTCATCTATCATTGTGCAACCTCCGTGGCACCACCCCAACCCTTGTCGGCGCGGCTCAAACGCGATACAAGGGAGGGAGGAGGAGACATGGCATCGGAGTCCAATCGAGAAGGCGGCGGCGCAAAACGATCGTTCCCCGAGTCCGTGGCCGGCTACTTCCTCATTTCGGAGCTCGAAATGGCCGACCCCAACTTCTACCGCACCGTCGTGCTCATGATCACCCACAACGAGAACGGAGCCTTTGGTCTGGTCGTAAACCGCAGAGCCAACGTTAGCTTAGCAGATCTCCTGCCGGAATACGACAGTGATCGGGGCCGGGAGACGCCGGTCTACGTTGGAGGCCCCGTTCAGCAAGAGTACTTGTTCCTGGTGCACTCCGAGCTGCCCGGGGGCGGCCCGAGCCCGCAGGCACTCTCCCCGGCGCCGGGCATCATCTTTGAGCCCTCCTTCGAGCACGCCAAGCTTCTCTTCGACGAGGAACACTGGAGCTCCATTCCCCCGGACGATCGCCCCAAGATCCACCTCTTTCTCGGCTACTCGGGCTGGAGCCCGGGGCAGTTAGAGTGGGAGCTCGAACAGGGAGCGTGGATGATCCATCCGGCAAAGCCGAAGATCGTTTTTCACCCGCGCCCCGACGAAGGCTGGAAGGACGCGCTCCGAGAGAAAGGCGGCCTCTACAAGGTATTCGCCGATACCGACCAGAACCCCTCCCTCAACTGATGAGCACACCGAAGCGAGTGGTATTCGCGTTGGGATTCGAGGCGGCCATCGGTGGCATTGCCCTCTTCCTCGCCTGGATCTTGCGAATCCCGCTGGCGCCGCTCCTGGTTATTGACGCCCGTGACGCAGCAGTAGCCGCCATCGGCATTGTTCTTCTCGGAAGCGTCTTCTTTCTGGTGGCCAGATCGACCTGGCCGCCCTTTCGCCGTATCCGGGAACAACTGGACGCCATCCTCCCGCGCTTGCTGGCCGGCGCCTCCCTGGGCGGCATCTTTCTCATTGCTCTGATCGCCGGCATCAGTGAGGAGCTCCTCTTCCGCGGCGTCATCCAACACGGCTTGGATATCCACACCTCCACGTGGATCGCCGTGGTGGCGGCGAACATTGTATTTGCCCTGGCCCATCTTATCACGCCGACCTACGGCATCTTGGCGCTCTTCATGGGCGCGATTCTCAGCGCGGTACTGATTGTAACGGGAAGCCTCGTGGCCGCGGCAATCACGCACGCACTCTACGACTTTGCAGCCCTGACATACTACCTCAAACGGAAGGAGGCTCGAACGTGAGCTCCACGGAATTCTTGCACGCCGGATCCGGACAACCCGGATACTACCGATTCCCCACCATTCATGACGATGTCGTCATCTTCGTCAGCGAGGACGATCTCTGGCAGGTACCCGCGGCCGGCGGCCCCGCCCGGCGGGTCACCGCGGGACAGGGCCGGGCGCGCTTCCCCCGGATCTCACCGGACGGGAAGTGGCTCGCCTTCAGCGGCACCGAGGAAGGCCCCATGGAGGTCTTCGTCATGCCCGCCGGAGGCGGCCGGCCGCGGCGCCTCACCTTTCAGGGAAGCATGGCCCTCGTTTGCGGCTGGGACCCGCAGGGACACATCCTCTACGCGAGCCCGGCGAGTCAGCATACCATGCGCTTCACTGCCGTATACCGCGTCCACCCCGAAGGCGGTCAGCCCGAGCAGTTGCCGATCGGGCCCGCCCTCACCGTCTCCTACGGAGCTTCCGGTGGGCTGGTTCTCGGACGCTACGGCATGGTGGGCCGGGAGCCCGCGTACTGGAAGCGTTACCGGGGCGGGACCGCCGGCGATCTGTGGATCGATGTGAAGGGTAAGGGGATCTTTAATCGCCTTATTGAGCTTCCCGGCAACTTGACCCACCCCCTCTGGCTCGGCGAGCGCATCTACTTCACCTCCGACCACGAAGGAATCGGCAATCTCTACTCGACGACCCCGGAAGGGGCGGACCTCACCCGCCATACCAGCCACGAAGACTACTACGTTCGCCACCCATCCACGGACGGGAGGCGAATCGTCTACCACGCGGGGGCGGACCTCTTCCTCTTCGACCCAGCTTCCGGCTCCGGCACAAAGATCGATGTCGACTATTCCAGTCCCCGGACGGGGCGCAACCGGAAGTACGTCGGTGCGGCCAAGTACCTCGACGACTACAGCCCACACCCGCAGGGCTACCTCCTTGCCACGGTGATCCGCGGCAAGAGCTACCACATGGGGCTCTTCGAGGGGCCCGCCATCCAGCACGGCGAGTCGGACGGCGTACGCTACCGCGAGGTGCAGTGGCTGCAGCCGCGGGAACAAGAGGCGGCCACCCCCGAGGCGCCCTCCGCTACCACGCCCTCCCAAACCGCGTCCGCCCCTACCACGCCGGACCCCACCACCCCCGACCAGGTGAGCCTGGCCATGGTGAGCGATGCGGACGGCGAGGAGCGCATTGAAATCCACGAGGGCGCGCCGGAGGCGACCGTGCGACGCTTGAGCAAACTCGATCTCGGGTGGATCCAGCGCCTCGTTGCGGCGCCGAAGGGGCGCCGCCTGGCGGTGACGAACCACCGCTCGGAGCTCTGGCTCGTGGATGTGGACGGCGAAGAGGCGACCAAGGTGGATGCAAGCGAGCGTTTTCTGATCCGCCACGTCTCCTGGTCGGCGGACGGCCGCTGGCTCGCCTACGCCTTCACGCAATCCATACACGTCACCGTCATCAAGCTCTACAACGTGGAGACGAAGGAGCAGGCTGTCGCAACGCCGCCCGCTATCGTGGACACGGCGCCGATCTTCGACCCCGAGGGGAAGTACCTGTACTTCCTCTCCAACCGCGAGCTCAACCCCGTCTACGATACGGTCCACTTCGACCTCGGCTTCCCGCGCGCCTTCAAGCCCTACCTGATTACGCTCCGCAAGGACGTCCCCAACCCCTTCTTGCCGCAGCCCACGCCGGATGGCGGCGGGGATTCCGACGCGGCCTCCCAAAAGGCGAAGGCGGACAGCTCGGACAAAGCGGCCGGCGACGCCGACGGCGACTCCGCCGGCGGCGCGCCGTCGGACGACAAGGCGGTCGAGCGTGTTGACATCGATCTGGAGGGGATTCAGGAGCGCATGGTCGCCTTTCCCCTCGAAGAAGCGCGGTACACTCAGCTCGAAGCCATCCCCGGTAAGCTCCTCTACGCCACGGTACCGATCGAGGGCGCGGCGGGACGCAACATCTTCGGGGCCGGCGCTCCACCGGCAAAGGCAACGCTTTCCGCCTTCGACTTCAAGACCATGAGCTCGGATGTTCTGGTATCGGGCATTACGACCTTCGAAGTCGCCGCCGACTGCAAGACCCTGATCTATCGCGCCGGCAACAAGCTCCGCTCAATCACCGCCGGTGAGAAGGCGGACGAAAAGAGCGCTCAGGAAGGCCCGGGACGCAAGAGCGGGTGGATCGACCTCTCGCGGATTAAGATCTCCCTCGTGCCGCCGGCGGAATGGCGACAGATGTTTCGGGAGGCGTGGCGCATGCAGCGCGACAACTTCTGGAATGCAGAGATGTCGGACGTCGACTGGTTGGCGGTGTACCGGCGGTACGAGCCACTTCTCGACCGCGTTGCCACCCGCGGGGAGTTTTCCGACCTCATGTGGGAGATGCAGGGCGAGCTCGGCACCTCTCACGCCTACGAGATCGGCGGGGACTATCCCGCGTCACCGCAGTATCACCAGGGCTTCTTGGGAGCCGACATCTCCTACGACTCGGTGACATCTGCGTGGCGGATCGACCGCATTGCTTCCGGCGCGGCCTGGAGCGATGAAGCCGGGTCGCCCCTGTCGAAGCCGGGTGTAAACGTCCACGCCGGCGACCGCGTACTCGCCCTCAACGGCGCGGCGGTCGGTGCCGACCGTTCGCCCCACGAGCTCCTGGTTAACCAAGCCGGCAGCGAGGTGGCCCTCACCGTGGCGGACGGCGACGGCGAAAACCCGCGCACCGTGGTGGTAAAGACCGTCGGAAGCGAGTTTCCGATTCGCTACCGCGACTGGGTAGAGACGAATCGCCGGCGCGTCCACGAGGCAACAAAGGGCCGCGTAGGCTACATCCACGTCCCCAACATGGGTGCCGACGGTTACGCCGAGTTCCACCGCTCCTTCCTTCCCGAGGTGGATCGTGACGGCTTGATAGTCGATGTCCGCTTCAACGGCGGCGGGCACGTCTCACCGCTCCTTCTGGAGAAGCTCGCCCGCCGGCGGATGGCCTACGTTACCAGCCGCTGGTTCGGGGTGGAGCCGTGGCCCGACGACGCCCCACCGGAGCCGATGGTTGCCCTCACGAACGAGCAGGCGGGCTCGGACGGGGACATTTTCTCCCACAGTTTCAAGCTCATGAAGCTCGGTCCTCTCGTAGGCAAGCGCACCTGGGGCGGCGTAATCGGCATCTATCCACGGCAGTTCCTGGTCGACCGCACCATCACTACCCAACCGGAGTTCTCATTTTGGTTCGAGGATGTGGGGTGGGCGGTCGAAAACTACGGGACCGATCCGGACATTGAGGTGGAAATCACCCCGCAGGACTACGGTGCCGGCCGCGACCCCCAGCTCGACCGGGCAATCGAGGAGGTCGAGAAAATTCTGGCCTCCCACACGCCGAAGAAGCCGAGCTTGGCGGACCGCCCGAGCAGGAAGCTGCCGCGCCTCGAGGGATAGCGTCACGGAGTGTGCCGGCGGCCTTCCGTGCCTTGCACCACCGGGCGAACTCTCGTACCGTGTGGCGAGGAGGTTCCGGGTGCCGCGAAAAACTGTGTACACATTGAGCGGAGGCGCCGCGTTCGGCTTTGCTCATGTTGGAGTTCTCAAGTTCCTCGAAGAACAGAACGTCCATCCGAGCGCTGTGGTCGGCACGTCCATGGGGGCGATCATCGGCGCGCTCTACGCCTACGGCTACGATGCATCGCAGATGGAGGAGATTTCCTCGCAAGTGCGAAGCCGCGAGCTGGTCCGTCTCTTCTTTCCCTCCTTCCCCCGGGGTGGAATCATCGACACAAGCGGGATTCGAGACTTCCTCGGCAGTCTCATTGGCGACGTACGGATCGAGGAGCTCCCCATTCCCTACCGGAGCGTGGCGGTGGATATCATGACAGGAGAAGAAATCGTCTTCGATCAGGGGCCGCTCATTGATGCCGTCATGCCCTCAATGTCGATTCCCGGCATTTTCAAGCCGTATAAGCTCTTCGATCGCTATCTCGTCGACGGCGGTCTGGTGAACAACCTCCCCTGGGATCTAGGCAACGATCTCGGGCGCACGAACGTTCTCATCAACGTCGTTCCGCGGAGGGAGGAGTCGCAAATACGACGGCAGTACTCCTCACAACTCGGTGCGGAGCACTCGCAGCAGACCACCGACGATCGGCTCACCGACCGGATGCAGAGCGGGGACTTCGGCCGGGCGGTGCAGGAGCTGGTACGGCGAATCAGATCTCGAGAGCAGTTCTCCTTCCAGGAGTTGGCCAACAGCCTGGGCCGCGGGGAGCGAGATGACGAAGCTCCCGGGATTGCCGACGTGGTAACGAACGTGCTGGCTATCTTCAACGACCGCATTCGCCCGCCTTCCGGCGGCCTATTTCGCAAGATTATCTATCTCGAGCCGCGACTCTCGGGCTATCATCCAAGCGACTTCCACCGCGCGCCGGACATCATTGAGGAAGGGTACCAGACGGCGGTGCGAAGCGCCCGAACGCTCCGCAAGCTGAGCTAATGTGGCCCCGCAAAGGAGAACACCACGTCTAAACGCAACATCTTCGTTCTCGGCCTGGACGACTTCAACCATACTCTGCTCACGTCTCTCCCGAGGTCGGATGAGTACAATTTCCACGCCGCTCTCACCTTCGACGAGATCCGGGAGGGAGAGGATTTTCGCGCCGTGGAGCTCCTCGGCCTTGCACGGGAACGTCTCCGCGCCTTCGAAGGGAGCATTGACGGGATCATTGCCTTCTTCGACTTTCCAGTGACCACCATCCTCCCGATTCTCTGCCGGGAATTCGGGTTGCCAGGACCCAGTCTGGAATCGGTACTGAAGTGCGAGCACAAGTACTGGAGCAGACTGGAGCAACAGCAGGTCGCACCCAATGCGGTTCCGCAGTTCTTTGCCTTCGACCCCTTCGACGAGGCCTTTTTGGAGAAGACGCCGCTCCTCTTTCCTTTCTGGATCAAGCCCGCAAAGTCCTTTCGGAGCTATCTCTCCTACCGGATCAATGAGGCGAGCGACTTCGTCAATGCAATCTCTCACATGAGAGAGCACATCGACAGAATTGCCACCTCCTTCGAGCCTCTCATGGAGGGAGTAGCCATTCCCGCGGAGGTCGCCGATCGCGGTGGGCGCTGTTGCATTGCCGAGAGTCCGCTCTCGGGACAAATGTGCACGATCGAGGGTTTCGTCTACAACGGCAAGGTTACCGTGTACGGCGTCGTCGATTCGGTTCGCGAGGCGGACCGCTCATCCTTCTCTCGCTACGAGTACCCGTCACGCTTACCCGCCTACGTACAGGAGATCATGCGGGACATTGCAACCAGAGTCATGACGCAGATCGGCTACGACAGCGCAGCATTTAACATGGAGTTCTTCTACAGCCAGACCGAGGATCGAGCGTACATCCTCGAGATCAACCCGCGCCTCTCCCAATCACACGGGTACCTCTTCCAACAGGTCGACGGCACCGCTCACCACCAGGTCATGCTGGACCTCAGCCTCGGTGAGAAGCCGCATCTCCCAACGGGCGAAGGCCCCCACACCCACGCGGCGAAGTTCATGCTGAGATACCACGAAGACGGCGTGGTAACCCGCGCTCCCGGGCTGGAGGAAATCGAGGAGTTGCAGAAGCAATTTCCGGGAAGTATGGTCGACGTGCTCGTGGCCCCGGGACAGCGGCTCTCGGAGCTCCACAACCAAGACAGTTACAGCTTCGAAGTTGCCGACATCTATCTGTCGGCGGATTCGGAATCGGAGCTACTCGAGCGCTATGCCCGAGCAACGGAAATCTTGCGGTTCGAGATCACACCTAGAGAAGAAAGCCTCGAACAGTCCGCCGAGGACATTACCGACTTCGCCCGGCGGGAGACCATTCCCGAATAGAAGCCTAACGTCGCTTCCGGCCGGGCCGGAGGCCCCGCGATACCGCGGGGCGCCTCCCCCGTCGGACCTTAGAGAATCACGGCGTTGGGCACAAAGAAGTGAACGAGACCGGTAGCCATACCAAGTATTCCTACGGGCAGCTTGTAGTACGCCGCATACGAGCGGATCTTCGAAGTCTCCTCCGTAGCGCCCCGTTCATGCGCCCAAATTTCGGCCGCAAGGGCCAAGCCAAGGGCAATGCCGACGATTGCCGGAAGCAGGTCACCCGCCACGACGACGGTGTCGCCGGGGGCTCGTACAAAGAGTTTCAGTACTCCGGTTGCGGCGGCTACGGCAGCAATGCCGATGCGCGCCCACCGCTTTGCGAGCGTTTGGCGGATGAGACGTGCGTTCGTGTCCGGAGTCCCCCAAACCAGGGCGGCTCCTCCAAGAGTTAATGACAGGACACTTAAGAAATAGAATTGAAGCATGAATCCTCCTATCTATTACAGTACGGTCCCGGATGCCCCCGGTCAAGCACATCGCCGTCCGATCAGGTTTTGACTGTGAAGAGGGGAATTGCGTAGTCTCTCAGTATCGTGATGATGAAGCCCAAAACCGCTTACCGGCGGAGCCTGCACGGAGCCACCATCAATGAGCTCCGAGCTCTAGCGGACAGTCTCGGCGCGCCGCGGCACACGGCCACCCAGCTTGCGGAGTGGCTCTATCGACACCACGCGAACAGCTTCGAGGAGATGTCGAATCTCAAAAAGGGCCTCCGCTCCCGCCTCGGGCAAGAGTTCACCGTCGAGCCGTCACCCCCGCGGCGCGCCGTGGAAGACTCCGACGGTACCCGCAAGTACCTCTTTGAGACCGAAGCGGGCTACCTCATTGAATCGGCGGTGATTCCCGCGCACGAACGAAGCACGCTGTGCGTCTCCTCCCAGGCGGGCTGCGCCCGGGGCTGTACCTTTTGCGCCACCGGTGCACAGGGCCTGCAGGCCAACCTCAGCGTCTCGGACATTCTCAACCAGTACCGGGCGCTCCCGGAGCGCGACGAGATTACGAACATCGTGTTCATGGGGATGGGCGAGCCCTTGGACAACGTGGACGCAGTGATTGCCGCCATTCACATTCTCACCGAAGGCTGGGGCTACGGCATGAGCGCGCGGCGGATCACCGTGTCGACGTCGGGGGGGCGATTGGCCCTGGCCCGGGTCTTGGCGGAGACCGCGGTGCACGTTGCGGTGAGCGTTCACACTCCCTTCGCCGAAGAGCGGCGCACGCTCGTACCGGGCGAGCGCGCCTTCCCCCTTTCGGAGACCCTGGACCTTCTTGCGACAACTCCGCGGAGCCCATACCGGAAGGTCACGCTCGAGTATGTGGTACTTCCCGGCCGGAACGATACCGCTGATCACGCCCGCGCCCTGGCCCGGGAGGCGCGGCGGCTGGGCGCCGGCATCAACGTGATCCCCTACAATCCCCTGACACCGACCGACGGTACCCCCCGGGTCGACGAGGCCGAGGAGGCCGCGCGCTTCCGCGATCTCCTGGTGACACACAGCGTGCAGGTGACGCTGCGCCGGTCGCGCGGTCGGAGCATCAACGCGGCCTGCGGCATGCTCAGCACCCTCGCCTACTCCGGCGCGCCGATTCTCGAATTATCGTCATTTACGCAAAAATCTCTTGCCAATTTCGAGAAACCATTGTAGAGTTCGTAACAGATGGAATTAATATAATGGTTGTTTAAACGCAATTGAGGATATCGCGCGGAACACCAAGCTGCCGGCCCTGAACGCCGCAATCGTGGCGGCGCGAGCCGGTGAGCACGGCAAGCGCTTCGCTCTAGTTAGCTAACGAGTCTCGCGATTCCTCGGCAGAGGACGCGGACTTTGAAGAGTTTTAGCTCTCTCGTCTCTCCTCCCCACACTTTGACGGCGCCTTCGGCATTCGCTTGCCGGGGCGCCGTCTTTTATTCCCCAAATTGTTGATCCTGGCTCGTGGCGCAGGTATGTTAAACGAGCGTTCATTCACTTATTCAAGGAGTCACCGTGAGCCCTCACGCCCACGCTCAACGCCATATCGCCCGCAACGACGACACAACGCGAGACCACATCCTCTCCGCGGCCTTTGAGGCCTTCGGCGAATACGGCTTCGCCCAGACTACCGTGCGCCATATTGCGGATCGGGCACGGATTGCGCCGGGGTCCATCTACACCCACTTTGCGGACAAGGAGGAGCTCTTTCGCTCTACCGTCGAGGCTGGGTGGCAACGGATGCGCCGTTCCGTAGATGAGATTCTCACCCGTGATGACACCTTGCAGCAGAATCTCACCGACGTTGTTGACCACGGCTTCGAGCTCCTCCGTGAGATGAGCCCGCTCCTCCGCGGCATGTTCAGCGAGGCCAACCGCCTCGACATGGTTTCCGACCACATTGAGGGTATCTGCGACAGCTTCACGCCCGTCCTCGCCGGTCGCGTCGGCGCCGGGGAGACCGAGGGGAGGCGGCGGCACGAGTTCGGCCGCTTCCACATTCGGATCCTCGTTTCCGGAATCCTCCTCCGCGTGGCCGTGACCCCACCGGAAGAGCTGGAAGCTGAGCTTGCCACTATCAAGCGCAACGTGCTCTACGGCTTCATTACCGGCGCTGCGCCGGAGGAGGCAGCGCTGTGAAGAAGCTTGGACTGGTGGGGATTTTTCTGGTCGTCGTGGTATTCGTCGGCTTGCCCCTCGTTCGCTTTATCCAAGATCAAAGCGGTGGTGAGGATACGGTTGCCCCTACTCCCGTGGTCCTGGGTCAACCGGAGCGTCGCAGCGTTGAGGAGACACAGCGCTATCCCGGCAGGCTCTCCGCCACTTCGACGGTTCGGGTCTTCCCGAAAGCGGCGGGACGAGTGACCCGCGTGCACGTTGGCGAAAACGACGCCGTTGCCGCCGGAGATCTCCTGGTATCGCTGGAAGACGAGGTGCAACTCCTGCAGATGGAACAGGCGCAAGCGGCCTGGGAAGCTGCCGAAGCGCAGTCTCGCAAGGCTTCACAGGGCGCACGGCAGGAAGAGTTGGAAAACGCGCGGGCGTCCCTCGCTCAGTCGGAGCGCGACCTCACGGTTGCCCAGACGAGTCTGCGACGACAGCGGAGCCTCTTTGAGTCGGGCAGCCTCTCGCAAGCGCAACTCGAAAGCGCGGAGAACACGGTAGCAAGCGCGGAAACACGAGTCGAAAACGCACGCCGCAGCCTGAGTCTGCTCGAGACGGGAACGAGAGACGAGGACGTATCGACGGTGCGGGCCCAGGCCCAGCAGGCGCGCAAACAGCACGAGTTGGCCCAGCTGCGCCTCGACCACGCGCAGATCCGCTCACCCGTCTCAGGAACGGTTGTGAGCCTCCTCACCGAGTTGGGCAATACCGTCAGCCCCCAGTCCCCGGTGGCGGTCGTGGTGAACGACACGCTCATGTTCGCGCGATTCACGGTTCCTGAGCGGAACTACGGTCGGTTGATCGAGCTCGAGGGGGCGGTCGAGGCGCGGATCACCGCCCTGGCCTACCCCGACATGGACCCCGTGACGGGCGTGTTAACCACGGTGTCTCGGGTTATTGATCCGGAGAGCCGCACCTTTTCGGCGGAGGCGTCGATTGAGAACGTCACCGGGCAGTTGCGGCCAGGCATGTACGTAGATGTCTCGCTTGTACTGGCGAGACGCGAGAATGTCGTGGTCGTACCTCCGGCCGCGGTCGTCACCCGCGATGGTGAGCGCGTCGTGTTCATCGCGAATGCCGAGTCCATGGCACGGAGCGTCCCGGTGACCACCGGTCTTCGCGGTGATGGGTTCATTGAGGTTACGAGTGGACTCCTCGGTTCCGAAGCCATTGTTGTTGAAGGCAACGCCTTTTTGGAAAGCGGCCAGCGCATTCGCGCCATCGAAGGCGACTCATGACTCTGACAAAGCGCGCGGTCGAACACCCGGTCACAACGCTCATGGTCTTCGCCGCGCTCTTCCTGCTCGGCATCATCTCTCTGACTCGCATTGGGCAGGAGCTGTTCCCGGAGATTTCGCTCCCGACGGCCGCAATCGTCACCATCAACCCCGGTGTCGGTCCCTTCGACATTGAGCGTGAAGTCACCGAGCCAATCGAGAACGCGGTGGCGGGAATCAGTGGCGTTCAGTCCATTACGAGCGAGTCCCTCGAGAGCGCCTCCCAGGTCATTGTGGGTTTCGCGGACGGAACCGAGATGGTCGACGCGGTGGCCGACATTCGGGAGCGGCTAAATGAGATCGATGACGAGCTTCCCGACGACGCCGAGCGTCCGGCAATATACGAGTTCAACGCGAGTCAACTGCCCTCGCTCCGTCTGAACATATACACCGAGACGCGGGGCATCGAGATTCGCGAGCTCGTGGAGAACATGATTGTTCCGGAGGTGGAGCGCATTCCCGGTGTGGGCCAGGCGGTCGTCTTCGGTGGGCGTGAGGCTGCGGTCATTGCGGCAGTGGATCTCGACTCCCTTTCGCGCCTCGACATTCCCATTGCGCAGGTGCTCCAATCCTTCGAAGGCCAAAATGTCAGCCTCCCCGGCGGGTCGCTCCGGCAGGGAGACGAGAATCTGGTCCTGCGTACCGTTGGTGAGTTTCGAGACACCAGCGACATCGAGGAGATCCTGATTGCCGTCCGTGGCGGCGTACCGGTCTACCTTGGGGACGTTGCGGAGGTTGACCTCGACTACCGCCTCCAGGAGGAGTTTGTCGAAACGCAGGGCTATGACGGGGTGTTCCTCTTCGTACGGAAGCAGACCGGCTACAACACGGTCGACGTAAATGAGGCGGTTCTCCAGCGTATTGATGAGCTTCGGCCCTCTCTGCCTCCCTCGGTTCAGGTGCGCATTCAGAGCAATCAGGCGGAATCGGTGCGGGAGTCGATCGGCGGCGTGGCGACAGCGGCGTGGCAAGGCGGAATCCTGGCTGTGCTGGTACTCTTGGGATTCTTGCGCAACTTCCGGTCGACCTTCATCATCTCCACGGTTATCCCCGTAGCGATCGTTGCGACCTTCTCGCTCATCGACTTCGCCGGCATGACCTTGAACATGACCTCCCTCATGGGCATTACCCTGGCGGTCGGCATGTTTGTCGACAACGCCATTGTCGTGCTGGAGTCGATCTACCGGAAGCAACTCGCAGGTCTGGATCCGAAAGAGGCGGCTATTCAGGGCGCGGATGAGGTAGGTCTTGCAATCACGGCCTCAACGCTCACAACCATGGCGGTCTTCGTGCCCATGCTCTTCGTGGGCGGCCTGGCGGGCATTCTCTTCCAGGATCTCTCGCTGACCATTGCCTTCAGCCTCTTTATCTCCCTGGCATCCGCGCGGACGCTCATCCCGGTCATGTGCGCACGTTTTCTCCGGGTCGACGCCACCATCGTGGATACCTCCCGCCTCTCCGAGCACCACGAGCTGAGCCTCGCCGACGTGACGGTTCGGTCGAAGAACCGCTTCGTCACCCGGGCGGCGGCCGGAATACAGCGCGCGCTCCGCGTCCTCGACGACGGCTACGAAGGCGCCATCACCTGGGCGCTGGGACACGTGCGCTGGGTGATCGGCGGAGCGGTGGTGCTTCTCGGGATCAGCCTCGCCTCCATTCTGCTCCTCGGTATGGAGTTTCTTCCGGAAGCGGATGAAGGGCTCTTTACCGTTGAGTTCGAAACGCGGGTCGCCTCGAGCTACTCGGAAACCGCCCGCAAGGCGGCGCAGATCGAGGGGATCATCCGGGACGTCGCCGGAGAGGAGATTCTGGCTATTGCCTCCGAAGTCGGCGATGGCGGTTCACAGTTCGGACGGATCTACGTCACCCTCACCGATGTTCGGAATCGTCGGGTCGCAATTTGGGATGTCGTAAACGAGGTGAACGACCGTATTGGCCGGAACGTCACCGATGTGCAGCACGAGATTGGCATTCAGGGTATGTCCTCCCTCGCTTCAACCGCCGGCGGCGTCTCCTTCCCGATCGTAATCGAGCTCGCCGGTCGCAATCTCGACGACCTGGCCACATACGCGGAAGAGCTCACGGAGGTGGTAGCCGGCGTTCGGGGCACGCGCAATGTGAGCTCGAGCTATCAAAGCGGCAAACCGGAGTTGCAGTTTCGCATTGACCGCGATCAGGCTGCGGCACTGGGGCTGAGCGCGTTCGAGATTGCCTCGACTATTCGCACCGCCTACAGCGGCACCTCGGTCTCGCGCTACTCTCAAACGAGCGAGACCTATGACGTTGTCGTGATCTTGGAGCCGGAGGATCGAAGGAGTGTGGCGGGCATTCGGGATCTCTTCTTCGTAAACCGCGCCGGGGCGCGGATCCCTATAGAGAACGTGGTAACCCTCGAAGAGGACACCGGTCCGGTGCGTATCTCCCGGAAAGCCCGCATGCGGGTCGTTCGCGTACAAGGCGCCCTGACCGGGGAACGCGCCTTGAGCAACGTCATGGACGATGTGCGGGGCCGGATTGATGAGCTGCACAGCCCCCCTGTGGGCATCGACCTGAGCTATGCAGGATCCACCTCGGAGATGGAGGACTCCTTCGGGAGCATGATCTACGCCCTGCTCTTGGCGATTGCGCTGGTGTACATGGTCATGGCGAGCCAGTTCGAGTCGCTTCTGAATCCACTCATCGTCATGTTCTCGGTACCTTTCGCCGTGATCGGCTTGGTAGCGGCGCTGCTCGTTACAAATACCACCTTCAACATTCTGGCCTTCGTCGGTGCCATCCTCTTGGCGGGGATCGTGGTGAACAACGCCATTGTGCTCATTGACTACGTTGGGCTGTTGCGACGCAGGGGATTCTCTCTGGAGAACGCCATTGTCACCGGCGGTATTACCCGGCTGAAGCCAATTCTCATGACATCTCTGACCACCATCCTCGGGCTCCTCCCCATGGCACTGGGTATCGGCGTCGGTTCCGAGATTCAAGCACCTCTTGGCAGAGCCGTCGTCGGCGGCTTGGCGACCTCGACCATGATCACGCTGATTCTGATTCCAACGATCTACTGGGTGATAGAGCGGCGCCGCGAGGCGAGACGCAGGGTTGACGATGGCTCGGGAATCGGATACGTAGGGTCTGGAACGCGCCACCATGATGCACTCCACGAAAGCGCGAAGGCTCCTTCTCCTCTGGGGACTCCTCCTCCCAATGGCGGTCACAACCGCTTGTAGCGACCCGGGGGCGCGGTATGTGTCGGTGTGGTCGGATTCGCCGGAAGTCGCGGCCTACTTGGAGCTCTACAATAGCTCCCAACAGCACTACCGCGCCGGCGTGGAGCTTGTAGACTCCGTTGCCGACTCCCTGCAGCAACGCGACGACCACCCGGACGTCGCATTCGGGTCCTTCCTGGCAAACCAGACGACGTTCCCCCTCTTCTCGGATGTGAGTCGTCTTGTCGGCGAAATCGGAGAAGAGCGCTTCTACGCCTCGCTGCTTCAGACCGGTGTGGAGGGGCAGACGCAACGTCTGTTACCGGTGAGTTTCAATCTGCCTTCCGTCATGTTCGCGGCGAATAGTGCCAACCAGGAGCTCCCCGACTTCGCCCTGACGCCGCAAGAGCTCCGCACGGCAGGTGGGCAGTTCAATGAGCAGGAAGAGGAGCGCTACGTCCGAATGGGCTTCTCACCGCGGTGGAACTCTGGTTTTCTGTACTCGGTCGCGCGCGTGTACGGTGCGGGCTTCCATGAGTCGGAAGAGCGCCTGGCATCGTGGGACAATCGCGCGCTAGACAGCAGCATTAGCTTCCTGCGCGACTGGACTAAGTCCACCAACGGCGGTTTCGCAAGCGAAGAGGCCTTTCGGCAGCAGTACCTGTACGACCCGCCGTACCAGCTCATATTGCGCGAACGCATCCGCTTTGCCTTCCTCGATTCGCACGCCTACTTCCGCTTCACCGAGGAGCAGCGCGACGAAACCGACTTTCGCTGGGTCATCAGCGACGATCTGGTACCGGTTAGCGAGGGTGTCGTCATGGTCGGCATCCCGGCGGAGGCGCGGAACGCCGCCGGCGCCCACGACCTGGTCGAGTGGTTCTACGCCTCGGAGACGCAGAAGAAGCTCCTTCGCATGGTCGTCTCGAAACAGCTGAGCACCTTCGGGATCGTCGGCGGATTCTCCAGCTTCCCGGAGATCAACGAACTGTCGTTTCCGGAGGTGTATCCCTCCCTCCTCGGCAAGATCCCCCCGGAACGCATGCTCCAGGCGCCGCGGACCGTGCCCAAGAACTGGGGTGAGATCAAACGCGACGTCGTGCACACCTGGATTGCCCAAGCCGTCGCCAATGGGACCGACCAGGACGAGCTGGCAGACCGGATACGCTCGTGGGTGCTCCAAAAAGGTGAATAGTCGGCGGGCGCGGAGCGAAGCTCGTCGAGTTTGACACCCCCGGGATTCCGGTTTACGATGATTGCCATAAGATAACCCTATGGGAGGTTGCTCATGGCAACAGTTGAGTTGAAGAACCTTACGAAGGTTTACGAAGGTAATGTTCAGGCGGTGAAAGACGCCAACATTACGGTCACCGACCAAGAGTTCGTCGTTCTCGTCGGTCCCTCCGGCTGCGGAAAGACAACTACACTCCGCATGGTCGCCGGATTGGAGGACATCTCCGGCGGCGAGCTCTACATTGACGGCAAGCTCGTCAACGACATTCCTCCGAAGGACCGGGACATCGCAATGGTGTTCCAAAACTACGCGCTCTACCCGCACATGTCTGTCTACGACAACATGGCGTTTGGTCTCAAGATCCGGAAGTTCCGGAAGGAAGACATCAAGGAACGCGTCGATGAAGCCGCCAAGATCCTCGACATCGAGGAGCTCCTCGA
>CAYPTH010000052.1:0-20398 GCA_964413635.1 uncultured Spirochaetaceae bacterium
CGACCACCGAGATCTACACTCTTTCCCTACACGACGCTCTTCCGATCTACTTCCAGCCCCGGCGCGCCGTGAGGCGCGTGCGAAGCTCGTGAAGGCCGGGGTCGCTCGCCACGGCGCGCCGGAGCTCGTCCACCCCGGTGGCAAGCTCCCCCGGCACCGTTCGCGGATCCGCCGTGTCGATCACGGTTCCATCGGTGAGCATGATGCGCATCGAATGGACGTAGCGGTCGATTGCGCCGGTGCGAAGTGCGTGGGCGCCGCTGGCCTTTGTTGCAATGTTGCCGCCAATGAAAGACAGTTGGCCGCTCGAGGGGTCCGCCGGCATGTAAAAGCCGTGTTCCCGGAGGTGGCGCTGAAAGGTGTCGTGGCGCACGGCGGCGCCGGCGCGGAAGAGATGGATCTCATCGGTGTCGCTCACCTGGCGCGCGGACTCGAGGTCTTCGAGGGAGACCAGGATCGTGTTTCCGAGGGCCGCGCCTCCGGTGCCACTTCCGCCACCACGGAAGGTGATGGGCATACCTGAGTTCGCGGCAATGCGCATGAGCGCGGCGAGATCGTCCTCGCTTTGAGGGTGTACCACGGCAGCGGGGGGTATCCGGTACATGCTCATGTCCCGGCTGAAACGTTCCGGCGCCGAGCTACCGGGGGTGCACCGCGCGCTAGTGGTGCTCCTGAGATGAGACAGGACTGCGGCAATACGCCTATTCGGCGAGGTCGGCGAGCTCAGATTCTATTTTCTCCCATTCACTCGTGAGGTTCGCGACGCGCTGCTCCGTCTCCTTGATTTCAGTGTTGAGGCTGCGAACCTTCTCTCCATCTGCATAGACTTCCGGCGAGGCAAGTTGCTCCTGCTGCTGCGCGAGAAGCTGCTCAGCCTGTTCGAGCTCGGCAAGCGTATGCGCTTCTCGCTTGGTGAGTTGCTCGCGGCGTCGGCGTCGCCGCTTGTGCTCCGCGTGGCTTGCGGCGCCCGGAGCGGAGCCGTCGTCTCCAAATTTCACGCCGGGTTCGGCCGTGTCACGCTCCGCATGCGGCGGCGCCGGCGCTGCGGCATCGTTCTTGGCGGCTTGGTGTTCCTGCCGCACTTTCCAGAGGTAATAGTCGTAGTCGCCGGGAAAGTTTCTGACCGTGGACGGGCCGTGATCGTCGCCTGGTTGGAGCTCGAGAATGCGCGTTGCCAGATGGTGCGTGAAGTCGCTGTC
The DNA here is from genome assembly GCA_964413635.1 of uncultured Spirochaetaceae bacterium. Lineage (GTDB taxonomy): Bacteria > Spirochaetota > Spirochaetia > DSM-27196 > PWMO01 > CAYFQV01. The sequence continues at coordinate 1,200 of CAYPTH010000052.1, forward strand.
GTGGGAAACGAAGACGACGGTCCCCGTGTAACTCTCTAAAGCGCGGCGTAGGACGTCCTTCGAGGTGAGATCGAGGTGGTTCGTGGGCTCGTCGAGAATGAGGAGGTTCACCGGCCGCATGAGCAGTTTGAGGAGCTCCAAGCGGCTTCGCTCGCCGCCGCTCAGCACTCTTCGACTCTTGTACACGTCGTCGCCCGAAAAGAGAAAGGCGCCGAGCATGTCGCGAAGGGCGGGGATCAGCTGAGTGGGGGCGACGCTCTGTACGTCATCGAGGACGGAGATGTCCCGGGTGTCTTCATCCACCCGCTCCTGGAAGTAGGCCGCTACGGTGACGTCGCTTCCGTAGCGAAGGGTCCCGGCATCGGGCTCGAGCCGCTCGGCGAGTATCTTCAAGAGTGTTGATTTTCCGGCTCCGTTTCGACCGACGACGACCAACTTTTCCCCGCGCTCGATGGTAACATCGACGTCCGAAAAGACCGGAGTTGCCCCGTAGGTCTTGGAGAGGCCTTCGGTGACCAGTACTTGTCGCCCCGAGTGGGGAGCATCCGGGAAGGAAATGTGCACAGGTTTTAGGTGTTCAGGCAGCTCAATGGGCTCAATGCGTTCGAGCTCTTTGATTCGACTCTGCACCAAGGAGGCCTTCGATGCGTTGTAGCGGAATCGTTCAATGAAACGCTCGAGGCGCCGGATCTCTTCCTGCTGTTCCTCGTAGGCCTTGATGAGTTGTTCCAACTCGGCCTCGCGGCGTTTCTCGTACTGCGAGTAGGAGCCACGGTAGGTCTTTAGCCGGCCGGTGAACAGCTCTGCCACGGCGGATACCGTTTCGTCCAGAAAGGCGCGGTCGTGGGCCACCAGTATGTAGCCGCCGGAGTAGCGCCCGAGGTAGCTTGCCAGCCAGGTCCTCGCCTCCAGGTCGAGGTAATTCGTTGGCTCATCTAAGAGCAGGCAGTCGGGGTTCTCGAGGAGGACGCGGGCAAGGGCAATACGCATTTGCCAGCCGCCTGAGAACTCTCCGGCAGGACGATCAAAATCATCCGCCCCGAATCCCAGGCCCCGGAGTACTGAGTCGATGCGGCCCTCTCGAACGTAGAACTCGCTCGCCTCGACTCGTTCCTGCAAGGACTGGTACTCGTGGAGCAGCGCCTCCGTCTCCGGTCCTTCCGGGTTTTCCTGCAGCTCTTGGCCAACTTGGTCTCGCCGGGCAATCCATTCGCGGACGGCGCGGAAGGCGTCTTCGGCCTCGTTCCAGACTGTGCGATTACCGTGTCGAATACCCTCCTGAGGGAGATAGGAGACCGTTACTCCCGGGAAGCGGCGTACCGTACCGCTGTCGACCTCGATCTCGCCGGCCAGTATTCGGAGCAGCGTCGACTTTCCACTCCCGTTCGCGCCGGCTAAGGCTACCCGGTCACCGTCCGAGACGCGGATCGAGACGTCGCGGAGGATTGGATCGACGGTGTAGGTAAGAGCGAGATTCTGCGCTTCGATCAGTGTCATCTGAAATTGAAAAACATAATGAGAGGAGAGATGCTCTCCTCGGTGACGACGTTATCGTCGATATCGCGCTCAGTCACCCGAGAGAGACGGATGCCACCTTCCCGGAACCGGTAGAGAAAGACGATCGGTTCATCCGACGGCCGGCCAAGGAACTGGAACGCCAATGCCCCTTCGAAGTTGTCGGCAATTTCGTCGGCGAGGTAGTAGGAGAAAAGCACGTCGCCGCTGTTTCCGGCCTCTTCTGGAATGATGGATGGAACGAGCCGGCCGTAGCCCTCCCATTGGAATTGGCGGTTGTCCTGAAGACGGATGGTCCCGTAGGCCGTTGACAAAAGGGTGTCACCACGGCTTCGAATCTCCTGATAGGCCTGATCTCGCCGACGCTGCTCCTCTTCACGTAGGGATTGAATGTCCTCGCTAATCAGGTAGAGAGCTTGACTATAGATCTCGTTCCGGTATTCGTACTGAATGCTAATCCGCGAATCGTTGCGAATAGTCATCTGCAGGGAACTGCCCTCGAACACGTAGCGTCCGCGGCTCCCGCGGATCACATCTGTGTAGTTGAACTCTGTTTGGCGCTCGGGGAGGTTGAGGCTGATTGTGTTCTCAGCCGGCTGAGGGAACAGGCCATACTGGGGCTGGAATTGGTCCAGATCGTAGTGGCCTGAGTTGATCATGTCGCGGAAGTAACTGGGGCGCCATACCGTCGCCAACGCTCGCTCGAGGGCGGCGTTGGTTGCCTGCTCATCCTCCTGCGTGACGACCGGGCTACCATCAACCTGCAGATAGTAGCCAAAGACCCAGCCGATTGTTCCATCTCGAGTGAGAATCTTGTACCAGTGGGCAACCGCACCGGCTTCATTCGCCGGCTCTTCGCTGCGGTCGAGAATCTTGAAGCGCTCACCGCTGCGGAGACGGTACACGGTTAGCTCCGATCGTGCGTTTGGGGCCGTGTAGACGCGTTGCGCCCCGAGTCCGTCCGGTCGTCCTACAATGCTGCCGAACTGCTCCGCGTAGGGTTCAAGGTCCGCTGCGTAGGCGCGCGCGGCTTCCTCGGTTTCGAAGTAGCGAAGCCGCCACTTCGGGCTCATGCGCGTCTGGTCCGCCGCCGGTATGCGAATACGGTAACTCTGTTGCACTTCAGATTCTTCGAGAACCGAAACGACCGCACCCGGGCTCACCGCCCATCCCTCCTCGGGCCACAGGACAACGGCGCTTCCGATGGCTCCGGGATCGCAGGAGGTCAGGATGGTGACGAGAAGGGTCGTAAAGCAGAGGAGTGCCGCGGTGCGGAAATTCATGCCGTTCTCCGGTTTCAGTTGCGTGCTACTGTGCGAGATATGACTTGGTCGTTGAGGATAATAAGGATACGCCCCTCCTCGATCAACCGGCGGTTCGCCTCGGTAGCGAGAATCAGATTCGCATCGTTTTCATGGATAATGAGGTCGGTGGGATAGATGCCGAACACTCCGGTGGCGCGAATGCGCAGGGGCGTGAGCCCAATTCGATCTTCGAATGGTGCTTCATCCGGGCTCGTGGTATAGGCGGCGACGCCCCACTCTCGTAGCCGGTTCGGCCGTACCATTTCGGGGCTCACCACGTTCCGCATGCCGGCACTCGTATCGAAGATCTCGGGCAAGAGCGCGGGCTGTACGAGCTCGCTGCGCTGCGTTCCGTGTACGGGGAGGGGCGTCGCCGCGTATATGACGATACCGGTAAACTCCCGTGTAGGCACCCATCCAATGTGTCGCGGAGCTTCCTGCGGTGTTCGGCGGCGAACGAAGGAGTCGATAACCCGAGGGTAGAGTGGAATCTCATGACGAAGCTCCACCGACTTCAAGTCTTCGCTTGGGAAGCGTTGGGTAAGCTGCGGTTGTGAAACGGCGTTGGCTACCGTCGCGGCGAGCTGCCGGTTTTCTTCGAGGTAATCTCGCACAGTGGCCTGAGAATTGAGCTGGAGGCCGTACACAGCGTTGAGCGTGCGGTCGCGGAGGTTTCTTGCGGCGGCTTGCTCGGCGTCGAGCGTAGTTATCAGCCCCCGGTCGGACTGCGGCGTGACGACGGTTTCAATGCGGAGGAGCCCCTCGGCCCAGTGTACGTTGGCCGCATATCGTATCTGTGGCGGCGTACTACCTTGGCTACCGGCAGGAGCTGCAACCGCGATCACCAGCAGCAAGGGAAAGAACCACGGAAGCATTGCCGTGTTAGGGCCACGCATCAGAGCGCTTCACCAAAGAAGATACCGGCCCACTCCCAGTCTCCGTGGATCTCCGGGTTTGCCGGAAAATCGACGCGGCGGAAGTAGAGGTACCACGTCGCAATTCGGTGCGACCATCCCCAGGTGCGCAAGTACGCCTCCCGGAAATTGGAGTTTACATCAATGTCCTCTGCATACCGGACCCGCGAGCGTTCCAGGAAGATTCCGAGATTGAAGGGATTCTGGCTGTTGAAGTCGCTTTCCTGCTGCTCCCACGACATGGCAAAGAAATTCTGCTCCGCCCGGAAGCGCAGGAGCATGCGGGAGTCCTGACGCCACAGGGCGTACTTAACGGCCGCCACCAGGTCGTCCAGATTGTCCATGGTCCAATTCTTGGAAGAGTCGAAGAAGGCAACCTCGGTGCGAATATCCTCGTGCGCATTGGGATAGCCCGGAATATTGGATTGCGGATAATCTAAGAAGCTCCTATAGGAGTCGTAGGCAGCGTCCCATTCACCGAGCTCTTCAAATGTTTTGGCCAGGTAGTAGTGCATCTTGCCCACGTCGACGCGCTCGGCGAAGTCATTAATCAGACTGCGATAGTATGATATGCGCTTTGCAGGCTCAGGGGTCGTATCAATGAGGCGGCGTAGCGCCATGTAGTGGGCGGTTGAGGCGCGGATCTTCACGTCCGAGTAGTTTGTGACCAGCCTGTCGTAGTAGTGACGGGCCATCTCGGTTGAGTTCTTTTCGTAACTCTGGGCAACGAGAAGGAGATAGTATGCGTTGTACGGGTCCAATGGCTCCGCCGTCACGTGTGACGTCAGAAGGATCCGCATCCGCTCCGGATAGCCGGCGGAAACGAGGTGGCTCGATATCTGCTCCATGAGTGTCACGCGGCGTTGTGCGTCGCTTGTGTCCTCGAGGAGCTTGAAAAGCTCGCTTATCTGTTCTTGTTTGCTTTCGTCACCGACGAGGTAGAACTCGTTCTCTTGGTGCGCACAGCCTGCCAGAGCCACGAGTATCGTTGCAATGGCAACGAGAACGACGGGGTGCCTCATACTCCGCGATTCTACGTCACACTCCCTTCATTGGCAAGGATGCGACCCTCTGCTACACTTTAGCTCCATCATGGCGGTTCGCTTCCCAAACAAGTTTCTAGTGTGGAGCATTCTCTTTATTCTGCTGGGGCTTGTCCTGCTTTTGTGGACGCTCGGGGCTGTTCCGCAACTATCGGCGCTGTGGCCGCTGTTTCCGCTGATTGCCGGACTGGTCTTCCTGTACCAAGGTTTATTGCGCGGCGAAAACGACAACTACGTTTTGGTCGGCATGGTGCTGGCCCTTGGTGGGCTCTTCATCCTGCTCAGCAACACCGTCCTGACGGCGGTGGCCCTTGTTCGAACCTGGCCGGTGTTCATGGCGATCGCCGGTGTCTCGCTTTTCGTCTACGCCCGGCGCGTCTCCGGTGAGTCGCGCCTCACCCTGTCGGTGCCGGCTGTGGCCCTGGTCGTGCTGGCGATCATGTTTCTCCCCTTTAGCCTGGATCTCATCGATTCATCCTTCGAGAGCGTCGTAGCTGCCTGGTGGCCGCTGCTATTCGTGTTGTTTGGGGTTGTGCTCTTGGTGGTACACCTCACCAACAGCCGGGGCGAGTGACGTCCGGCGTCCCCGCGGCGTGGCAGGTCGTCACGACGAGGGGTCCTGCTCTTCCTCATCGAACTCCGGCAGAATATTCGAGTCCCGATACAGAATGGTCTGGAAGTCCAGCATCTTGCCTGAGCGCCGACAGCGCAGGGTGAAGGGGAAGGTGTGGCTACGGTAGATATACAGGACCAGGATTACGGCGGCGATGCCAAAGATAAGGGACCAATCCGGCAGGCCAAACTCCACCACGGCGTTTGCCATGAGAAAGATCACGAATGCAGCTGCGCCGAGGTAGAGCGTGGCGAAACGCTTCTTCACCGCTTTGCTGTGGTGCCGCCGCTGGAACACGTTGACGAGGAGGATTGCAAGGAATACCCAGTAGAATTGATCAGCTAGAAACGCGATGACTTGGTCCATATCTCTTCCTTTGCACGCCCTTGCGCGATAGACTACCGGATAAATGAGCACGTTTCTACCCAGCGCCGGTACGCTTCCAGCCGCTCGGGAACTCGCCTTGCCGGCGGACCGGCGACCGTCACTGGAGCTCCTCCGTCTCATTGCGGATACCGCATACGCCCGGTACCACAACCGCGAGTTTCTCCACCCGGATCCCCTGGAGATTGTTCACGAATACACTGCGCCGGAGGACCGCGAGATCGTGGCCTTCATCGCTTCCTCCTTGGCCCTCGGTCAGGTTCACAGTATTCTCGACGCCTGCAGACGGGTGCTCTCGGCATTTCCCAACCCCCATCGAGATCTTCTGGTCCTCGATCGAACACAGATTGCTGAGCGCCTTCCGGGCTTCGTCTACCGGTTCTTTCGCACCAGCCACGTGAGCAATCTTCTCTTCGGTCTCGGCGAAATGCTCCGTCGTTTCGGCTCTCTGGAGCAAGCCTTCTTGCGCGACTATGCAGAGGATCATGACACCGTTCTTCCCGCGCTCACCAGCTTCGCGGGACGGCTATCGGACTACAGCGGGGGCGATCACGGCATTCTGGTCTCGTTCCCCGAAAAGGGGAGCGCGAGCAAGCGCCTTCACCTCTTCCTACGGTGGATGGTGCGTTCCGACGAGCTCGACCTCGGCGTGTGGCAAGGCGTGGATGCGGCGAAGCTCATTGTCCCGGTGGACACCCATATGCTTCGTATTGCCGGGTATCTGGGGCTGACCGAGCGGAAGACCGCGGATCGGCGTGCCGCGGAAGAAGTGACCGCTTCGTTCCGTCGCCTTGATCCGACGGATCCGGCGAAGTACGACTTTGCCCTCACTCGAGCGGGAATTCATCCGGGTCTATCGCGGCAGAGCCTTGCAGACACCCTCGCTTGCTAAGCTCTTGTGTACTTAACGAAGTCGATAAATTATGTTACATTTTCTCCCGACTTAACTCACACAAGTCGAGCGAATACCCCAATGAGGAGTACGGAATGCAACGATACGTTTGTGATGTTTGTGGATACATTTACGACCCGGATGAGGGCGATCCTGACAACGGCGTAGAGCCCGGCACTCCCTTCGAGTCCATCCCTGAGGATTGGGTATGCCCCATGTGCGGCGCCTCGAAGGAAGAGTTTTCTCCGGAAGAGGAATAACTCAGATTACCCAAGCATGGCGGCCTGGCGCTTGAAGTGATCTTCGAGCACGAGGCACGCCATTGCCTCCACAACCGGAACAATCCGTGGACAGATGCAGGCGTCGTGCCGACCTTCGGTGCGGATTACCCGTTCGTTTCCCTCGAGATCCACGGTCTTCTGTGGTCGAGCAATTGACGACGTCGGCTTTACGGCGACCCGGAAGACAATCTCCTCCCCCGTCGAAATGCCGCCGACAATGCCGCCGGCGTTGTTGGTCATGAATCCCGCGGCGCTCATCTGATCGTTGTGCTCGCTGCCGGTCATGTCGGCGACGTTGAACCCCGCTCCGAACTCAATACCCTTGATTGAACCCACCGAAAGCATGGCGTGACCGAGCGCCGCGTCGAGCTTGTCGAACACCGGTTCGCCGAGTCCCGCGCTTACGCCGGAAATCCTGCACTCAACCACTCCGCCCATGCTGTCTTCCTGCTCCTTCAATGCGGTTGCCTTGGCCATCATCTTCTCCGCCGCGGCAAGGTCGCAGGCGCGCATTGGGTTTTCCTCGATCACGGTCGGATCGAAGCTCTCGCAAGAGATTCCGCCCGCACGGACGGTGTAGGCGAGAATGGAGACGCCGCGGGCAGAGAGAAGCTTGCGAGCCAAAGCTCCGGCGGCAACGCGCCCCGCGGTCTCCCGACCCGACGCCCGCCCGCTGCCACGCCAATCGCGGATGCCGTACTTGCGCAGGTAGGTGTAGTCGGCGTGGCCGGGACGAAAGAGTTGCCGGATGTCGTCGTAGGCTGAGGGGTCTGCGTCTTTGTTGTAGAGGATCATGAGTACCGGCGTGCCGGTGGTCTGCCCCTGGAAGACGCCGGAGAGGATGTTCACAATGTCGGGTTCTTTGCGCGACGTTGTAATATCCGACTGACCGGGTTTTCGTCTGTCGAGTTGCTTCTGCACTTCCTCGACCGAGATCTCTACTCCCGGTGTCACGCCGTCAATCACAACGCCCACGGCTCCGCCGTGGGACTCTCCGAAGGTGGTGATGCGGTAGCTGTGACCGAAGGTGTTCCCTGGCATCGTCACTCCCAGTTGATCTTTGATTCGACCTGAGCAACCGCATCTGCGACCGAGCCTCCGTGGAGCTCGACAACCCTTGTCGCAACCGCTCGGAACGCGGCGTCACGCTGCTCCGCCAACGCCCGAAACTCAGACTTCGGGTCGTCGCTCCGCAAGTAGGAGGGAAGACCCCGCTGACGGACGCGATTCCAGATGCGGTTCAGGTCCTCTCGAAGATACACGATTGTCCCAGAGCGGGAAAGAAGGTGGGCCGAGTCCCTCCGCTCTACCGCGCCGCCACCGAGGGCGATCACCGCGTCTTCCGTCTCGGGGCTCTCACAGAGGCTTCGGAGCTGCTCCGCCTCGAGCTCCCGAAAGCGCCCCTCCCCGAATACCTCAAAGACATCCCGGGCGCGCGCGAGGGGACGCGTCGTCTCCTTCGCGGCGGCGCGAATGATTTCATCATCCAAGTCGAAAAATGGGAGATTACGACGGCTCGCGAGGAAACGTCCAATCGTAGACTTTCCGACGTGCTTCATGCCAACGAGGAAGATGCGCACAGTGGCCTTAGGTTACCCGGTAGCTTCGTCTTCGTCGAGTCGGGGCAGGGGTGCCGGTCTTGCAATGTGGAAGCCCTGAATGTAGTCGACACCGAAGCTCTCGACGAGATCCTGGATCTCCTGGTTGCGAACGAACTCGGCAATGGTTTTCATGCCGATAACGTGTCCAATACTGTTCACGGCCTCGACCATGGAGCGATCGATCGCGTCTTCATCGATCCCCCGAACAAAGGATCCGTCGAGCTTGAGGTAATCTACCGGGAGGCTCTTGAGGTAGGCAAATGAGGAGAAGCCGTTGCCGAAGTCGTCGAGGGCAAAGGTCACGCCCATTTTCTTGAGACGGTTCATGAACTCAACGGCTCGTGTGAGGTTCTCGATTGCCGCCGTCTCGGTTATTTCCAGGCAGAATGACGCCGGCAGCTTGGGGTGTCGCTCGAAAAGTGCCACGGCGAAGTCCAAGAAGGTCTCGTCGGCGACGGAGGCGCCGGAGATGTTGATGCAGAACACGTCACACTCGTCGTGAAGCTCGATCTGTCGCGAGGCATACAAGCTGACTGCGTTTAGCACCCATCGGTCAATGTTGGGCATGAGGTTGTAGCGCTCAGCTGCCGGTATGAAGGCGGAGGGATCCACAAGGCTCCCGTCTGTCTCCTGAAGCCGAAGAAGAATTTCTCTCTTGTCCGTTTCTCCGTCCTTTAGGGCCACGATGGGCTGAAAGTAGAGGGCGAAGCGATCCTCCTCGAGAGCGTGGGTCAGGCGAGAGATCCACTGCATCTCGCCCCGACGTTTCAGGAAGGTATGGTTTGCCGTTTCGTAGATCTTGACGCCGTTGCCGCCCTCTTCTTTGGCAAGGTAACAGGCGTCGTCGGCCCCCGCCAGAATGGCGTAGCCGTCCGTTTGGTCTTCGGTGACGGGGACGAGCCCAATGCTTGCCGTCACGTTGAAGGAGTGTTTTTGCCAGATGAACTTTCGGCGAACCGCTTCAAGAACGCCTTCCGCCCGGCTGTACGCGTCATCCAGAGGACAGTCCACCAGGACAACCCCAAACTCGTCTCCACCGAGGCGGCCGATTACGAACTCGTCCCGCAGGCGATCTTGAATAGCTTGGGAGACCTGACGTAGAAGCTCGTCCCCGGCGTAGTGACCGCACACATCGTTTATGATCTTGAATTGATCCAGGTCTATGTAGGCGAAGGTGTGGCTACGTCCATCGTCCGCCGTCGACCGTGCTACGTCGTCGAGCTGAGAGAAGAACTCCTCCCGGTTGATGAGGCCGGTAAGGGCGTCGTGGCTCGCCTGATACACAATGGTGTCCGACATCCGCTTAATTGCGCTTATGTCACGGAACGCGATTGCCTGGCCACTTTTCACACCGTGATCGACGTGTATGGGGGCGACGGTGCCGTTGATGTGGATACGCGCACCCTGTTTGTTGGTCAGGAACACGTCTTCGAAGTACAGGGGGCCGCGACGATTCCCCGGTCCGGATGCAGTCGGCAGCTCGAGTCGGATCTCCGAGTTGTTGTCGAAGACTTGGAAAACCTCAGCGAGCGGTTTCTCTTTGGCGTCGTCCTCGTTCCAGCCGGTGAGATGCTCGGCCACAGGATTCATGAACTCGATACGGTTTTCGGTGTCCGTCGCGATGATTCCGTCGGCGACGCCGTGGAGAATGCCGGAGAACCAGCGCTCCTGGCGGGCGAGCTTCTTGTCAATCCCGCTCTTGTGGAGAGCAATGTCTATAGTGGTGTAGAGCTCCCGCTCTTTGAAGGGCTTGAGCACGTAGCCGAAGGGTTCCGCCACTTTTGCCCGGTCGAGCGTCTTATCGTCGGCGTAAGCGGTGAGGAAGATGACCGGAATTGCCAGGAGGTCCTTGATCTGCGTCGCAGCGTCAATGCCGTCGGACTCCTCGCCGAGCATGATATCCATGAGAATGATGTCGGGGTGCAGGTTCGCGGCCTTTTCAATTGCCTCTTCAGCGGTGGAGGCAATTCCTGCAACCGTGTAACCGAACTTCTCGAGGCGGCGCTGAAGGTCGAGACAGATGATTTTTTCGTCTTCTACAATGAGAATCCGAGGTTCGTCCACAGCTCGCTACTCCTTACTAGGGAGTATAGGATAGGACAGGAGCTGGGGATTTGCAAGTGATATGAACCAAAACAAAGTTTTTTTAGATAATCAACAAAGTTGTTGTTCGCGCGGGCGACCGGGACAACGCGCGACGGGGTCAACGGCGGCCCGGGCAGCGACGCCGAAACGCCGCTGCCGTAGTGCTACAATTCAAGAACCTTTTTGAGCTGTGCCGGCTCCAAGCGGAACGAAGAGCCTTTCCCCTGAAGAAAATGGTACTTCTCGAAGAGGTGAATCGATAGCTCGGAAAAAAGGATGTCCTCTCCCGTCGGCTCGCCCCCTGGTGCGTGCTGTACCTGGGCGTTCACCTTGCGGAATATGCCGTCCTCAAAGGGTGAGGGTAAGAAGCCGCGCGCCTCGCTTACGCGGACGATCCATTTGCCGTCCACACTTACCGGTTCCTCGAGGCCCTTGCGGCCCTCGTTCATGAGATAGTGCATGCGCTCCGCGCACTCCTCGAACGAGAGCCCGTGCGCCGCCATTGCCTCTTCGTCGGCCGCAATAATATCAACGATCGGACGCTCATCGCTCCCTAAGAAGCCGTCGGAGGTAATCTCCCCCGGCTGCATGTTTTCCTGCGCCTTCTGATACTCGGGAGACATATGCATGGTTGTGTCTAACCTCCTGCTAGGCGAACTTGTCGAAGTATATCTTATCCTCGGGCATCTCGTGCTTCCTCATGACATCCATGCAGGCGTCGAGCATGCCGGGGCTACCGCAGAGGTATCCTTCCTTTTCAATGTCCATCGAGATCGTGTTCTGGAGGTAGTCGTCCAGGACCTCGGTAATGAGGCCGGTCGCTCCCTTCCAGTCGGTTCCCTCTTCCGGCTCCGAAAGGGCGGGGACGAAGTGGAACTTCTCGTACTTCTCGTCCAGCTCCCAGAGCCAGTCCAGGTAGAACATGTCCTTGCCGGTTCGGGCGCCGAAGAAGTAGTAGATCTCGCGCTCGTTCATGAGGTCCTGCTCCATGCGGTACTGAAAAATGCCCTTGAAGGGCGCCATGCCCGAGCCGCCGGCGACACAGATCATCTGCGCGTCGGTTTCGCGAACGTAGAACTCACCGAAGGGAGCGACCACGTTCATTTTCTGTCCCTCTTGGAGCTGCTCGTGGACGTAGCTCGTAACTATTCCGCCCGGAACCAGGCGAACCAAGAACTCGAGGTGGTTCTTGTCGTTTGGAGACGAGGCCATTGAGTAAGCCCGGGAGGTCTTCTCTTTCACCTTGCCGTAGGGAGGGATCTCGATCTGGCCGTACTGTCCCGCGCGGAAGTTGACCTCGGCATCATTCGGCAGCTTGAGCATGACCTCTTTGATGTCATGGGTGACGTCGCGGATGCGCTCCACCGTCGCCTCGTACTGCTGAATGTTGAAGAGGTATTCGGGAATCTCAATGTCCACGTCGGACTTGAGCTTCACCTGGCAAGAGAGGTGGACTCCGTCATCGATCTCTTCCTTGGAGAGGTAGGGGAGCTCGGTCGGCAGGTGGGGGCCAATGTCCGATGTCACCTTCACCTTACACTCGCCGCAGCTTCCGCGACCACCGCAGGCCGACGGCACGTAGATGCCGCTCTCCGCGAGGGTGACGAGCATATTTCCGCCGCCCTGAACATCGAGCTCCTTCGAGCCCTCGTTGATGTTGATCACGACCTCGCCGTAGTTGTTGACGATCTTGTCGGTGATCGAGACCAGAGCCGCCAAGACGGCGCTGATGGATGATATGGCGATTGGCGCAATGAAGTACGCTAGATCCACGTGTGTTCTCCTTTTACTGAACCTGGAGCATTCCGGAGAAGCCCATGAAGGCCATGGCCATGAAACCAATGGTGATCATGGTCAGGCCGGCGCCCTGCAACGCGGACGGCACGGGAGCCTTCTCCGTCTTTTTTCGAATGGCCGACAGCGCCATGATGGCGAGCCACCATCCGAGGCCGGAACCGAAGCCGTAGACCAGCGACTGCAGGAAGGTGTACTCCCGGATCTCAATAAAGAGGGAGACACCGAGGATGGCACAGTTCACGGTGATCAGCGGCAGGAAGATGCCCAGTGACATGTAGAGGTTCTGCGAGAGACGATCAATGACCATCTCCAGCATCTGCACGACGCCGGCAATGACAATGATGAAGATAATGTAGCGCAGGTACACCAGGCCGAGTGGCTCGAGGACCAGATTGAGGATAAGCCAGTTGACGCCGCCGGTAACCGTAAGGACTACCACCACGGCCATGCCCAGGCCGTTCGATGACTTCATATCCTTTGAAATGGAGATGAAGGAGCACATCCCCAGGAAGTTTGCAAGGAGGATGTTGCTCGTAAATATAGATGCGAAAAAGAGACTGAAATAGCTAATCTGTGGACTCATGCCAGCTCTCCTTGCTTCATCATTACAGACTTACCGGCCCAGATTATGATCCCCAACAGGAAGAATGCGCTCGGCGGCATGACCATGATGATCCAGGGCACGAAGCTATCCGGGAGTACCTGGAACCCGAAGAGCGCGCCGAATCCGAGGAGCTCCCGAAAGAGTGCAATTGTCAGCAGCACGCCCATGTAGCCTGCGCCGGAAGTTACGCCGTCCCAGAATGAAAGGACCGGCCCGTTGCTCTGTGCGAAGGCCTCCGCTCGACCCATGATGATGCAGTTCGTAATGATCAGTCCGACGTAGGGACCGAGGTTCTCGCTAATAGCCGGCAAATACGCCTTGAGGACAATGTCTACAATGATCACGTAGAAGGCGATGATCAGGGTCTGCACCATCATCCTGACCTTCCGCGGCATGAAGCCCTTGAGCAGGGAAACCGTAAGGTTGGTCATTGCCGTCGTGAAGATCACGCCGGCAGCCATGATGGCGGTATTGGTCAGCAGATTCGTAACGGCAAGAGCTGAGCAGATGCCGAGGACCTGCATGAAGATCGGATTATTCGTCCAGAGATTCCCTTTGAGAATCTGTCCTGGGCTTTTCGCTGCAGTATCGCTCATGCGTTACCTCCCAACAGCGACTGAATCGCCTCGATTTCTCGGTTCACAATGCGTTCCATCGAATCGGTGGTTCTGGAAGCTCCGGTAATGCCGTCTACCTCACTGTTGCTGTAGTCGGTGTCGCCGTCTCCCTTGGTGAACTGGATTTGGTCGTTTGCGCCGATTTCCTCTCCCTCGAACTGCCGCTGGAACCAGCGCTCGGTAATGCGCCCGCCGAGGCCCGGAGTCTCGTTGTGGTTGATGATGGTGAGGCCGACTGTCTCCGTTACATCCTCGTTGACGGCCAGGACGCCGGTGATTGTTCCCCAAAGGCCGGAGCCTCGGAACTCCTTCGCAATCACGTTTTTTCCCTCCACATTGGCGCGGAAGAGGGTGGTACCGTCGCGCTCTATCGTCTCAACTTCCTCGTAACTTGAGAGCACTTCCTCGTCGGTGAGACCGCGCATCGACATGGCGGACAGAATTGCCCGCTGTCGCGCGACCTCTTGGTTCAGTTCGACCTGCTCCCGCGTCGCCTCATTGGTCAAGGAGAGAAGGAACACAAAGGCGAAGCTCACAATAAACATGAAGATGACGGTGTAGATGGTGCTCTGCTTGTTCACGCCGAGGCCTCCTTGGTCTGGGGAGCCGGTTTGGCCTTCTTCTGTTTCTTGGCCGGCTTGGGCATCAGCTCATCAATGAGGCTTGCGAAGACATTGCCCATTAGGATGCCGAAACTCGTTCCCTCGGGAAAACCGGAGAAGGTGCGGACCAATATGGTCACCGTGCCAATGAGCGCGCCGTAGACCCACTGCGAGTTCTTCTGATTCGGCGCCGAAACCGGGTCCGTAGTCATAAATACCGATACGTAGAGAATGCTGCCGGACATCATTGCCAGATGAGGCGGGAAGCTCGGTGCGATACCGGAGAAGTAGAAGATCGATGTCAGAATACCGGCACTCAGGACGGTTGAGAGGATGAGGCGCCACTGCGCGGTCTTGGTCCATATTAGATAAATCGCCGCCGCAACAATGAGAATTGTTGAGCTTTCGCCAATGGAACCGCCCCGCGTGCCAATGAGGAGATCGAGCCAGTTCGGCATATCTCCGTTGCGCATGGCGGTCAGGGGAGTAGCCGCACTCAGGGCATCCACACCGGCCTCTCCGGCGGTTCCGAATGCGCCGGGAACCATCCACGAGGTCGCAAGCACCGTCGCGAAGGTGATGTAAATGAACAGCCGCCCAGTAATTGCCGGGTTGAAGATGTTGCGCCCGAAACCGCCGTACACCTCCTTGCCAATGAAGACCGCAAAGACAATACCGACCGCCACGATCCAAAGGGGTACTGCTGGAGGCATGGACAAGGAGTAGAGTGCACACGTCACAAGGACGGCCTCGCTCACCTTCTTGTTTTTGCGTTTCTCCATTATGTACTCGGTAAGGATGCCGAGCGCAAAGGTCACGGCGACGACGGCAAGTACGCGCCACCCGTAAAGGTAGATGGAGAAGAGAAAGATCGGTACGAGGGAGTACAGGACCCGTCGCATGATCAACTGTTTTTGGAAGATCTTTTGTGCCACGACGCCTCCTCAGCGGGGTGACGGCCCATGGAGCCGTAAATACGATAGTATTTAATAGATACTTAATTATCCAGTCACTAAGCTTAGTATATTACTCACAAATAAACGCGTCTACAATTGAGCGGCCAAAACTGCAAATGCTTGCGGGAATATCGCACGGTTGTCCAGGCGGCGCAAGCGCGCCTTGTGAGTCATGCCGCTTATTATAGAGGGCGCGGCACGGAGCGTCAAAACGGCGCGGGCCGCCACCGATTCCGCTCGCTTTTCAACAAGCTCCGGCATACGACGCGGGTGTTTGACCCCGGGCCCGCCTCAGCGTAGGCTCAGGTGCAACGACGCGAACGTGCCCTGGGGCAGCTCTTCGTCATGACCGGACAACAGGAGGAGGAACGCAGTGCCACGGCCACTCTCGAATGCGGTTGCAGCTATTACCGGAGCCTCTCGCGGAATCGGCCGCGCCGTCGCCCTGGAGCTCGCCGATCACGGCGCCACGCTATTCCTCGTCGCGCGAAACAGGGAGGCGCTGTCGGCTGTCGCCGAGGAGGCGCGTAGCCGCGGCGCGGGCTGTCACACTCACACCGCCGACCTGGTCCAGCCCGATGCCGTTCCCGCAATCCGCGCCGCCCTCGAATCAGCCTTCGGCCGCATTGATCTTTTGGTGAACAACGCCGGTGTGGCCGAGGCAAAGCCCTTCCTCTCGACCACCCGGGAGGACCTTCGCCGTCACTTCTCCATTAACGTCGAGGTGCCGTACTTCCTCACCCAGGAGTTGGTGCCGCTGTTGAGCGGCGGTGCGGGCCAATCCCTCGGCGCGGGGTCGGCCCCCGCCGCAGGGTCGGCCCTCGCCGACGAAGGCGTCGTCATCAATATTGCCTCCGTCGTCGCCCACAAGGGCTACGCCGAGCAGAGCGCCTACGGCGCCACCAAACACGCCCTGTTGGGCTTCACCAAGGCTGCGGCGAAGGAGCTCCGCGAAAAGCGGATTCGCCTCCACGCCATCTCTCCCGGCGGCACAGCTACCGACATGATCAAAGGGGTGCGACCTGATCTGGATCCGGACATCCTCATTCAGCCGGAAGCTGTCGCGAAGACCGTGCGCTTCCTCTATGAGCTCGGGGATGGCGCTGCCGTCGACGAGATCCAGATACGACGGGCGGAAGGAACGCCGTGGGCGTAAGCTGACGGCCGCCGGCGGCGCCGTACGAAGCCGGCACGCTCTACACCGAGTGCGTCCACATGCGCAGGGTCTTCACCACGGACTCTTCCTCTATTACCTGATAGCCGAGACTTGCAACTCGTGCAATCCGCCCCGCAACGTACTACCATCTAGCGTATGGAACAGCGAGTGAGAAGAGCGCGGCGCCTGCTTTTTGCCGCACTGGTCATGGCGGCGCTTGCCGTTGCGGCCCCGGCCCAAGAGCAGGTCGGGCGAATCACGAGTGTCGACGGCTGGGCTGAGATCGATGCCTTCGGCGCCGGGCAGTTCATTGAGGCCGAGGAGGGGGATGCCCTCTACCCGGATTCGGTGCTCCGGACCGACTTCGACACCTGGGCGACCATTCTGGTGCAGGGTCAGGAGTTCGAGATTGCGCCGCGGTCGGAGTCGGAGGTGTCGGCCTTTCTTGCGCAGCGCGTGCGCGCCTCCCGGCCGGGGCTGATTGCGCGGCTCATTCGCAGCATTGGAAACTCCCTGGCGCCACCGGAGGAGGACGTTGCGGACTTCGGGGGCCGCGCCAGTGAGGCGGCCACCGCGGACCAGTACGGGGGCTTCATCACGGATGTCAATGTGAACGATGAATTCGCCGAAGGTGTCGAGGCCCTCGAACGGGGCGACTACCGCGAAGCGGTGGGCCACCTCAAGCGCATTGAGTACCCCGAGGAGGGCGACTTCGACCTGGAGGAGTACTACGTGCAGCTCACCTACGCCCTCTTGGGTCTGGGTGATTTCGATGCCGCCCTCGATGCGGCCTTCGAATACCAGCTCGTCGAGCCCTCCGTCGCGGACGTGGACGGTCTTCCGCCGCGCCTGCAAATGCTGGCCGGCATCGGCGCCTTCTACGCCGGGGACGACCGGATTGCCGAGCGTGCGGCGGGCCAGTACATCGGCGCCGTTGGACTAAAGGGGGCGGATGCAGAGGTCATTGCCATTCGCATTCGCGCCATGCGCGAGCGCGACCGCCGCGCCGCCGACTCTCTGGAACGACGGGTGCGCCGCGAGCGCAGTGACGTAGACTGGGATAGCCTGCTTTAGGGCCGATGGGGCCATGGGGGCGAGGCGTGCGGCTGCCGAGTAAGCAGGTTCAGACGCGGGCGGCACTCATTCTTCTCTTGCTTCTTCTGACACTAGTCGGCGGGGGCAATCCGAGCCGCGCAGAGTACGCCTTCCTGGATTTCCGCTTCGCCGTGAATCGCGCCCTGGGTGCCGCCGAGGAGCCGGCGGATGTTGCGGTGCTCCTGGTGACGCTGGACTCGGAGGCTAGTGTAGGTGATGTCTACGGCGCCGACTGGCGCCGCTACTATCCCGAAATGCTCGCGCGCCTGGCTTCGGTGAATGCCCGCGCCGTCGTCTGGGACGCGACCTTCGTTGCGGAAATGCCCGAGCTCGATGGGGACCTGGCCGCCGCCTTCACCCGTCTACCAGTCGTGGCCGCCGAGGGAAGCGAGGAGCGAAGCAACCCGATACTGCGTCCCGACTTAGCCGCGATTGGCTGGAAGCAGTTCGTGGTGGTGCAGGGGCTTCCCAGGCGTACGGTGGCGGAAGCGCCGCTCCCGCCGTTGGGGGCTGCGGCGGCGCGTGTAGCGGTCAACCCCGGCGCCGGAGGTGAAGCCCAAGGCGGTGGTGACCACCTGGACGGCTCCGAAAGCCTCTGGCTCGACTTTTCCTTTGATCCCACCTCAGTGCCGACCTTCGACATTGCCGACATCATTCAGGGCTCGGATGAGCGTCTGGCCAATGAGAACCGGACGCCGCTCTCCGTTTTTGCCGACCGCGTCGTATTCATTGGCACCGATCTTCCCGGCGGGGACCGCTATCCCATTCCCGGCAGCGGCGGGAGGCGGGTGCCGGGTGTGTTGGCGCAGGTCGTCTCCTTCTGGACGCACCTCTCCGAGCGACGGATTGCGCGCGTCGACGGTTGGCCGGCGCGCTTGATCGCCCTCGTTCCGGCGGTGGCCGTGGTCCTCTTCGGGACCTGGCGGAGCCGGCGGGGAAGGCGCATCGGCATCATCGGCCTTGTTCTTCTAACGGCAATTGTGCCGCCCCTGGTCTTCGCTGTGTGGCGGCTGTGGCTGCCGTATGGCCTCATGCTGTTGGAGGTGGTCGCGGCAATCGGGCTGGTGGCGGTGACGCACCGGATGCGCCTGGCGCAGAACTACCGCGCGAGCCTCGGCTTCGATCCCACGCTTCTCGAGCGCCACGCGGCGGAGATCGAGAGCACCGCCGAGGGCATTGAGCGTGAGGCTGCGGTGATTTGTGCCGATGTCCGCAACTACACTCAGTTCGTGACCGACCACGCGCCCGACAAGGTGCAGCGCATCATGACGGAATACCTGGCGGAGATGGAACGCGTGATTCACGAGCACGGCGGCTACGTGAACAAGTACATCGGCGACGAGATTATCGCTGTCTTCGGATTTCCCCTCGAGGAGGGGCGAGCTGCCCACCGGGCCGTCGAGGCGGCCCGGGATATGCTGTCGCGCGTCGGCGAGCTCAACGAGGGGTGGCAGTCGGCCGGCCTTCCCGGGCTCGACGGCATTGGCGTCGGGGTGGACGCGGGCGACTTGCGCTTCACCAACGTCGGCGGAAAACGGCGCATCCAGTTCGACATTATGGGCAACCCCGTCAACGGTGCGAGTCGCCTCCAGTCGCTGACCAAGGAGTACGGAATGCCGATGGTGCTCTCGGGAGAGGTTGCTGCGGCGCAAGGGGTATTCCCAGGGGGCGGTGAGGGTGGGCCGGCCGCGGGTCGGGCAGACGCCGCGGGCCGGACACACGCCGCGGGTCGGGCAGACG